>CAYTJN010000069.1:0-20451 GCA_964438125.1 uncultured Occallatibacter sp.
CATCGCCCAAAACGCTATATCTTGGGGTCGGTGGCGTCAAGTAAATATCCCTATTTGTCATTTATTCAGAATTCCGCTCGATCGCGAATAAAAAGCCGCATCAAAAGACTAATCTCTAATCTCTAACGTTGCGTGGCCTTGGCCAGGGATCGTGCCAAATGAGAAGCGGCGAAGCCATTCAGCTTCGCCGCTCTGCGTTGTAAAAGTTGGCTGTTTCAAGACCTACCGGTGCTCGCCTCCGCCTTGATGCCCACCGCCGTGGGCCGCTCCGCCCCCTCCGCCGCTGCTATGAGGAGCTGCGGAGTGTGATGCGCCAGGTCCTGCATTTCCAGCATGAGATGCGGCGGCCGGCCTTGCTGCCGGAGCACGGTTTGTCGCGCCACGTGTCGACGGCTGGATTCCAGCTCCGTTGCTGTGATATCAAGCACCACCGCCGCGAGACGTTCCTCTCCCATTCTCGTGATAAGACGCGCGGCCAGGTCCGCCGTGATAGCTTCCACCGCCTTCACCGCTGAAGCGGTGCCCACCCCATCCGTGGCTATAGCCCCAACCACCCCAGGGTCCCATACCGAGGAAGATGCCATTGTAGAAGTAGCCAGGGCCGTAAAACCCCATCGGCGCGCAGGAGTAAGGCGCGTATCCGTAGTACCCGTAAGAACAAACAGGTTGAACGCCTATATCGACTACGATCTGAGCGTTGGCCGCTGGCGCCAGGGCCAGGGCTGCCAGCAATGCCGTTGAACCGAATAATGTTTTGAGTCCGCGCATAGATAACCTCCTTGAAGGTTTCGCGATGGCTGGAATTGCGTTGGATGCTGTGTGCAGCCGTAAAGAACAATCCAGCGACAGCAGCTACCATAAAGGTCGGCGGATTCGGATACCAGTCTTCCCCCGCGTTCGCGGGTGACGTCGGCTGCCCTTACACAATTCACACTAAGCGCCTGACTCACGGCTGTCTGAGCAATGTAAGTCACTGCAATTAGTGAAACGAGATGCTAAGAAAGTCTCCGGATTTTCGTCTTCTATTCCGTTCGGGCGCACATTACGCTAGCTTTCCCTGATGAGGTCAATATGGGTCAGTTAATAGATCTTCGATGGAGAATACTCTCAATCAGTACACGCCACGGATAAGAAGGCTGCCGGAATCTCCGGCGTGCAATCTCTTTTGAACCCGACAACATAAAGAGGATGCATAACAACCCCCGTGCGGTGAGTCGGAGTAGTACTGGAGAAACATGACAATACTCAAAGGAATTGGAACAGGACTATGCCTTGCGGTGCTTTGCTTACTCGCCGCGCCGAAAGCACGGGCCGACGATTTCAATAGGAAGTCAGTCGTCACTTTCAGCGCTCCGGTTGAAGTTGGAGGCTCGGGAGCCCAGGTATTACCGGCCGGTACCTATGTATTCAAGGTGATGAATGCTGGTGCGTACAGCCACATCGTCCAGATTTCGAGCCAGGACGAGACTCACGTGTTCACCCTAGTCGTCGCAATGCCCAACTTTCGCTTGAAGTCTACCGACAAGACAGTCATGACCTTTCGGGAACGGCCGGCCGGAGAGCCTGAGGCTCTGAAAGCATGGTTTTATCCGGGGCGCGAGTGGGGCGAGCAATTCGTGTACGACAAAGACAAGGCTATCCAACTTTCAAAGGAAACAAATGAGATTGTGTTGTTGACCCCGATCACGCAGGCAGCGGCTCCAATCGAAACTCTGACCGCAGCCACCGTCGAGGCAGTTAACCCAAACGGAGAAACGGTGGATATTGCAAAAGTTGTTGAAGCGCCTCCCGCGCCCGTCGCGGATGCCGCTGTGACCGCGCCCACCACACCTGTGGAGGTTGCTTCTCTGCCAAAAACCGCCAGCAATCTTGGTTTGATTGGACTGTGCGGAATGATGTTCTTAGGCGCAGGTTTCTTGCTTCCGGTGTTATTCAAAAAAACCGTGTAAGTCGGTAACACGATCGTACTAGGCATCTATCCGGGCCATTCGGGTTGGCCGGGACAAACCGGGAATGGGCGGTACGCGAGTGCCGCCTCTCTCGTGCAAACTGGAGTATATAGCCGACTTTGCGTTCGACGTTCCACTACGGAACAGTACGAAAAAGGAAGTCTGATGACGAAGGGGACTCGTTCCGACCCATATCTCAAGAGAACAAGCGTATTGTTTGTCCCGTGGCTTTTCTGGATCAACGGTAAGATTAGGTTGAACTCGCGATTTTCATTACAGCTTTTATTGGGTCTGTCGGTATCGTTTACTCGCGCGGTGTCGTCGCAGAACTCCTCTTTTCCGCAAGACAGATCAAGTGACAATTATACAATCCGGATGAATTCGAACTTAGTGATCTTAAGCGCGACGGTTGTAGACCGTCACAATGCGCTGGTTTCCGGACTGACCAAAGACGATTTTGAAGTGTATGAGAATCACTTACAACAGTTCATCACAGTCTTCAGCCACGAAGATGTTCCTGTTGCCGTCGGGTTGGTCATCGACAACAGCGGAAGCATGGGACAAAAGCGGGCGGATGTGATCGCGGCCGCATTGTCATTCGCGCAATCAAGCAATCCTCAGGATCAGATCTTCATCGTCAATTTCAACGAGCACGTCTCTTATGGTTTACCACCTGATATACCATTCACAGACCGGATGGATCAGCTACGGGTTGCTCTGTCCTCTTTCAAAGCGATCGGTGAGACGGCTCTCTATGATGCCATCGCCTCCGCCCTTGACCATCTCAAGCAAAGCAAGTGCGACAAGAAAGTTCTCATTGTGATCAGCGACGGTGGGGACAACGCGAGTGCGCACAGTCTGGTCCAGGTGATCGAAATGACAAAACATTCCAACGCAGGTATCTATGCAGTCGGTATCTTCGATGAACAGGATGGGGATCAAAACCCAGGAGTCCTCAGGCGGTTTGCGAAGGAGACGGGCGGGGAAGCATTTTTCCCTGGGTCGTCGAAAGAGATATCGTCAATCTGCGAGAAGATTGCACGCGATATTCGAAATCAGTACACGCTAGGCTATATTCCATCAATTGGAGGAATGGATACTGGATACCGGGTCGTTAATGTGCGGGCTAGCGCCGGCGAACACGGGCGGTTATCTGTTCGTACTCGTAACGGCTACTTCCTTCCATTGGGGCCGCCAGCGCAATCAGAGGCCATTCACCATGATTTCCATAAGTGACCAACAGATCTTCGAGAGCCGCGGTCAACGATGCATTCGTTGGATTGGGCTGGTGTTACTAATTTGTGGCGTTCTCGCGCTTTCGTATGTTGGCCTTACATTGCTTGATGCGAAGACCTATCAGGAACGCGCCGAAATGAACTTGGAAAAGCAGATTCAGGGGCAGAAAGCGCACTTAGCAGCGCCGCCCAAGCAAGCGATGAAGAAGGGAGATGTCCTTGGCCGCATTGAGATTCCCAGGATTGGGTTATCGGTCGCGATTCTAGAGGGAACTGGATGGCAGACTCTTGAGCATGGCGTAGGGCATATGGAAGGCACGGCACTGCCGGGAGACCCTGGAAATGTTGGAATCGCAGGGCACCGCGATACCTATTTTCATCGACTACAAGATATTCGTGCGAAGGATGAAATTCAGATTCGAACTGCTGCTGGTGTTACCCGATACGATGTAGATTGGATACAAATAACCGACCCGAGCGATGGTGCCATTGTCTCGCCTGGAACCGAATCCACTTTGACCCTCGTAACTTGCTACCCATTTCACTATATAGGCTCAGCTCCGGAACGGTTTGTTGTTCACGCGCATAGACAATAGCTGCCAACATTGCCAAAAAAGCTGCCAATACAGCCAAAGAGTCCCTTCGAGCTAATCTGACCATCTTTCGGATTCCAACTCTGAAAAGATCATTAGAGATGCCCGGAAGTCGTTGTATCTTGCCGTTGCGAAGAACGCGATGGCGATTGGAGAACTAATCTTGATCCTGGCCATTCAAAGTCGAATTTTTCAATGGGTGGATGACCGTCGCACTGACAGGACAGCCTGCCAAGGTTTTCGATCGAACGAAAAACCATTTGGCATAAGATCCCATTTAGTAACAATATTTCTCACGAGTCTCGCAATTCTTTCGGGCCTTACACTGACCGCGGGATCGCAAGTCACTCCCTCTCCGGAAGACTCCTTCAAGAGTCTGACGAGTGGATCGTTAAGTCAGTCAGACCCCGATTACAGGCGTCCTACGCAGAGAATTACACTGTACAACTATGTGTTTGACGCAGTCGGACCCTATCCCCTGGTCGGTGCTGGGATTGCTGCCGGCATCAACCAGATAAGTAATGCGCCTCCAGAGTGGAGTCAGGGTTTTGAAGGCTATTCAAGGCGATTTGGATCCGATTTCGGAATTGCCGCTATAGGAACAACAACCCGTTATGGATTGGCAGAAGCTTTGAAGGAAGATACGTTGTATTACCGCTGCGATTGCTCCGGCATAGGGCCGCGGGTGAGACACGCCGTGCTTTCGACCTTGACAGCGCGCCGCGGCGAAGACGGCCGTCGTGTCTTTTCATTGCCCGCACTTGTCGCGCCGTATGCGGGTTCAATGGCTGCGGTTTATGGGTGGTACCCCGATCGCTTCGGTGCCAAGGATGCGTTCCGCGCGGGGAACTACAGTCTGTTGGCATATGCCGGCAGCAACATCTCGCTGGAATTTTTCTATAGTGGGCCACACTCCCTGCTTCATCGCATGCATCTAAACAATAGGCATGGATCTTTGGTTCAAGGGCCGAACAAGTGACTAACTACGAATCCACTGAAGTTGCAGACATGCTCCCTTCTCATTCGGGGCAGGGCGGCGGAATTGTGCTGTCAGCGGCAGGATCCGTCCTAAGGCTCGTCAACGAAATTTTCGAGTGGTTTGGAGGGCTTGGCGTCTTTTCATGGAAGGTAGTCAGGGCCGCGGTGACACCTCCTTTTGAAGTAGAGGAACTGATTCGCCAGCTAGACGAAGTCGGCTCTATGTCATTACCTTTGGTAGCCTTGGCAGGCGCAGCGATTGGCGTTGTGATCTCCATGGAGGCTCGATATAGCCTGAGCCGGTTCGGCGCCAAATCGATGTTTCCGGCGACTCTGGTCTACTCTGTTATCCAAGTCATGGGTCCGATCATGACTGGCCTCATCGTGAGCGGACGGGTGGGCGCAGGAATTGGCGCCGAACTGGCCTCAATGAAGGTGACTGAGCAAATTGATGCTATCGAGGCCTCCGCCGTCAATCCCTATAGGCTATTGGCGGCAACTAGGATTCTTGCTTGCATTCTGATGCTGCCACTGTTAACTATCGCCGCGGACGCTTGCGGACTATTGACAGGTTGGTTCGCACAGACTCTTGTCGAGCCGCTCTCGTTTCATCAATTCATCGAAAGCGGCTTCCATGGTGCAACCTTTAACGCATTCCTGCCGCCCACGTTCAAGACTGCGGTATATGGGTTGATTATCGGGCTTATAGCGTGCTATCAGGGAATGCGGACACGCGGAGGTGCTGCAGGTGTGGGCCGGGCCGCCACTCGGTCAGTGGTCCTCGCATCGCTCTTCGTAATCCTTGCAGATGTGGTACTCGTAAAGTTTATCCTCGTCGTTTTTCCTTAATCCCCAACGATTGACCCACTTATTTGTGAGAAAACAATGGCCACATGCTATGACATAACGACGAAACAAGAATACGCGGACAGCGGAATACCCTCACCGATCCTCGCTGTTGAGGACGCGCATAAGAGCTTTGGAAGCAACATGGTTCTAAATGGAATCAATCTGAGTGTTAACCGGGGGGAGACCTTGGCTGTTCTGGGTCGCAGTGGGACTGGGAAGAGCGTTTTGCTGAGGATCATCATTGGTCTTGAAACGCCAGACTCCGGATCGGTTTGTATTCATGGGCTGGACATGTCCGGTCTCGGTCTGGATCAAATGGGCGAAGTTCGAAAAAAGATGGGATTTCTCTTTCAGCATGCAGCACTTTACGATTCATTAACGGTCGCGGAGAACATAGCGTTTCCCCTCAAACATCATCGGGAAGACATGTCAATGTCCCGGCGTGAGGACATAGTCCAACGATTGCTGGCTGAGGTAGGAATGGAGGCAGCTTCAGGAAAGATGCCATCCGACATTTCAGGCGGCATGCAGAAGCGGGTGGGATTAGCTCGTGCTTTAGTACTCGACCCCGAGATTCTGCTTCTCGACGAGCCTACGGCCGGACTTGATCCGATAAGCTCCGGAGAAATCGACGATTTGATTCTTAAGCTCCAGCGGGAACATCAGATGGCATCCATCGTAGTAACTCACGATCTTCACAGCGCTAGAACGATTTCTAACCGTCTTACACTGCTGAATCATGGGAATGTTGTAATTGAGGGAACGTTCGAAGAACTTCAGCAATCGGACATAGGGTTTGTGAAGGAGTTTCTAAAGCAGTCATAGGAGGATATGTGTCGAAGGTAGCTCGGTTGGGCGCATTTATCGTATTGACACTGGCGATTCTCGCGGTAGGAGTTTTTGTCATTGGAAGCAAAGAATATTTGTTTAGCGCTACGTACAAATTGAAGGCGCAGTTTGACAACGTTGCGGGCTTGACTACTGGAGCGGACGTCCAAGTGGGCGGCGTTCACAGCGGAACCGTGGAAAGCATCGAGCTACCGCACAAGCCAGGGGGGCAAGTCACTGTCGTGATGGACCTCGAAAGATCAACACACGAAATCATCAAGCATGACTCAGTGGCCTCGATAGAGACTGCCGGCGTATTGGGCAATCAATTCGTTGCCATTTCGTTTGGATCTGCCGGGCAGGCCGAGGTTCAGAATGGTGAAATTATTCAGAGTGAACCGCCGCTTGAGATGTCGGATCTCTTCAAGAAAACGAGTGGCATATTGGACAGCAGCCAGCAGGCCATCAGCAACGCCACTTTATTAACGGCACATCTGAATTCGGTGAGCACCAAAATCGATTCGGGTCAAGGTACTGTGGGTGCATTGGTCAACGATAAGCAGCTATATAACAACTTGGCGCAAACGACTGCCACATTGCAGACCACGATGGTTCAGGCACAGACCGGAGTTACAGACTTTCGGGAAAATATGGAGGCCCTGAAACATAATTTCCTATTGAGTGGGTATTTCAAGAAACGGGGGTATGAAGACGCAGCCGATCTCTCTGCAAACGAAATAGGCGCGTTGCCAGCCGGTGCGCCACAGAAGGAATTCAGCTTTACTGCCAAAGAACTCTTCGGAGGTCGCGATGCGATCAAATTGCGGAACCAGAAATCCTTAAATGCGGCGGGAGAGTTTTTGGCGCAGAATCAATTCGGAGTCGCCGTAGTGGTTGCTTCTACAAGTATGGAAGGCGATGCTCAGAAGGATCTGGTGCTGACCGAGACAAGGGCTAAGGCAGTGCGCGACTATCTGGTTGAAAACTTTGGCTTCGATGATAGCCAACTCAAAACCATTGGCCTCGGCAAACAGGCTGCCGCAAACCAGGACGCGGATGGGGGGGGAATCCAGATTCTCATCTTCCCCCGAGGAACCGAGATCCCAACCGAGAAACAGGAGTCCACAGGCAATTCATCTAGAATGGATATTACACGACCCGGTCAAGCCACTTCCGGAACGACGCATCAACCTTAACGCGTGATTACGGGTAACCTTCCGAAATTCGACGACTGAAAATAGGCACAATTTCGAGGGTGCAGGAACGGCAAGTGCGAGCCTGAGTCGGGCAGACACACACTTTAGTTCGCGCGTGATTGCGACTAAGTGGGAAGGTCAATATGAGCAGCGCAAGCCGAAATTGGCCAGATTGGCTACCACATCCGCTTTGGATGCGACGAAAATGTCCCTGCTGCAATTCTGTGAAATTCAAACAAGCGGAGTTGCGCTCAGTCGATGGCCTGCTGGCCATGTTTGCATTGCGCCCAGTGCGCTGCACGTTTTGTTGGCGTCGATATTACTGGATAACGTTGCAGACTCCGCAAACTGGATGAATTACCGGTCGACTGCGTTGTTCGCTTTTCTGTCTACCCTTACTTATACGAGTTCATCGGCGCGGCAAGAGCGGGCTATGGAGGTTATCGGGTGGAGTGCAGACGTAAAAACGGCTCTGACGGCAAGGCTACGGAACGGCCTAGGCGTCACAAAAAATTTGGTGAAACTCCGCTCTTATGAATGCAGTAGGGAAGAACTTTAACCCTGGCCAGAAAAAACCAAGGATATTCAGTCAACTCAATGTGCGCCACTTCCGCTGCATTGACCTGCGGACTCAAGCGCCGAAGTGCCAATTTGAGTGCGCTGCCAATTGCTTCCTGCGATGTATCTCCCACGCCGCTCCGCCGCAATCCATCAGCACCGCTAACAAAAATCCATCCGCGCATAATGATCTGTTTTCCCATGCGGAGCGCATTAACTGACCGTACCAAACTCCAATTGTCCTGGAACTCTTCTGTCGCCACTTTAAGACCGTCTGGCAGTTCGGTTCGCGCGCGTAGAAGCATCTGCGATTGAGCGATGGTATGCATGATTCAAATCCTCTCCATTACCGGTTTGAGTAGCTGGGGCCTAGGCAACTGGCGTTGCTCGCGGGCTGCCTCTCGAGCAGGCTGTGTCGACGATCGATTGACCGGTTCTACGATTGCGTAATGAACAGCGGTCAGGCAATGGACACAGCGTGCTTCTCGAATGAGGCTACGAGAATCGTCGATACGCTGGTTGAAGGTCCGCAGGCACTCAGGACAAGAAATCGTGATGTAAGGCTTACCGGCATCGCTCCCGTTTCGCCGAATCCAAAGGGGTGCCAGGGCGGCTGAATTGTGGGCAGGTGTCCGCACTCGCGCAGGAATGGCCAATTCTCTGATGATCTTCGCCAAAGAACCGAGGCTGTGGGCCTTATCATAGAATGCGTCAGCCGTGAAGCCGGAAGGCGCCTCATCATTGGAGCACGAGCCGCTCATTGCGATGGTCCTGGTTGCCGGAAAGCGGCGCCGCATGACCGAAAGCAACTCGAAACCGGACATGTTCGGCATGTTGAGTTCTGAAAGAAGCAGGTCGGGAGTCTGATGCCGAATCTCGCGCAGTGCGCAGAACCCATCCTCCGCTGAGCGAACCCAATAGCCTATCTCAGCCAGTACACGCGACAGCGACTCTCGAATGGAGTACTCGTCGTCGACAATCAGAATTGTTGCAAGAGGCTTTGACATTTGTATTTCCCCTTGAGGACGTCACAGGGAACTTCGGCAAGTATGACGATTGATAGAGCGATCCGCTGGTCAATTTCGTACAGGGCTTGCAATACAGCGTTTGACAACAGCCAACACCGTTCCCCGGAAGTCGGGTGTACAACCTACTCGTCTGTGTTGAGAACGAAATGCAGTTCTGATAGGGAGATAAGCATCCGTCGCGTTCATAAGTGTTTGCGCCGTACATGGATATAACCCTCCAAGGTTTAAATAGATCTGATTTGTTCCAGTGAGCTATATTGAACTGTCCTCAGCCCTGGTTTGTGAGACTCTAGGAGGGGCGTGCCTTCAGTTTGTTTCAATGAAACTCGGACAGTTTGTCTGAGAGTTCTGTGATTTGCTCAACAACGGGTTGATAACGGCTTTGAGCCTGTCCTCGTTGCGGCTTCTCCCGTTAAGGCCAGCGGAGGCGATTGCGCGCAATTAGTTGAAACTCACTGGGAGTTTCTCGATAGGTCAGAAAATGCTCGCTTCGCTAAAAACCGCTCAAAGAATCGTTCTGACACAAGGTGAAAAAGAAACATTACTCGGTTCATCATCCGACAGGAGTATTTGACTGCGATGGAGTACACGAAATTCAAATCGTTACTACGCCGAGTGATCGTAGTTCCTGTTGTGGTCACCGGGGCTCTTGCCGGATTGCTTTTGTGGGAAACCTTCGACTTGAACAAATCCATGCAGTGGATTGATCACACCGACCGGGTTCTCGATCAATCTGGACATCTTCTCAAGCTGCTGGTCGACATGGAATCCGCGAAGCGCGGGTACATCATAACTGGGGACGAGAGTTTCCTTCCTACATACCTGGAGGGCACGAAGCAATTCGATCCAGAATTCCAGGCCTTGTACCAGTTGGTTGATGACAGTCCTTCACAGCAGCAGCGGCTGATGCAGATCTATACAGGCTATCGCGAATCCGAGGACTACGATGGTCGTGTCATCGCTCTTCGACGTGCGGGAAAAGCCGATCCCACTCTCATCGAGAACCAGCAGAGAAAGCGCATCATTGATTCTCTGCGAGAGCAGATCGCAGCTTTTCAAAGTGTGGAAGAAGGGTTCCGTATCGAGCGCGTTCAAGCCGCGCACATGCGATGGACGCTCATGATGACAAGTTGCCTTGGTTTGGGTGTCGGGTTCGGGGTTTTCCTTGCCCTATTCACTCGATACCACGTTGAAAAACTGGGCACCAAGTTATTGCAGAGCGAGGAGCGATGGACTGCCACGCTGGGCAGCATTGGAGAGGCGGTTATCTCAACCGACAGCGAATCTCGAGTCACCTTCCTCAACCCCATCGCAGCCGCTTTGACCGGATGGCAACAAGAGGAGGCTTTAAACCAACCGATCGGGAATGTGCTCAGACTCATCAATGAAACATCAGGTGCGACGGCGGACAATGAAGTGCTCCGCGTGCTCAAAGAGAAGAAGGTTTTGGCTGTGGCCAACCATGTGGATCTGGTCACAAGAGATGGTCGTGAGATTGCGGTCGAGCACAGTGCCGCGCCAATTTTCGCCGCCAAAGGAGAAGTCATAGGTGTCGTGCTGGTCTTTCGCGACGTCGCCAAGAGACGGCAGGAGCAGATGGAGACAGCGCAGCAGGCTGCCCTCCTCGACCTCACTCAGGACTCAGTCTTTGTGATCGACATCGAAGGAAAGGTCATGTTTTGGAGCCGCGGAGCGGAGGCAATGTTTGGGTACTCCAAAGATCAGGCTGCAGGCAAGATCGCTCACGAAATGCTCTGCACCGAGTTCCCACGGCCGTTCACCGAGATTACAGATCAACTGACGAAGGTTGGACACTGGGAGGGAGACCTCATCAAGACTGCTCATGACGGCCGTCGCGTGACAGTGGCTGGCCGTTGGGCATTGCAATGGGGCACACGCGGCCAACCACCGCGCGTGCTGGTAGTCAATAGCGACATTACTGAACGCAAACACGCAGAGGAGTCGCTCGTGTTGCAGCGGGAGCAACTGCGGGCGCTGGCTGAACGCTTGCAATGTGTACGCGAAGAGGATCGCAAGAGGGTCGCTCGCGACCTGCATGATCAAATTGGCCAAATCCTGACCTCGATCAAAATGGATTTGACTTGGATGACTCGTCATCTGCCCGATTCCCAGGGTGAGGTTCTTTCCCGACTAAAAGAATCGATCCTATCGATCAATGATGGTGTGAAGGCAGTGCGCTCAATTTGTAGCGGGCTTCGCCCAGGGGTATTGGACGACCTTGGCTTGGCGGCAGCGATTGAATGGCAGGCCAGCGAGTTTGCCTCGCGGAATGGAATCGACTGCGAGGTCTCGGTTCCACGTGTTGATCTGCACTTGGACGGTGACCGAGCCACCGCGACCTTCCGAATCTTTCAAGAGTGTCTAACCAACGTGATTCGGCATGCTCAGGCCAAGACGGTACGGGTTGACCTATGTCAGGAAGACGAAAACATCTTACTAACCGTGGCGGATGACGGAATCGGCTTCCATGACGGCGGCACACTGACCGCCCTGGGTTCTTTAGGACTTCTAGGTATGAAAGAACGAGCGCAGTTCTGTGGAGGCGATGTACAGATCTCCAGCTCACTCGGAAAGGGGACGACGGTCATAGTCCGCGTCCCGGTCGATATTCCACGGACTGAGAGGAACGAATATGCACATCCTGATCGCGGATGACCATGCTGTCGTACGCCGCGGCTTGAGAGAAATCCTCACTGATGCTATTCCCGGCGCGAGTTTTGCCGAAGCCGGCAACGGCGATGAGGTGCTAAATCACCTGGGAGATAGTCCGGCCGCTCTGCTGGTGTTAGATATCAATATGCCCGGGCGCAGCGGAATCGATGTATTGCGGGATGTAAAGCGCACATACCCTCGGTTGCCGGTGATCATCTTGAGTTGCCATCCCGAAGACCAGTACGCTGTGCGCTGCCTGCGAGCCGGTGCCGCCGCCTATATCAATAAGGATAGCGCTGTGGAAGAGTTGGCGGCAGCGACCAGAAAGATCATGAGTGGTGGTCGATATATCAGTTCGAGCCTCGCTGAGGCCCTGATTGCCAACTTGGACGAGCCAATTGATAAGCTCGTGCATGAGTCGCTTTCAGACCGGGAGCACGAAGTGATGAGGATGATTGCCGGCGGTGTCCCATTGACGGAAATTGCTGACAGGCTGCATGTCAGCGTTAAAACAATCAGCAGCTATCGAGCACGCATTATGGAAAAGATGCAAATGAAGAGCAATGCCGAACTCACGCGCTACGCAATGACAAATAACCTTATCGAATAGGTTTAACTGTTTGTGTAAAAATTCCCCTACAAAGCAGAGGGGCAACCCCTACAGCAATAACGGTCATCGCTGATTACAATTCCTTCCAGACCTTATTATTATAGCTTCAGGTCGAAGTCAAGGCCGAGAATCGAATATGAAGTGAAGATCCTAATTGCAGATGATCATGCGAACGTTCGGCGCGGCCTGAGAGAGATTTTGGCTGACGCATTTGTTGACGCTCGCATTTCTGAAGCCTGCGACGGGGATGAGGTGCTGACCGAGCTGCTCAGATTGCGACATGACGTATTGTTGCTTGACATCAATATGCCTGGACGCAGTGGGATGGAGGTGCTGAAGGATGTAAAGCATATCTATCCCCTCCTTCCTGTGATCATGGTGAGTGTGCAGCCTGAAAACCAATATGCGTCGCGATGTCTGCAAGCCGGCGCAACTGCCTATGTCAACAAAAACACCGCATCAGAAGAACTGGCGCCAGCGATTCAAAAGATACTCGGGGCAGATGCAAATCCACTATGGAGTTCGACTAACTCAAGATAGATAGCCAGATAAGTGACTCTCAGTTATCGAGTAGAACTAATTCTACCTCGCTGATGTGTATAGGTTGGAAGTCGAGTTCTAGACATTAAACTTTTCGTTCCCGACTTCGATTCCTCAGAGCAGTCTCGCGCAGGCTGTTCGAACCAGAATCGGCCGACACTGAATAAACGGGTCTGATCCTGTGCAGTTCATGCGGTGTATGTTACTGTTATTCCACGAGCGGAAGACTGATGTTCAGTGCCGCCAACCTGGCAATCGACCGGAGGAGACGAATGAAGATCAGTGCGAGGAATATGTTGGAAGGTAAGGTGCTGAAGGTCACCAAGGGAGCTGTCAACGCTGAGGTTGTTGTTGCGTTGACGGGTGGGGAGCACGTCGTCTCTGTTATTACGAACTCGAGCATTGATTCATTGAGCCTTGTAGAGGGCAAGACAGCCTACGCGATCATTAAAGCCAACGAGGTGATAGTCGGCAAGGGCATCGACGGCGTCAAGTTGAGCGCCCGCAATGTCTTAGGCGGCGAAGTAACAAGTTTCCATGACGGAACTGTCAACAGCGAGGTCGCTATCAGACTAACCGGTGGCGCCACCGTCATTGCGTCGATCACCAAGGAGAGCGTGCACGCGCTCGGTCTGATGCAAGGCGACAAAGTCAGCGCAATAGTGAAGGCGTCAAACGTAATGATAGGCGTTTAGACGGTCTTCCCTGTAACTGCCTTGCCGCGCATGCGCCGCAAGGCTTCCCAAGGAACCACGCTTTCTGGGTGCCTTGCACCAGCCTGTGCTTTCATCGATCCCATTTTTTCGAAATCTCCCGTCCTCGTCCCAGACCCTCGCCTTTATTATTCTTGCGGCTATCGGGAATTGCTGCGATTCTTTATGCGTTCCTTATTGTAACCACGTCTCTGTCGTGGTTAAATTACATCTACTAAGCACTCATTATCTTTTTTGGGAGGAAATATGAGCAAGGCGAAGTTGTTTTTTGCTGCGGTGATTCTCTGCTTCTCATCGACGCTGGCGTTCGGTCAGGGCGCCACTGTCGACACTAAGACGCAGCCGAAGACCCCGGACCCCTGCACGAGCGGCCACGATTTCGCCACCACCGATTGCGCGCTGACCTGGCACGGCATCACGCTTTACGGCGCGTATGACGCCGGCGTCGGTTGGGTCAGCCACGGCTTGCCGGAAAACGGCTACAACTATGAAGGCGAGTCTCTGGTGAACCGAAACGGCTATCAACATCGATTCCTCATCGCACCGAACAACCTGCAGCAGACGGGTCTGGGCATCAGGGGCAAGGAAGAGTTTGCGCATGGCTGGTCCGTTGTGTTCAACGCTTCCACTGGCATCAATCCGCAGTCCGGCCTGCTTGCCAATGCCTCAGCCACCGACACCATCAACAACGGTCTTCCCCGGAGCAGCTATTCGATAGCCATCGACGGCGCGCGCGCGGGCCAACCTTTCAATGACCAATACTACGGCGGCATTTCGTCCACGCACTTCGGCGAGCTAACCTTCGGTCGTCAGCGCTCTCTCGGTACCGATGCCATGCTGCTTTACGATCCGGCCAGCGGCGCCTATGCCTTTTCCTACATCGGGTATAACGGCACGATGGCCGGCGGCGGCGACACCGAAGACAGCCGTTGGGACGACGCTTTGAAGTATCGCCTCGCCTACGGTTCAGTTCATTTCGGAGCGATGTATAAATTCGCCGACGGATCTGCCGGCTGTTACTCGGGCACCAAAGGCTGGACTGCCGCTACCTGTAAACCGGAAGCGGCGCATAACAACGCCTATGGATTTGACCTCGGCGGAGCCTATAGCAAGTTCTCAGGCGACCTCGTCTTCCAACATTACAACCAGGCGATCAGCGTGTTAAACCCCCTGCTGGGGCCTCAGAGTCCGGCCGCTCCTTATCAGTCGACCACGGACAGCATCAATACAAACGCCATCAACGGAGGGGAAGGTCTTGGGCCCAATCTGATCGACACGACTAACACCGTTTATGGCATCGTGACCGATAACAACGCAATGATGGCCGCTGCCAAGTACTCGTCGGATTTGTTCAAGGTTTTTACCGGCTACGAATACATCTGGCAGAATAACCCGGCGAACCCGTTGGGTGTTGGCGCCTCGGACCAGGGCGGTTACATTATGAGCGGAGTCGAAGACAACAATCTTGATTCCGAAAAGTTGGTGCAGATCTGGTGGACAGGCGCGAAGTACACCTACCGTAAAAAGACTGACGTCACTTTCGCCTGGTATCAACAGCGCCAGAACGATTTCCGCGTTCCGCCCACCTGCTCGGCGGCAGCCGGATTCCGCGCATCCTGCGCGGGCACCCTCAACGAGGGTTCGATCTACTTGGATCATCACTTCACAAAGCGCTTCGATTCTTTTGGCGGAGTTGCGTATTCGTTCGTGAGCGGCGGCTTGGACATCGCCATTCCTCATGGTCCCGGCGTTCCCTTTCTAAGCGACAACAACCTAGCTCCGACAATCGGAAGCCGCTTCGCCTTCTGATCGCGTCTGCCTAGTTGAATCGAGTGGGATGAGACTAAGAGCGAGCAACCGCTCTGGATCAAACTTGGGAGAAGAGATGAATTCAGATGCTGGCGGAGATCGAGTGCCGTTTTACAGACTCGCCGTGTTTGTCACGCTCGCGGCCTTGCTCTCCGTGGGCACTGGTTCAGCGCAGACGGAACTGACCGTCTCGGCGGCGGCCAGCGTGAAGGATGCGATAGTTCAGACAGAGATTGCCTACAAACAGATCCACGTCAATACTGCTTTTGCCAATAATTTCGGTTCGTCTGGAACCCTTGCAGCACAGATTGAACAAGGCGCGCCGGTGGACATCTTCTTCTCAGCAGCGGCCAAGCCTATGGACGATTTGACATCCAAGGGTCTCATCGTTGCTCGCACGCGCCGCAACCTGCTGAAAAATACCTTGGTCCTCATTGCGCCTCTTGACTCGAAGCTTCATGACTTTCAGGGGTTAATGGACAAGTCTGTCAGGATGATTGCGCTGGGTGACCCGGCCAGTGTTCCGGCGGGCCAGTACGGGCGCGAGACCCTTTTGTATCTCAACCTTTGGGATCGGCTCAACGCAAAGTTTGTGTTGGGAAAAGATGTTCGTCAGGTACTGACTTATGTCGAAACTGGCAACGCAGACGCGGGGCTGGTCTATGCAACGGACGCAATGACCTCACGCAAGGTCCGCGTGATCGCTTCCGCTCCGGAAGCGGCGCACGGGCCCATCGTCTACCCAGCGGCGGTGGTGAAGGGAAGCCGAAACGAATCGGCTGCGCGCAATTTCATCGACTATCTCGCCAGCCCTGCCGCGCAAGTAATCTTCCGGAATCGAGGGTTTACAATAGCAGCACCGTGACACTGCCGATCGATTATTCTCCGCTGTGGATCTCGCTGGCCACAACTTTTGTGGCGACAGTGGCGACGTTCTTTCTGGGTATGTTGGCTGCGAGGCTGATGTACGGCGCACACGGCAACCTTCGCGCTCTTCGCGTATGGATCGACGGCATTCTTACGCTTCCATTGGTTCTCCCTCCGACTGTTGTCGGTTTCATTCTGCTGCTGCTGCTCGGAAGACGCAGCCTCATCGGCCATGCACTGGAACAGATTGGCATCGTGATTGTGTTCTCGTGGCCAGCTACGGTGATTGCCGCGACCGTTGTTGCTTTTCCGCTGATGTATCGCACCACTCTCGGCGCATTTGAGCAGGTAAATCCAAATCTTCTCGATGCCGCCCGCACGCTCGGAGCTTCGGAGTGGCGAGTTTTTCGCAGAGTGTTGCTGCCGATGGCTGCGCCGGGTGTGTTGGCCGGAACTGTTCTAGCTTTTGCGCGTGCGCTGGGTGAGTTTGGCGCAACGCTCATGCTGGCCGGAAACATTCCGGGCCGCACCCAGACGATGCCGATGGCTATCTTTTCCGCAGCCGAAGGCGGCGACATGCACGTGGCTCGCTTGTGGGTGAGTCTGATCATTCTTCTGTCGCTGGCCATCATTCGCTTGCTTCACTGGGAGACTAAAACCAAAAAGGCGATACTTGATGAGAAAATCTCGCCACCGATCCCTGATCGAACTCTGCCGATGCAATTGCCACGAAGCACAAACGCGTCAGAGTGTTCCGCATCGCTGGAGATAAGAGTAGAAAAAGCGTTAGAAACCTTCAATCTTGAAGTTGGATTCAGCGCGGGCAGGGGCGCGCTTGGATTATTGGGTGCATCTGGTGCGGGGAAATCCATGACGCTTCGCATGATTGCCGGTATCACCGCACCTGATCGCGGGCGCATTGTTCTCAACGACCGCGTTCTTTACGACAGCGCAACTGACCAGAAGATTTCTGCTGCACAGCGAAAGATCGGAGTTGTTTTTCAAGACTACGCGCTGTTCCCGCGGATGACGGTGAAAGAAAACATCGGCTTCGGATTGAGCAGGTTGCCGAAGCGAGAACGGGAGGCGGTCGTTCTTCAGCATCTTGATCGGATGCACATTTCAGAACTTGCCAATCGCTATCCGGCGGAGATTTCAGGTGGACAGCGGCAACGCGTAGCTATTGCGAGGTGTATGGCTATCGAGCCTGACGCGCTGCTTTTCGATGAGCCGTTTGCGGCGCTCGATCCGCATTTGCGGCGACAAACGGAAGAGCAGCTTCGCGAGACACTGGCCGCCTACAACGGCGCGGTGATCTTTGTGACCCACGATATGGAGGAGGCATTCCGCTTTTGCACTGATCTTCTTGTGCTGGACAGCGGAAAAGTAATTGCCAGCGGTCCCAAGCATCAACTCTTCGAGAGTCCGCGGACCGTCGCAGCGGCGCGGCTCACAGGATGCAAGAACGTCGCTGCTGCCCGCCACGTGGCTACCGATCGTATTGCGATAGATGCATGGAACTGTGAACTGCGGACGGCTAAACCTGTCCCCAATGGTTTGACTCATGCCGGGATCCGCTCGCATCAGATAGCATTCAATTCCGTAGAGGATGGGGAGAACACATTTCCTTGCTGGCTGCTCGCGACCAGCGAGGCTCCTCATGAGATGACGCTTTATCTGCGATTGCACGCAACGCCTCAGCCTGGTGATGCGCCTCATTTGCAGGCCGATGTTCCCAAGGATCTTTGGCATACGCTCAGCGCGAACCCGCAGCCGTGGCGGTTGAGACTTGACCCCGCAAGGCTCTTGTTGCTCGAAGGATAGAGGGCCGCAGCCCGGCACCAACGACTTGAGAATAGTGCTGCTTAGAGACTGACTGTTCCCGATTTCGATGCTTTCCTTATGCGGTCTTCATTGACCAAGCATCAAATGTCTGCCAAAATATGCCTACGAACCGGAGCGTTGCGAACGTACTGGCATCTGGCACGCAAAGCTGGATGCGGGCGGACGATTCTCTGATTCCCGTGTTTCGGCAGATCATCCGCCGGTACTTCTCGATGATCAGCTTCAGATGTTCGATCTCGTGTGCGCTTGATGTGAGTTCCTTGTAATGCTTGATGGACTTGCCGTGCTTGGCGAGCACCAGCGCCTTCATCGCTTCAAGATCGAGCCCATTGAGGTCGGGCAAGGAAGCAGGAACCATGACCGCAGTATGTCATAAGATCGATCGGAATGCATCAACAAAAGCCGCATGAATACAGGGGAATCACGCGTATAACTCACACCGCGATCTGCGGCGCCCATGTCCTCTGCGGACGACGCCAATCGATGCCTTCCAGCAACATCGACAACTGAGCGCGACTCAGACAGACGGTTCCTTCGGTAGCCTGCGGCCAGATAAATCGTCCTCGCTCAAGCCGCTTGTACCTCACCCAAGAATGCACAGACTCCGATCGCAGGGACACGTTTTGTGCGAGTGACACATCCTTTTCATCCACTCAGAGGGCAGCAGCTACCGTGCGTTGGTGAGCGGTATAACCGTTATGGGATGACCTTGTTGCTGAAGGCGGACGATGGGGCAGTTTACGCGGTTCGGCCGCAATGGACGGATGTTATGGCCCCCGATCCCGAGATCGTTCTTGGCGAGCAACGGGCGCTTTTCCGGGTAACGGACTTGCTGGAACTTCTCCGCTTATTGGATCGGCTCTGTTGGCGCGATGTGCCGGAGGGGCGCAAGTGAAACGTAAGGTAAATTTCGCCGCGTGTGTAAGCAAAAATACGCCGCTGCGTGGCAGGAATACCGCGGAGCGTGTAGGTATATACCCGTATGAATCAAAGTATGCAATAAGATTCATTCTTGACATTTGCTGCAAGTGCGGCATAATTATTGGTACGATCGGCAGGCCGATCCGCGGAGATTCCGGTGTCCGCCAAAAGCGACAGCAAGCAGGCCAAAGCCCGTGCCCTCGTCGAGGAGGGCACGCTGAATCTGGCCCCCGAGAAAGTCCAGGATCCGAAGTTCCACGATGGCGAGTTCTTCGATCCGCACGACCTCGTGCAGGTCAAGTACGAGATGCTGCGCCGCGTATCTGTGGAGAACGCGTCGGTGACCAGTGCGACAGAAGAGTACGGCGTGTCGAGACCGACCTACTATCAGACAAGAGCCAGCTTCGAGGAAGCGGGAATCGCCGGATTGGTGCCCAGGAAACGGGGTCCACAAGGTCCGCACAAGATGCGGGGCGCGGTGCTGGCATTTATTCAAGAGAAACGGATGGAGGGCGAGCCCATTCGAGCGCGCCAGTTGGCCGAGCAGATCCGGAAGAAATTCGATCTCGACATCCACCCAAGGACGATCGAGCGAGCAGTTGCGGTAAAAAAAACCGTGCGCTGACACTCGGTGAAGTGCGTTCGGAGTGGCTGGCGAACGCTGTGTCGCAATACGAAGCTCTTCGCAATGGCGCGCTCGGTCATGCGCTAGCGGCCGAGGCTCGATGGGGCTTCTTCTCTTTCTTCGTCGCGGCATGTGGGGTTGGGCACAGGCGATAGTTACGGTTGGTGCGAGTTCGCCGCAGCCGAGGCCTGAAGAGTTGTTGAACTTCCCAACGGCGAAAGAATCAAGAGCCGTTATTCATATCTTCGCAGCCATGGCTATGAACGCTGAGCCCCGAGGAGCGACACCATGAGCGATTCCTTGAAAGTGCAGCCTCATCATCTCGAACGAGGCGCCTATCTGTATGTTCGACAGTCGTCCATGCGGCAAGTCATCGAGAACGTGGAGAGCACAAAGCGTCAATACGCTTTGCGCTTGCGCGGTCGCGCCGTGGCGCTCGGCTGGCACGAGGATCAGATCATCGTGGTAGACAGCGATCAAGGTGAGTCGGGCGCTTCGGCGGCTTGGCGTGAGGGCTTCCAGCACCTGGTTGCTGAGGTGAGCCTGGGCCGCGCGGGAATCGTAATGGGACTGGAGGTGTCGCGCCTTGCGAGGAATAACGCGGACTGGCATCGCTTGCTGGAGATCTGCGCGT
>CAYTJN010000070.1:0-20207 GCA_964438125.1 uncultured Occallatibacter sp.
ATGCTGTAATTATCGATCCCGGTGGCCAGTTGGAGAATCTAAGCGTGTAGGGACTGGACGCGGCCCTTGGCGGCTCAAGCGGCAATTCTGATTTTGCCCGATGTTTGTCGATTGACCGATTGCAACGCCACTTGTTCCCTGGCGATCGCTTTTCGCGAGATTGAGACAGTCGCAATCCGTTAGAACTCTGGAAGGCAGTATGATTAACAAGATCAAAGAGGCGTCGCGGCGCATTCGCCGGAGTGTCGCTCAACGCGGTGGACGTAATGCTATTGCCAATATCGTGCGCCGGATTCGCACCGGCAATTTCTCATTCAGCCCGGCCCAACCGCTATTCCTTGACGGAACTCACCCATTCGATCGGGCCACCGGTCTCGACACGGGCGGCTTCATCCATGGCAGTCAACTGAAGACAGGGCATCCGTTTGACCTGTATACCGTGTCTTACTACGGCAGCGCCCCCTCTCTCGTCCAAGCCGTGCTTGATCGTTGGATCGAAACACCGCCAATCAGATCTATCGAACAGTACACATTCATTGACTTCGGGTCAGGGAAAGGTCGCGTCGTTCTGCTCGCCTCGAAGCTCCCATTTCGAAGCTGTATCGGCGTTGAGCTGAACCCGGGGTTGCATATGATTGCAATTGAGAACATGAAACACTGGCAACAGCTCGGGAGCGCCGCGAGCCCGGTTCAGTCCATTTGTCAGGAGGCAACGGAGTTCCAATTCCCCTTGACGCCATGCCTTGTCTACCTCTTCAATCCGTTTACCTCCAAGGTGCTCGCGCGCCTGCTTGACCACATTTCCGAAGCCTTCGCGAACCGTCCGGGCGAACTCGACCTTTTATATGTAAATGCGGAGTTCGATTATTTACTGGAGCAAAGACCCGGCTTCGCACGGTTGTGGGAAATGCCAATCGAGATGTCTGCTGAAGATGCCGCTGCCGACCTGCTCCACATGGTGGATGAGTCCGCCAAATTTCAAGATGGGAAGCAGCGCCAGGAACCTTGCAGCGGCTGGCGTTGGGTCGGCAAATCGCGAGAATAGTCGATCTTGAAAAACGATCTTTCAGGCGATTGCGTTCCAGCCAGGGATCGTTATTCCAATGTCCGATGCTCGGCTCGACCGCGAACGGTGATTAGCACGGTCGCGAGAAGTACCATGCAAATGGCCGCTGCACCTCCCAACAGACTCAAGTTACCCGGCGTCACCATCTGCGATGACGCGCCGACCACCCAATACGAGACCGCCGCATTGTTTGCTCCCCATCGAGCCGTCGGCAGATCCCTTGACCGATCCGTGGATGGGCCGCATGGATGCATCACGGCTTCGCAGCCTCGACGCTGCACCGAAGGGCAACTTCTCCATCCACTGCTTGACCGCAATCGCGGTTACATCGGCAAGTTTCACGTCCTGCCACTTCGGGCGAATGTGGAGGTCAATCAGGCCTTTATTTACGGTCTGTGTGGAGTGCTGCGGCGAGGGAAGTTCTTCCACCCTGTAGCGATCGATGATGGTGCCGAATGTGGCGACAATCTTGCCGCCGAGAGTTCCGGCCTTGAGCGCAGAGAACTGGCCCTCGACGGCCTTGAGAACATCGCGCTCAGTTGGGTACTTCGCAGGATCGAACGACTGGACCTTGAGTTTACGTTTCCCGTCGCGAGCCGTAATATAGAACCTGAACTCCCAAGCAAACCCTTGGGAGCTAGGAACCTTTTCGGACGCTGCAATGCTGATAACGCTCACGACTGATTTTCCTCTCAACACCCTCCGCGGTGCTGAAGATGTAGTCATTCTATAAATCATGGTGTTTAATGGTGTTTGAGGTGGTTCGAATATGCTGTGATTTGTTGATTATAAAGGGCGGGAGTAGTTCAGTGGTAGAACGTCAGCTTCCCAAGCTGAATGTCGCCGGTTCGATCCCGGTCTCCCGCTCCAATATTATTATTATCAATGGTTTATTAAACGCGTAAATTTGGCGTTCGCTGCATCACCCAGGCCTTTTCTTAGCTGGAACTACTTCGCCTTAGATGGGAACCATGTTATCTGAGCCACGACGGTTGTATCGCTTTTCGCTCCAGGCTTGTAGATGGGTGCCTTCCACCCCTCATATTGGATCCATCCGCGGATTTCTATCTCCTTCTGGATTCGCTTCGACGCCAGAAAGGTGTAGTCATTTTGCGTCGTCCCGCCGGGAATAAATGCGTTTGCGGCCTTTGCATTCCGGTAGCTGAATTGAAGTTCTTCCAGCGGAGACAAATGGTAGGCCAGCCACGCTTGGCCACCCTTGCCTTGCCGACCCACCCAGTCGCCCACCAACGAACCCTGGTTTGTTGGTCCCTGCCTCTGCACATTCTCCCAATAAAGAAACTGGCCGCTTGCTATCGATGCGCTAGCTGTATCTGTGCTGGCGCCCTCCACGCGAAGATCCGTGTGTACAATGCCGGAGAACCGAGCAAGATAGAGTCCAGGATGATAGCCCGAGCGTCGCGGGGCGCTAATCGGACTGACATCGCCGTGACACAGTGAATCGGCGTATAGAGTAACCCAGTTCCGGAGAAAGGGAAGCCGGTAGCTAAAATCGAAGGTCCCAAATCGCGCTCCCGGGTCGCTGGGCGAGTTCTTCTCTGCCGCAGAGACATTCTGTAGGCTGAAGAAACTGTGCAAAAAAGTATGGAAAGTGATTGGCTCGTGCTCCTTGCCTCCCCAGATCGTCAGCCGATCAAAGCCAAACTCCAGATTGCGGGTGGGCTTAAAGCTAATCTTCTCCATATGGACCCACGGATCATTTGGGTAGGTATGTCCTTTAAGATTTCCCACAAAGAAATCATAGCGAAACGGTCCTGTGAGACGTGAGTGTACAGGGACGCTCACCGGCTCGACTCAGTTAATTTCGAAGGCGTAAATGTTCTCGGCATTGTTGCTCCACAGCATCGCCGCTCCCTTGTCCGGTCCGAGCCAATGATCATTTTTGCCGAATGAGATCTCGTGCCCCATCAGATGATAGGAGAGGTTCGCTTCGATTACCCGCATGTAGGTCGCGGACGTAATCGGACCCCGGGGAATGGTTTCTTGCTGTGGGATCATGACAGTCGGTATGCCGACAGGGCAATTGATCGGAGGATTGAAGCTGTTAGAAAAGCCGGATAAAGGAATGCCGTCGATACAGTCGGAAAGATACGCTGCCAACGCCAGCGAGTAACCGGGGGCAGAAGCCGCATGTTGGAATTCCCCGCGATAGTAGAGCGAAAAACGTCCCAATTCGGCGCGAGCGCTGAAACCGGTGTAGTTGGAAAAACCATTCTCGTACGGGCGCCCATAATCGTCGATGATCGTTTGACCCAGGTGAAAGCTGTCGCGCAACGGCGTGCCGCCTATACCGCGAAGTTGAAAATACACGCTTTCAAACTTGGGGTGAGGATGAATGAGTGAGGTTCCGCCATCAAGGTCTTGCTTGACCTCACGCAGGACAGCGAAGTAGATGGTGCGCGCCTCGTCATTGTTCGTGTCAGTCTCGATGCTGTCCGCGCTCAGTTCCAGCATGTGCGCGACGCTCAGCCGTGTCCACGGACGCAACCCCAAAAAGGCGCTATCCACATAACCCAGTGCGTGCAGTCGGTCCAGCGCTGGGTAGATCCAACTGTCGACCGGCACATACGTCGACCCTTCTTTGTTCGAATCGATCACCATCGTGTCAGGCTTGGAATTTGCAGATATCGGATGATTTGCACCTTGCGCCGTAGCACCGGACCAGATCCCATTCCAGAGCGCAATAGTAGACAGAACGAAATAGAATCTCACTCAAACTCCAACGTGCCAAAATAACTCGACGAACCCCGGCTGCGCTAACTTATACTCTCGAGTAAATAAGGTCTCGACGAACCCTCACCCTCTGTCAAGACCGACGGACCATTCATTCGATCTGCTTGAACAATCGAGAAATTGAGGTAACTCGACGTGGGAATTGCCTAGATTAGTGTGGGCATTATCCCAACCAACTACACCACAAAATGCGTTCCCACCCGTTGCACTTAACCGATTTTTTGATTCCCAAATCAAATCCGAAGAATCAGAAAAGCACTGCTTTCTTTTCATTGCACAAGCGGCTAGATCAGCTGCCACAAGGCTCGCGGCGGCACAGAGCCTCCGCTGGCGCGATTGACCGACCTGATCGCAAATAAATAACGCCATTGATGGGTCTGCACAAGCGCGGTTGAAGACGAAATAAGGCACAGCCCGTGTGTGGGTGATAATCTTCAAGGGAATTGTTAGGAAAACAGATGACAAAATCGGCGTTAATAACAGGTATTACAGGGCAAGATGGATCCTATCTTGCCGAATTGCTGCTTTCCAAGGGGTATAAGGTTTATGGTCTCGTGAGGCGTAGCAGCAGCATCAATATTGAGAGAATATCGCATATCGAAAAGGACGTAACGCTGCTCTCAGGAGATTTGCTGGATCAAAACTCTATGGCAAACGCGATACGGCAGAGTCAACCCGATGAAGTTTACAATCTTGCTGCGCAGTCTTTTGTGGCTACATCATGGAACCAGCCCGAATTGACAGGTCAGTTTACCGCCCTGGGGGTTACACGCCTCCTTGAAGCCATCAAGACAGAAAATCCAAAGATCCGCTTCTATCAGGCTTCTTCCAGCGAAATGTTTGGATCCACGCCACCACCGCAAAGCGAGAAAACATCTTTCCATCCTAGAAGTCCTTATGGCGTCTCCAAACTCTATGGTCATTTCGCGACAATCAACTATCGCGAGAGCTACGGTATGTTTGCCTGCTCCGGCATTTTGTTCAATCACGAGTCGCCACGCAGAGGATTGGAGTTTGTTACGCGGAAGGTCTCCAATGCTGTGGCGCAGATCAAGCTGGGGTTGCTGGACAAGATGACTATCGGTAATCTTGACGCTAAGCGCGATTGGGGATTTGCCGGCGACTACGTGCGGGCCATATGGTTGATGCTGCAGGCAGATGCACCGGAAGATTATGTGATCGCAACGGGGATTAGTAAATCAGTGCGAGATTTAGTTGACGTTGCATTTAAAACCGTTGGTTTGAATTACCACGACTATGTTGTCGTCGATCCTTCTCTACTGCGTCCAGCCGAAGTGGACTACTTATGCGGCGATTCAAGCTATGCGAGACCAAAGCTGGGTTGGAAGCCCGACGTTGACTTTGAACGATTAGTGCAGATGATGGTGGAAGCGGACCTGCGTCGTAACCGGCGGCACCTCCTCGCAAACGAAGCGGATTTACGCTGAATGGAGTGCGGCCATTGAAAGCATTCGTTACGGGTTTAACTGGATTTGTCGGCCCACACCTTGCCAGAATGCTGGTTGGCAAGGAATGCGAGGTCGTGGGTCTCGGAATTCGTAACGAAAATCCTGACGGAGTGCAAAGCCTTCCGGATGGCGTCTCGGTGGTCAATGCCGATATTAGGGACTACAAGGAATTGCGGACGATGTTACGAGATGCACGGCCGGATCATGTCTACCACCTTGCGGCAATCTCCAATGTGGTGACGAGTTTCGAGGATCCGAGGCTGACATACGACATAAACGTTGGCGGCACATTGAATCTCTTTGAAGCATTGCGTGAGCTTGATATCAGGCCCCGAATCGTTCACGTAAGCACAGCGCACGTATATCGCTCAATTGATACGGAAGCGGGGCTTAATGAAAGCTCGCCCTTGCATTTGCTCACTCCGTATGCGACGAGCAAATTCATGTGCGAAGCCCTGGCGACAAATTATGTCGAAGCTTTTGGCTTTCAGGCAATCACTGTTCGACCTTTCAATCATGTAGGCCCCGGCCAGCCGACAGGGTTTGTCTGTTCTGATTTTGCCCGGCAGATCGCGGCGATCAAGCTCGGGCAGACGGAGCCTGTTTTGCGTGTAGGCAATCTCGCCGCTGTACGTGATTTCACGGATGTGCGGGACACAGTCGAGGCCTACTGGGTTGTTGCAACACAAGGTGTCCCTGGCGAAGTCTACAACGTAAGTTCGCAATACCCAATCAGCATTCAAAAGATCGTTTCTATACTGTGCAATCTAGCAGGGGTCCAGGTCCGCATCGAGGTGGATCAGGAGAAATTTCGTCCGATCGAGACTCTCCGCCTCTTTGGCAACTCCTCCAAAGTCCGCGCCCTGGGATGGAAACCGCACATCGAACTTGAACAAACCTTGAGGGATATTCTCGATCACTGGCTGGCCGCATTGGCAGAAACCAAAGCCCAGAGGTAAGTAGTAGGATATGTTGGCGCAATCTAGATTTGAGCGGCAGAACATATGTACTGCTCGATGCGCGTATGCGGATTGATTCCCTCCCTGCAGGCGGTGACCGCCACCCAAACTCCATGCGTATGCTCTTCAAAAGACTTTTTCAGGATCGACTACGTAAGGGGAGCCGGGCAGAGGCAGAACGTCTGGTTGCTGCGTTCGAGCAGAGCGGATTGAGGCGCAAGGAGTTCTGCGCGGCGCACTTCAGTCAATGGGTCTGTGCGCGGCACATGGAGAAGGGACGCCTCCATTGGCCAAGTTCCGAAGATGGCCGCGCAGTTAACGAGCGAGGAGTTAGCGCTTCTGATCGGCGGCATCGATCTTGCCGGGACGAAGACGCGCAAATGATATCGTCACGCCGCGAACGGGGACTTATAAAAGTAACGCAAAGGTGCGTAAAAACTAGCGATTCGACGACTTTTCCGGCGCGAAAGGTATGATCCACGCTCGCTGTCTCAGTCTGCAGGGTGGGCTCTCCAGTAGAGAATCCGCTCTAGGTAGGGAAGCTTAGCGTTGGTTTCCGAGTTCGATTTAAGATTCCCCATCCCCGCCTGGGCAAGTGCAAGGCCAACCCCAACTATCAGTCCTGCAAAGGCAGCTGCGATCACGATCAAACTGCGCTTCGGAAAGGACTTCTTTTCGGGCGGGATGGCGGGGTCGACGACCTGAATCAGCGAACCTTCCTTCGCTTCGTCAAGTTTCGCAATCTCAAACTGGAGGCCCAGAGGCAACCTGTGCATGAAAAAATGGAATCAATAATTTACGGAAGAGTGCCCATCGCTAGGCTATTCCGTGCTTTCGTTTATCTTTTCTGGGGCGATTTGAGTTGATGGAGTCGCGGCATAGGAGTACGGCTCACCGCAAAAAGGCTCTGAGCGAATCCAAAGGGGAACGGCCTATGCTGGAGAAGTGTCTCTTGACTGGAGTTGTGGGGCCCTTGCTGTGGGTCTCGCCTGCTATAGGAAGGCGGAGTTCTTCTCGGCTCATGAGCATTGGGAGAGCGTCTGGCTGAAACTGGAAGAACCGGAGAAGAGCTTCTTGCAGGCGTTGATCCAGGTAACGGCCGCATTGCACCATTTGCGGACCGGTAATTGTGTGGGCGCGGCTTCACTTTTGCGAAGGGCATTGCAACGGCTCATGACTTATCCGGAAAATTTTGCGGGCATTGTCGTTGGGCCCTTGCGCTTGGAGATCTGCGACTGGTTGCAAGCGCTCGAAAGCGACGGATCGATCCCCAAAACCCCTCCGGAGATCCGCCCGGTTTGATTTGTCTGCGACGACACCTATGCCGTTGTTTGGGAACAGGTTTTCGAGTTATTTGCGGGATGACAAGAATCAGACAATCTTCTGACAAATCTGAGAACCAGCATTCACATACGCGGCCGTAGAATCCACTTCGGAGCGTAAAACTCCCATGTAAGTTTCATCTGCGCGAAAATCCCCACCTCTTTCTGCAGTGAACCGGGCAGTCGGAGGATCCCAACTAGCACAGAAGCCCCTTCGCAGATGCGCCTTACTGAATCCTGGAGGTTTTCCATGAAAATAACTCTGCGTCTTGCGGCCTTGACAGCACTGATGCTGTCATTGGCAGGAGCTGTTGCGACTGGACAGCACTACACACAAACCAATCTGGTTTCCAACGAAGCGGGCGTCGCCCCTGTCACCGATCCGCAGCTAATCAACCCCTGGGGAGTCAGCCGCAGTTCCGGTAGTCCCTGGTGGGTCTCTGACAACGGAACAGGGCTAAGCACCCTCTATAACGGCGCCGGCACTAAGGAAGGTCTAATCGTAACTGTTCCGGCCGCTGCTTCAGGTGGTAAGGGAACACCGACAGGAACCATCTACAACGGCAGCGCGACGGACTTCCTGCTGGCGGCGGGCAAGCCGGCGGTTTTCCTGTTTTCCACGCTCGACGGAACCATTTCCGGATGGAATCCCGGTGTGGCTCCCACCACCGCAGTCATCACTGTCAAGGCAACGGACGGCTCATCGTACACAGGACTGACCAGCGCCTACATCGGGACGGCGGCCTACTTGTATGCCGCCAACTTTACCAAAGGTCGTGTTGATGTGTATGACACCACATTCAAGAGAGTCAATTTCGGCGAAGAGAGATTTGACGACGACTGGCTGCCGCGCGATTATGTTCCTTTCAATGTTCAGGCGATCGGCAACGATATCGTGGTCACCTATGCGCTGCACGAGAAGGGGCAAATGAAGGAAACGGACGGTCCTGGCCTGGGATTTGTGGATGTCTTCTCTTCAACGGGCAAACTGCTGCAACGCCTGGAACACGGGCCCTGGTTGAATGCCCCTTGGGGAGTTGCTCTTGCGTCTCTCGATTTTGGGAGATTCAGTCATGACCTGCTGATCGGTCAGTTTGCCGGGGGTGGAACGACTGAGTCCAGTGGCTTTATCGCCGCGTACGACCTGGCGACGGGGCGCCTTGACGGGCTTCTTGAAGATGCAAGCGGCGCTCCAATTGCCATCAATGGAATCTGGGCCATCAGTCCGGGCAACTCAAGTCCCAACAACTATGACGCTGCCTCAGCGCCTGCAGCCGAGCTTTACTTTACGGCTGGTCCTAACCATGGCGCCGGAGGTTTGTTGGGTTACCTGACTCCTGCCTCTACCGATCTGCTTAAAGGCAACGATCAGTAAATGTCGGAGGGAGCACTGGCCACCGACCTCCAAACTTGGGCGAATTAGCAGGCCCCTCAGGCCAGCGTCTTCGCCGATTCTCCAGTACCTAAAAGGTCTACAACTGCAGTCCTAGGCTATGGGCTGAGGTGTGGCGGCTTCTTCAGCTTCAAGCTTGTTGCCCACCTCGGCCGCAGCCGCAGCCAGCACGCGGTGGTGGATCGTGAAGAGCGCCAGCTCAAGCCGGTCGCTCACACCGGTTTTGTCGTAGACCGAGCGCAAATAATTCTTGATGACCTGTTCGGTAGTCTTGAGTCGGGTCGCGATCTCGCGATTCTTACATCCCTGAACAATGAGCGCGACGATGCGCATCTCCTTGGGAGTGAGCCGGTCTCGGACCCGCGTGCCCACCATGTCTTCCTCGGGTGAGTCCGCCACCATAAGCTGTGGTGGCAGCCAGGTATCGCCGCCGGCTACGGTTCGCACGCACTCAGCCAGCGCCGTGCCGGTGACGTTGCGGAAGACCACGCCCCGAAAACCCTGTTGCAGGTAAGTGCTCGCCATCTCGTTGTTCTCTGCAATCACAATGCCGCGGCTGCCCACGGTTTCCAGCAGGGCGTGCAGACGCTCCATCTCGGGCCGCAATGAAGCGGCAAACAAGACGATGGAAGCAGGAAAGGTTGTAATGGCGTGGTTCATGCGATCAAGGTCGGTGCATTGAGCAATGATGCGCACATCATCGTCCATTGCCAGCACCTTGGCGGTACCGGCCCGAAAAATTGCCTGCGAATCGGCCAGGATGATCTTGTTCATAATTTGCGTTTCATCCTTTGCTTACCTCCAGAAGTCCATAAAGAACGGTCCTGCCTGTGATAACAGTCACCTCTGGACTAGCAGGCGACCTCAGGGAGAGGCTTCTGTTCTTGCAATACTATCGGCAGATCAACGCAAGTGTCGCAAGGTGTCTCATTTTGCTACGCAATCCCCCGGGCCGCATCTGATTTCGACGGTTCCGGTAAAAACTGCACTCTCGCACTTTTCCTACCAACGAGATTACAGCTAGTAGGCAGTTCAGGTCACGACATTTCGTAACCGGTATCCGTTGCTCCTGTTTACTGAACTGGTCCTGATACCGGTTTTGGGGTAAAGGCAGTTGCGCAGGCCATTTCGAATCATCATCCGGTCCCACGCTCGAGCTCGATTCCCCTAAGCAAATCCAACCTAATCTCATTCCCGGAAGGCGGTCAAGTTGGCCTGTGCCGCGCCGATGAGCAAAGAGTGAGGCATGAATGATCGATCGCACGGAACTTCTTGAGGCCGCGCTAGATAGTCTTCCGGAGGGCATCGCCCTGATGGATGCCGACGGCCGGGTGGCGTTCTGGAACCGCTCCGCGGAGGCCATCACCGGGCAGGCCAGTTCGGATCTGGTTTCCCGTCCGGTGTCGGTCTTGTTGGAACTGCTCCGTATCGCCCAGCGGCCTGCCGAGCAGGAACCTTGCCTGGGGGTGGCAGCGGGAAGCGGGGCGCTGGTTCATCTGAGGCACAAACTGGGCCACGATGTGCCAACGATGATGCGCGCCCTGGTGCTACGCGATGGTCTGGGAGGGCGCATTGGCCGGGCGGCTATCTTTCATCCCGCCGAAAGCCTGGACGCATTGCCGCATGGGGACTGCAGTGAAGGCTCGTTGGTTGAGACCGACCGGGCAAAACTTGAAGAGCGTCTGGAGGCGGTTTTCGAGGACTTCCGCCAAGGGGGAGAGACCTTCGGGGTTCTCTGGATCACCGTCGACCAGGCGCACGATCTAAGAAAGACCCACGGAGCCGGCGCCTGCGACGCAATGCTCGAAAAGATGGAGCAGGCAATAGCAAACGGGCTGCGGCCGACCGATGAGATGGGACGGTGGGGCGACGATGAATACCTGATCCTGTCGCATGAACGCACGCCTGAAATGCTGGCGTCTCATGCCCAGTTGCTCGCCGGTCTGGCCCGCACGGCGGACTTTCGCTGGTGGGGCGACCGGGTTTCGCTCACGGTAAGCATCGGAGCGGCACAGGCGGAACGGGACGGGAGCCTGACCGGTCTACTCGAAAAAGCAAAAGCTGCCATGTCGTCCAGCTTTCACGCAGGTGGAAACCATATTACTTCCGCGCCGGGGAGGCAATCATGTTCGCCATTATAGGTATTGTTGTAGTTTTTGGCTCGGTCATTGGCGGCTTTCTGATGGAAAAAGGCCATATGGCGGTACTGATCCAGCCTGCCGAACTGCTCATCCTCGGCGGTGCGGCCCTGGGCACGCTGCTGGTCGCCAATCCGATCCACATCATCAAGGCGATCGTTGCCGCATTACTGGGGATTCTCAAAGGCTCTCCCTTTGGAAAGGAGCGCTATCTGAGCACCCTCAAGATGATGTACCAGTTCCTGAACAAGGTTCGTAAAGAGGGATTGCTAAGCGTCGAGATGGACGTTGAAAAGCCCAAGGAGAGTTCGATCTTCAAAGAGTATCCCGACTTTATCGCCGACCATCACGCCCGCGATTTCGTCTGTGACACGCTGCGCATGGCCATCACCGGCGGCGTCGATCCCTTCGACATGGATCAGATGATGGAGTTGGATATGGAGGTCCATCATCACGAGGCCACGCAGCCGATCGGTTCGCTGAGCACCGTGGCCGACGCGCTGCCCGGACTGGGCATTGTGGCCGCAGTACTGGGCGTAGTCATCACCATGGGTTCGCTGGGCGGACCGCCTGAAGAGATTGGCGAACACGTGGCCGCGGCGCTGGTAGGCACCTTTCTGGGCATTCTGGCGTGCTATGGCGTGGTCGGCCCGCTCAGCTCGAATATGGCCAAGACGGCGGATGCGCATAATGAATACCTTCATGTCCTGCGGGTGCTGATTCTCTCCTTTCTCAAAGGTTCGGCGCCGATGATCGCAATCGAGATGGGACGGCGTGCGATTCCCGCGCACGTCAGGCCCAGCTTCGATGAGATGGAAAAGAGATGCAAAAGCAACGTAGCCGCCGCTGAACCGGCAGCGGCCGCGGCGTAAGGCGCGAGAAATCGAGGGAGCAACACATCATGGCAGCAACCAAGACGACGCAACCGATCATCATCAAAAGGAAAGGCGGCCATGCAGGTCATCACGGCGGAGCATGGAAAGTGGCTTACGCAGACTTTGTCACCGCCATGATGTCGCTGTTTATTGTGCTGTGGCTGATGGGTTCGAGTGAAAAGGTCAAGAAGGCTGTCTCCGGCTACTTCAACGATCCCAAAGGTACGGGCAAATTGATGGGCACCTTGATGACCGGCACAGGCTCCGGCGTCACCATCGCACAGACAAGTACCGACGAGTTACAAAAGCTCAAAGACAAGCTGGAACAGGAGATCAAGGCGCGAAAGGATCTCGAGAAACTATCGAAACAGATTGAGATCACCATCACCCCCGAGGGTCTTCGAATCGAGCTCATCGAGGGCAAAGATGGCACCTTCTATGAATTGGGAAGCGCGAAGCTGAGCGCCAGTGGGCAGGAACTGCTTTCACTGCTTGCCAAGGAACTGAAGACGCTGCCCAATTCTCTGCTGATCGAGGGTCATACCGATGCGACGCCGTATTCGAGCGACACCGGGTACAGCAACTGGGATCTTTCGGCTGACCGCGCAAACTCCGCGCGCCGCCTGTTGCAACAGGACGGTGTCCGCACCAACCAGGTTAGTCAGGTGCGCGGTTACGCCGATCAGATGTTGCGCGTCAAAAGCAATCCTGTCGATCCCTCGAACCGCAGAATCTCAATCCTTGTAAAGAACGAAAGCGAATCGGTACCGACTCTAGAGGCCGCCAGCATTGTGAATGGATCAACGCCCTTGCCGGGCGCTGCGCAGCCGCCGGCTCCTGCAATAAAGGGGAGCAAGCCGCAGACCGCGCAATCGGTCTCGCCACCCGAAGCCAAGCCTGCCGCGCAAGTCCCTGCCACTCAATCCTCCAAACCTCCTGCAGGAAAGCCCGCCGCCAACCCCGGCATGATGGAAAGGCTGAAAAATATGCTGCCAGGTGGAAAGAAATAGCTCCGCAGTCCCATCCAGGCGCTTCAATTGAAGAGAGGCTCGGGTTCAAGTTCGGCGCGCGTCGTTCCTGAAAGGTGCGGACTCTTGTCCTCCATCCATCTCCAGGCAGTTCGTTCCACGCGAAATGAAGATCAGAAGGAAAGAGACCGGTCATTCGCAAAGCGCGGCCTCAGCTTTGCAGCGTTGAGAATACTGTTTCGATCTACTGCTCGATAAGCTGCACGCTCGGCGACGGATCGGTCTGAGGAATGCAGACAAGCTTCGTCGCATTGATGACGGCGCAGCTCGCCGCACTTGTTGTGTTACTTGCAATAAGAAAGGCTCCTGTGCCGGGAACTGTCGCGTCCAATGCGTACGTCGTGCTCGTCGCCTCATCCCAGGACAAGGTTTCTTCGCCCGCTGTAGTCAAAGCCTCATTCATGATGCCGCTCGCGGTTAACTGGAACTCGCCCACAGTGGCGTCCGACTCCCCATTAAGGGGCTGCAATTCACTGAAAAGGTAACTACCCGCCAGAGCCGTGTTCGAGAGAGCTCGCGGGAGCGTTTGCGGCTCAAGCCATCCCGTATCCACTGATCCAGTGTCGCTCACGCTCATTTCAAACGCGCTGTCGTTGTTGAATAGATAGAGATAGGTTGACCTGCTGGCCGTTTGGAATGTGGCGCGGCCGGGAACGGCGGGTTCGAAGCCTAAAGTGATCGAACTACCGTTCGACACGCCGGATGAATAAACGCCATTGGCATCCGTGTAGCTCCGGTTAATTACGATGTTGCCATCACCGTCCCCGGTGGCTTGAAAGAGATCCGCGTAATAGCCCGATGGCGCGCCGCTGGTGCTGTTGAATTCGGCTCCTCGCGTGTAGAGGACGGAGGGTCCGCTCATGTTTGCCGCGGAGAAGGAGGACTCTAACCGCGTGCGCATATTTCCGGCCGCTTCGCCATCATTCAACGTATTGTCCAGGACAAACATTCGGTTGGCGTCAATGATGTAGGCCGTCAATCCGGTAGGGTCGCCACCGTCCTTGAGAGCGATCGTGAATCGGCCTGTGGCCGGGTCTGGTGTTGTGTACGTTCCGGTGAAGGCAACGGTCTGAACAGTCGCCTTGCCGCCTTGGGCCAGGTCGATCGTACCGCTGGAGATCTTTCCGGCTGTGGCGCTGAAGACGCCCGCCGCCGCCTTTAAATGAGCACTGCCGTCCTCGCCTTCCAAGCCGAATGCAAAAGACGAGCCATTGACTGTGCTGGCGGTAAACGCACTCGTAGTCGCCCTTTGGCAGTCGGCAGTCCCTTGCTGACCGGATGGCAATTCACCGAGATCATCGTCTTCAACCATGCGGAACTGTTGCGCCGGCTGAGTGGCACCGGTGAGCGCAAGAGCCCACTGTGTTGTTTGAATTCCCGCAGCGCCATTCGTCAGAATCGCGTGCAGGCTTGCCCGGCCGTTCAGGTCGGAGCCGACGCTGTAACTGCCTGTGATCGTGCCCGATGCCGATCCAATGTCATGACTATTGGTGTCGAAGATTCCCGCGCTAAAATTACCGTCTCCGTCGGCGTCGAAATTGACGACCGACGCCCAGCGTGTGCTGTCATCGTCGATGAAGCCTTGCAGCAGGCAAACGTAGTTCCCATTGAGGCTGCCGTTATTAGCGCCGTTGGGACCGCTGCCAACGTTAAGCTTGAATGCGATCGGGCCAGCGGTTACACCGCTAGTGTCCTCGACGGAGACCTGGAGGTTCACCGTACCGGTTACAGTGGGCGTCCCGGTGATCGTCAAGATACTTCCGCTGGTGTTGTAATACGACAAGTTATTGGACAGCCCCGTAACTTTCCATGTGTATCCGGGCATACCACCAGTAACTTTGATCGATCCAGAGTAGGCGTCGCCGGCGGTAGCGGCGGGGAGTGCGACGGTAACGATTTTGGGCGCTGGGTAGATGGTGAGAGCAGCAGGAGCTGATGTTCCCGCTGTGGTGGCGACCGTGATGCTGGCGGTTGTGGCGTTTGCAATCAGCTTAGCGGGAATCGCGGCCGTAAGTTGCGAGGAGCTCACGTAGGTCGTTGCCAAGGCGGTCGATCCCCACTTTGCCGTCGAGGTTGGAGTAAAGTACTCGCCTTCAATAGTCATCGTGAATGCCGCGCCGCCCGCAGTAGCCTCACTCGGGTTTAATCCTTCAATTTCCGGCGCCGCCGGATTGATGGTGAAGATAGCCGGAGACGATGTTCCCGCGCCGTCGGTGACCGTGACGCTTCCCGTGCCCGAGTCGACGATTAAATTGGCTGGGACGGCGGCGATCAACTGCGTGGAGCTGACGAAGACTGTGCCCAGAGAAGTTGTGCCCCACGACGATGTCGAGGCTTGGGTGAAAGCCGTGCCCTTGATCGTCAGCATGAATCCGGCGCCGCCTGCAGTAACCGATGCGGGGGTCAGGCTGCTAATGCCCGGCGGGGCGGCGTGAACCGTAAACATGGCCGGATGCGACATGCCCACGCCGGGGTTGAAGACCCAGACATCCACGGTGCCCATGCTCGCGACCAGATAGGCAGGGATCGCAGCTGTCAGTTGCGTCGGGTTGACGTAGCTGGTTGGCGGTCGGATACCGTTCGTGAAGTAGACCTCAGAAGCGGAGTTGAAGTTAGTTCCGCTGATGGTCAATGTAAATGGAGCGCTACCGGCAGCGATGGAACTCGGGCTCAGGCTGGTGATGGTCGCTATCGGCTGCGCGACGGTGAAGGTGGCCGGAGCCGATGTTCCCCCCGTAGTCGTCACGGTCACGCTGACCGCACCTGAATCCTGAACCAGATTGGCAGGGACTACCGCCTCAATCAGAGATCCTGCAAAAGCAGTTACCAAAGGCGTCGTTCCAAAAGTGACAATCGACGCCGAAGTGAAGTGTGAGCCGCCGATAGTCAGCATGAAGCTGCCGAAGCCAGGGGGCACTTGGCTCGGATTGAAGGAGCTGATAATTGGCAGCGGTGGGTTAATGGTGAAGGGAACGCTCGATGACTTTCCACCGGACGTGACGACTGTAATGGGGATCGTTGCCTCGCTGCTAATCAAGCTGGCGGGAACAACTGCAGTGATCTGAGTGCAACTGATGTAAGTTGTGGTCAGTGCGGTGAGGCCCCACTTGACTGAGGTCGCTCCCGTGCCGGGCAGAAAATTGGAGCCACTAATCGTCAGTGTAAAGGCCGCTGTTCCAGCTACTACCGAACTGGGACTCAGGCTGGCGATCGTGGGCGGTGGCGAAACGGCGGCGAGAGCCACTTCGGGAGCAGCCCCGCCAGTCGTGCTGACCGTAGCGCTGGCCGTGCCGGCGTCCGTGCTCACAGTGATGCTCACAGTGTTTGGGGCGGAGATCAGACTGGCAGGAACCCTCGCTGTCAACTTCGTTGTGCTTACAAAGGTTGTAGGCAGCGGTGTTGAGCCCCAGTTCGTCGTAGAGTTGGGAGTAAAGTTCGTTCCGTTGATGCCCAGGTTAAAGTCTGAACCGTCGGCAGTAGGCGAAACCGGGCTCAGACTGGTGATCTCGGGCAAGAGCGGATTTGCGTTGACCCCGGCTTGAATCGCGCCGCCGCAACCCAGAAGCACCAGAGCAAGCCCCCCGGCCGCAATCCAGAGCAACGAAAGCCAAAGCTGGCGCCAGGAGCGAGGGTTGATGAGCGTTCCGTTGGCCATCGGAAACCCGTCGGCGCCCCCGGCCAAAGCCGGACTCAGGCCGTAATTTGTGGAGATGGCTTCCGTTGCTGCCGGCGACAATCCAAATCCGATCGGAAGGTTCCCGATCCACCCTCGCATTTGCAAACGCTCACTTTGCATTGAATCCCCCTCGGGGCTTGAAGATCTCTTCCTCTAGATCCAACCGGCAAATGGCCCGCGTTTCTCGCGAAATTCTGCGCTGGGCCGGGCCGGTTGAAAAGCGACGCCCATTCGGGCCATCTGGCTTAGAAATCGTCCATAATTAGGAGTTCAAAAGATTACTTATGTTTAAGGGACCTTTGAATAAGCTAATGTTTTGAAATTTCTTCGAGAGGCCATGCTGGATTTCGGTTCGCTCGTCCTCCCTGTCACGGTCACAGCCACGCCACTCGCAGGCCTCAACGCCTATAATCAGCGTGTTGTGAAATCATCCTCTTCATCTCGCTTAGGCCGAGCAGGGCAGTTGATCGCCCTTCTTGGGCTGTGTCTTGCGCTGTGGTTTTCGCATACGAATTGTGCCCGCGCCCAGTCGTCCGCCGGAATGGGCTCCACCTCGGGCGGCCGAGAACGCATTCTGCTTGTTCTGCCCTTTGACAACCGCACCGGTCAGCCCAGCCTGGAATGGATCCGCGAAGCTTCGGCTGAGATTCTAAGCAGCCGGCTGGCTTCGGCGGGCTTCGCCCCGATGAACCGCACCGACCGCATCTACGCCTTGGATCATCTCGGATTGCCGCAGGGCTTTCACCCTTCGCGCGCCAGTTCTCTCAAACTGGCCGAGACTCTCGATGCCGATTCAATTGTGGTCGGCAGCTACGTGATGGACGGCAGCGGCATCGTAGCCGAGGCGCAATTGGTGGACGTGCCCCAACTTCGCATGAGTCAACCGGTCACCGCGCGTGGCGAGATGCGGGACATGATATCGGTCTTCGGCTCGCTGGCCTGGAAGCTCGCCGGCCAACTCGACCCCCAATTCAAGGTGCCTCAGGAGACCTTCGTGGCCGCAGCACCCACCGTGCGCCTGGATGCCTTCGAGCAGTACATTCGCGGAATCAGCGAGCCTGACCACGCGGAGCGCTTGCGTCACCTCAACCAATCGGTCCTGCTCAGCCCGGAGTTTTCACTGGCGTGGATGGCGCTGGGTCGCGAAGACTACGCAGGCCAGCAGTTCGAACAGGCGGCCGATGCGTTCGCCAAGGTGGGCGGCAATAACACCGAAGCCGGCGACGTGCTTGAGGCCGGTTTTTTCCGCGGCCTGTCGCTACTGTTCTCCGGTAAGTATTCTGGCGCAGAGGACGCCTTTGCAGGCGTGGCGCGCCAACTGCCTTTAGCCGAGGTCCTCAGCAATGAGGGCGTTGCGCTCGCTCGCAGCGGCAAAGACGGCACTGCGCTCTTTCGCCAGGCAGTGGCCGCCGACCCCAACGGGGCCGACTACCATTTCAATCTGGCTGTCAGCCTTCGGCGTCACGGGGGCAACGATGCAGAAGCCTCTGCGGAATTGGCCCAGTGTTTGCGGTTGCGTCCCAACGACAGCGAGGCTTTGGCTGTGCAGAAGGCCTGGACAAAGCCAGAGAAAACAGGCGTAGTCAAGGCGGCACTTGCAAGGCCGGAGCCGGCTGCGGCGCCTGCGTTGGCCTCACAACCAGCCATGGGCCAATCCGAAGAGCAGGTCGATGCGAAACCCGATCCGCTGGAACGTATCGAGCGGGGTTTTGACGCCTCGGCATTCCATCAGGCTGCTCTGATGTTGGACCAGGTGGAGGCCTCCCGGCTGGCTTCGCTTTCGCCTCAAGATCGCGCGCAGAAACTCTCCGCCCAGGCTCACGAGTATCTGGATCACGGGTTATTGCTTGAGGCTGAGCGGCTTTACCAATCGGCCGTGGCTGCCGATCCCAAGGCCGCCGAGGCCCATGCGGGGCTTGCAGAGGTTCGCGAGCGCACCGGCGACGCACAGGGTGCTCGCAAAGAAGCAGTCACATCATTGGAACTGCTGCCTTCGGTCGATGCGTACCTGGTGATGGTACGGCTGGATCTTGCGGCGGGGAACAAGGATCAAGTCAACTATGAGTTGGCCGAGGCGCTGAAGATTGATCCGAAGAGCAGAGCGGCTCTCGATTTAAAGCAACAGATCAACGACATACAGGGACATAATAAATAGCCGTGCCAGTCCCTGCGCGTGTGGCGAACAGGACGGGATTCAGGTAATGGGTCGGTGGGAGATGCCCTGAAGGGAGCAAGCCATGATTCAGCGCATGCACGTATTCGCAGTATTGTTTGGTTTGATTGCGGCAGTCGCGTTGGCCGGCCCAGCCTCTGCACCACACTCCCTGGTGGACAAGTTCGTCCTCTCCGACACCATTCAGCCAATCACGCAGGGCGAGCTCGATCGCGCGATTGCAAAGGCCGGTTCAGACGGTGCTCACGCTCTATTGATCGAGCTGGACACGCCGGGCGGGCTGCTGGACTCGACCCGCACCATGGTCGGCGCAATCCTTTCTTCAAGGGTTCCAGTTATCGTCTATGTCAGCCCGGCAGGCGCGCGCGCAGGCTCCGCGGGATTCTTTCTGCTGGAGTCAGCCGACGTCGCCGCGATGGCTCCCGGCACGAATGCGGGAGCTGCCCACCCTGTAATCGAGATCGGTCCTCAGCCCGACGCGATCATGAGTCAGAAGATCGAGAATGACGCCGAAGCCTTTCTCCGCTCCTATGTCACACGCCGCGGTCGCAACTCCCAAGCCGCCGAAGATGCCGTCCATACCTCTCACTCCTATACCGCGCAGGAGGCCCTCGACCAGCACCTGATCGAAGTGATCGCTTCAAACGACAACGAGTTGCTGCGGGTGCTTGATGGGCGCGAGATTACCCGCATGGATGGCAGCAAGATGGTGCTTCATCTGGCGGGCGCGCGCATTGAAGTTCTGCGGCCTTCGCTGCGCGACGACCTGCTCGGATGGCTGGTCAATCCCAATATCGCCCTGCTCTTTCTGGTCTGCGGCGCTCTGCTGATCTACCTGGAATTCAACGTTCCCGGAACCATCGTTCCCGGCGCGCTGGGCACGCTGATGATGCTGCTGGCGATCTTTGCTCTGGACCTGCTGCCCATCCGCTATACCGCCGTAATGCTGATCGCGGCGGCGCTGGTTCTGCTGCTTCTGGAGGCCAAGTTTGGCGGCCACGGCGCGCTGGCCATCGCCGGAATCGTCTGCCTCACCTTCGGTACGCTCACGCTGGTTGCCGCGCCCGTGCCGGAGATGGCCATCAGCCCCTGGGTTGCTGGAGCGGTCAGCCTGGCCTTCAGTTGCATTACCGTCGTCCTGGTTCGCCTGGCCTATCGCGCACGGCGAAGGAAATCGCGCCTGGGACCATCGGCGCTGATCGGCTGCATCGCTTCGGCGATGGAGCCGCTGACGCCGGAGGGCCACGTGGTTGTTGAAGGCGAGATCTGGCGCGCCGTGGCCAATGAAGCCATTCCCGCTGGCGCCTCGCTACGCGTTGTAGGTCTGGATAAGTACCTGCTGCGCGTCGAGCCT
>CAYTJN010000071.1:0-20153 GCA_964438125.1 uncultured Occallatibacter sp.
GTACAAGAAGGTCTTTCAAACGGCGCTGACGGCGGGTATCTTTCAGTTCGAGTCCAACGGAATGCGAGATATGCTGCGACGCTACAAGCCCGACAAGCTGGAGGATTTGACGGCGCTCACAGCGCTGTTCCGGCCGGGACCGATTCAGGGCGGAATGACAGATGACTTCATTGAGCGCAAGTGGGGACGGCGCAAGGTGGAGTATATGTTGCCGGAGTTAGAAGGAATCCTTAAAGAGACTTTGGGAGTTATCGTCTATCAGGAACAAGTGATGCAGATCTCGAACGTGCTGGCGAGTTACTCGCTGGGCGAGGCGGACCTGCTGCGGCGCGCGATGGGCAAGAAGAAGCCCGAGGAGATGGCAAAGCAGCGCGATCGCTTCATGAGCGGCGCCGAAGCGTTGGGCCATCCGAAAGGAATCGCCGGCGAGGTCTTCGATCAGATGGAAAAGTTTGCCGGGTATGGATTCAATAAGTCGCACTCGGCTGCGTATGGACTGGTGAGTTATCAGACGGCATATTTAAAGACGCATTATCCGATAGAATTTATGGCTGCGCTGCTGACCTCTGAAACTTCGAAGCCCGAGAATGTGGTGAAGTATATCGCCGAGTGCAAAGAGATGGGCATCAGCGTCGAACCGCCTGACGTGCAGGTCTCCGGGGCTCAATTTACTCCGCATGGTGAGGCAATCCGATTTGGCTTGGCGGCAGTAAAGAACGTGGGCGGTAATGCAATCGAGTCCATTACGAAAGCGCGCACGGAGGTAGACGGGCGATTCAAGAGCTTCTGGGAGTTTTGCGAAAAAGTCGATCTGCGAGTAATGAACAAACGGGTGATCGAATCACTGATCAAAGCCGGAGCGCTGGATTCGCTGGGTCCGCGGGCGTCGTTGATGAAGGCCGTGGACAAGGCGATGGAGCGCGCGCAGAGGGCGCAGAAGGATGCGGAGCACGGGCAGAGCGGGTTGTTTGGGTTGTTCAACGAAGCGCCCGCGCCGGGACGTGACGCCGACGATCTGCCGAAGACACCCGAGTGGGAAGAGGGTGAACGTTTAGCCAATGAAAAGGAAGTTCTGGGATTCTTTGTTTCAGGGCATCCACTGGATAAGTACGCCGAGAAGCTGCGCAACTTGACCGGAGTGATCTCGACCGCAGATGCGTTGGAAAGAAAGCCACCAGAGAAACGGTGGGGGGCACAGTCGGACGCTGCGGATGAGATTCAAGTGGCGGGAATGATCCTTGGACTGCAGGTGAAGAAGACCAAGAAGGACCAGAAGCTTTACGCCACTGCGGTGCTCGAAGATGCGGTAGGCAAGATTGAGCTTGTTTGTTTTCCGCGGGATTACGAAAGGCTTTCAGGGCAATTGAAGATGGAAGCGCCAGTACTCGTCCGCGGTGTGCTTCAAGGCGAAGAGGACACCGCCCCGAAGATTGCGGTGAGTGGAATTCAGTCACTCGAAGAGGTGCAAGTGAAGCTGCCGAGTGGAGTGAGAATTCGCATCAACCTGGAGCGGGCGTCAGAAGAGATGTATATCGCACTGAAGAGCGCCGCGGAAGCTTGCCCTGGACCGGGCAAGGTGCTGATGCATCTGGAAAAGAAGGGCGAATATACGGTCATCCTGGAGCCGGAGGGGATGAGCGTAGCGGCGGACAAGGGATGGGTGGAGCGGGTTGAAGAGTTATTGGGCAGGGGGACTGTGCAGTCGCTGGGGTAGGGGGTAGCGCTAGTTACCCCCCATCTCCCGCGAATGCTTGCGTCGGACAATCAACCCGTTCCCCGTTTGATTAGCGTGTTCTAGTAATGGGGATGGTCTTGATCGCGATCATGCCTTTCCCAGTCATCGTGTTCGCGAAAGACCACTATGGAGGAGATGCGGTCATTCCAGTCCTTGAACGGAATACCGGCAAGCGGAATCTCTTTCAGATTGATTACGTCGTGATCGATCATGATGTTAAAGCCCCCGAAGTTGCTGTCGTTGAAGACTCGAACTCGGGCGCCTCCAAAAACGCGAATGGATGAAATTCTGTCGTTGAACCCTGGAGGCATAGAGGGCGCGCGCTCCCCCTCCTTCATGCAGAAGGAGTTTTCTCTAAAACCTGAGGCCAAATAGAAACATGCTCCAATCTCAGGAAACCCCTGATGGAGAGCTTCCCCTTGATAAGGTGGTTGCTGTTGATAAGGAGGCTGCTGTTGGTAAGGAGGCTGCCCTTGAAGGGGTTGTTCCCCTCGATCGTGATCGTGCTTTTCCCATTCATCGCGCTCATGGAAGACGGCGATTGATGAGATACGGTCGTTCCAACTCTTTTCAGGATTCTCAGGAAGCCTGTAGGCTCGCAGATCGTTCACATCGTGATTGATGAGTGCGCTGATGCCGCCAAAATTGTTGTCATTGAAAACGCGCAAGCGGGCTCCGCCAAATACGCGGATCGAGCTAATCCGGTCGTTGAATCCTGGCGGCAAAGTGGGCCAACGCTCGCCATCTTTCAGACAGAAGTAGTCTCCTCTAAAATCGGAGGCTTGGTAGAAACACGCACCACTATCCGGCTGATGGGGCCTGCCCCATCCCCACTGGGCAAATGCCGGTAGAGATGCAACGCACACCAACACAAAGGCCGTGAAGGTTTGCCGAAGTCGCATGAGATCTCCTTTTGTTCGTATCTGGTTGTTCGTATCTGGATATTTAGACCGATTCCAGCGAGTCATTTATCCGCCGTTCGGCTACTGACCAATATACCCCGGCATGCCCATACGCCTGCAATACGCAGTCTTGGGTCGCATTCGGTAAACGACGACTGCGGCGCGTTCACACGCTATTACGCGCGGGATCGAGAGACTTGATTTGATCGATGTTTTGACGAGAAGAACTATGCCGAGCGACGATGCAGAAACGAGTGGCAGCGTTCAACAAAGGTCGGTATCTCAGGGCATTCGAAATAGACCTGACGGTTGACTGCCATGAGCAGTTGTACCGCCTGCAACTGATCGGTCTTTGATGAAAGTGCCAGCCCCTGGTGCACGAATTCATCGGTCAGATATTCGATGGCGTGGGCAAGGATATCAAGCGCGCGGCCCGCCTGCGGGGTGATGCGGCGACGGCGGTTGATGCTTGGACGAGTGATGGAGAGGGCCTGGGCGGAGGCAGGATAGGAAAAAGCCGTAGTCGAAGTTGCAGCCATAGATCAATCCTCACTCTCCCTTTCGGCATTCTCCGCAAATTATTCATATGACGGAGGTACTGTGTCCGAAAAAAGGACAGTTCAATATGGGATGCATCTTTGGGAAACCATATTGCTCCAGGTCGACCGAGCTGTTACCTTGCCTTGAAGTCACTCCCCGGTTGATGACTGGAGCAGAAGGCCCACAAAACTCTCATGCGCGCCGCTCGAAGGGGCTAAAAATGGCTATAAAACTGTCCACAGAATCCAACGCAGCCTTGACGGAACGAGGCTGGAAACCTAATCTCAAACCAGCAACCTGCCTCGTCGGGGCCGCAAATGGCTCGGGGCGGGTGGAATTCCCCAGGGTAATTTCCGGATTGGACAGCGATGATTCCCTACCACTGGCAATACCTTCCGCTGTTTCTGCAAATCATTGCAGCGTTTGGATTTGGCGCTGTAGTGGTGTTCGCCTCGTCGCTGGTGGGACGGCATCGCAATACGCCAACCAAGCTGGCCGCCTACGAGTGCGGCATTGAGGCTGTGGGCGACGCGAGGCAACGATTCAGCGTGCGCTTCTATATGGTTGCGGTGTTGTTCATTCTCTTCGATGTGGAAGCAGTCTTTATGATGCCCTGGGCGGTGGTTTACACGAAGCTCCCAGCTTTGACCGGGTGCGGTCGATATTTCGGCTTCTGGGAGATGGTGGTGTATTTGGGGTTCGTGGGAGTGGGGCTTTACTATATTGTGCGCAAGGGCATACTGAACTGGAGCAAGGACAAGGCGGACCTCTAGTGGCCGAAACACTGAAGATTTTGGCAGGAAGGGCCGCGGTTGTTGAGGGCTTGCGGGAACATCCGGCAGTCACGGCGATTATGGCGTGGAATCCTGACGCGCTGACTGACGCAAAGCTCGATCGCGGCGAACTGACCCTGACCATCGCCTCAGGGCAGATTCGAGGAGCCGCTGCCACGGTGCAGGCGGCGGATTACAACTTCCTTGAAGACGTAACTGCGGTCGACTGGTTCCCTTCCTCGCCACGCTTTCAACTCAGTTATCACATCCTTTCGCATTCAATTAAGGAACGTATTCGGCTGCGAGTCCTGCTCAACGGCACAAGTGACGACGGAGAGAATCCGTCGGTCGAATCGATTACCGCGGTCTGGCCAGCGGCCGACTATTGCGAGCGCGAGATCTTTGACCTCTTCGGAATCCGCTTCGAAGGGCACCCCAACCTGCGCCGAATCTTGATGCCCGACGACTGGCAGGGGTATCCATTACGCAAGGACTACCCAGTGGAGGGGTATCGCTGATGACCGAGACCAGCGGCACTCCTATCCTCGAAGCCCCGGTTGCCAAAGGCGCGAACGATCAGCACATGGTGCTGAACATGGGGCCACAGCACCCGTCGATGCACGGGGTTCTGCGCCTGGTGGTGGAGATCGACGGCGAGATTGTGGTTAGGCTCTACCCGGAAATCGGCTACCTGCACACCGGTATCGAAAAGACCTGCGAAGCCAAGTTCTACCAACAAGTCATTCCGCTGACCGACCGCATCGACTACCTCAGCCCCTTGGCCAACAATCTTTGCTACTGCCTGGCCGTCGAAAAATTGCTTACCCTTGAAATTCCGGAGAAGGCGCAGTGGCTGAGGGTGATGCTGGCCGAGCTGACCCGGTTGAATTCGCACCTGATCTGGCTCGGCACCCACGCCATGGACATTGGCGCGTTAACCGTTTTCCTTTACACCTTCCGCGAACGGGAAGAGATCCTGAGAATCTTTGAAGGCCTGTCTGGACAACGGATGATGACCAGTTACTTCCGCATCGGGGGCCTTGCGATGGAGCCTCCGCTGGACTTTCTTGACCGGGTGCAGCGGTTCATCCAAAACTTTCCTGAGAAGATCGACGAGTACTCCAACTTGCTGACCGGCAATCCGATCTTCAGAAGTCGCTTGAAGGGCGTGGGCTACCTGTCGGCGGCGGACGCGGTGGCGCTGGGCGTAACCGGGCCAAACATGCGCGGGTCTGGAGTGGATTTTGATCTGCGCCGCGATATGCCTTACTCCGGCTATGAGAAGTTTCAATTCAAAGTGCCTATCGCGAGCGAAGGCGATTGCTGGGCGCGGTACGTCATCCGACTCGAGGAGATGCGGGAGAGCGTTGCGATCATCCAGCAGGCGCTGGATGGTCTGCCCGAAGGCCCGATCAAGGCAGACGCGCCCAAGATTGTGCTCCCCGACCGGGAGAAGATGAAGACGCAGATGGAGGCGCTGATCCACCACTTCAAGATTGTGACGGAGGGATTTGCCGTGCCGGCCGGTGAGGTCTATCAGGGAATCGAATCGCCGCGCGGGCAGATGGGCTATTATGTGGTCTCCGACGGCACGGCCAAGCCTTATCGCGTGCATATGCGCAATCCGTCGTTCACTACATTGCAGGCGCTGGAAACAATGTGCAAGGGCCGAATGCTCGCTGACGTGGTGGCGGTGGTGGGGTCCATCGACATCGTCTTGGGGGAAATCGACAGATGATGAGCAGGGGGAGCTTATGTCTGACTATGCGAGGTTGGCGGATATTGCGAAACTGAAGGAGATCGTCGACCAATCGACCTTCGGATCGCAAAGAAAAGCTGCTGAAGAGCCGTGTACGCTGGTCAAGAGCGTGAGAAAGTATTTGACGCAGGAGATGAACAAGGCCAATGTGGAATTGCTCAAGAAGCGAGCCCCCACATTTGACCAGATCCAGGTGCCGAGTTTTGGTGAAGAGATCCTACTGACTTACGGAACGAATGAGCTATGCAGGGTGAGCCTTGGAATTACGGGACGAGGATGCCGAATCACGGCGGTCATCAGCGGACCTCCGAACGGATACGAGATCTCGCGCAGGGAGTATCTCTGCAAGCACGAGTTAGCATGCAGCGAGGTTCTTGCAACCGATGAAACGCGATTGAAAACCTTCGCCTTTGGCCCTGAGGAAGTTGCATCGGACATTATCGGGAGCGTCATCGTGGGGAGATTCAGTTAAGTGCGATAAGGCTTGAATTTGAAATTGGGAGCCAATGGAATGGGCGATGAAGCGATCACTGTGTTTTCTCCCGATCTAGCTGCGCGCTTTGACGCGCTGGTCGAGCGCTATCCATTGCGCCGCTCGGCGTTGGTTCCGATGCTGCTCTACGCACAGGATGAGATTGGCTATCTGTCGGATGCTGTGGTTGCCGAAGTTGCAGAGCGGATCGGAATTACTGAATTGGATGTTCGGAACGTTGCCAGTTATTATTCCATGCTGCGCTTCAAGCCGGTTGGCAAGTACAACGTGCAGGTTTGCACAAACATTAGCTGTATGTTGCGTGGAAGCTATGAGATTTACGAGCGCTTTCAACGAGAGTTAGGTCTCGGAGACAAGGGAGTTACCCCCGATGGAGTGTTTTCGGTCGAAGAGGTGGAGTGCATCGGGGCATGCTGCTGGGCGCCGGCCATCCAGGTGAACTACGAGTTCCATGAGGAGTTAAGCCCCAACCACGTGCCCGGCATTCTGGCAGGTTATCGCGGAAGGTCACAGTCGGAAGGGACGGAAGCCGATGCCTAGGCTCGTCTCGCATCCCGATGAGGTGAAGATCGTCACCCGGCGTTTCGGCCAGGGCGCTGCCAAGATCGAGCGCTACCTCCAACTGGGCGGTTATGAAGCTGCGAAGAAGTGCCTGGAGCAGGGCGCCGACTGGATTGTCAACGAGATGAAGGCCTCGGGGCTGAGAGGCCGCGGAGGCGCGGGTTTTCCGACTGGGATGAAGTGGTCGTTTGTTCCCAAGCAGAGCGCCAAGCCCAAATACGTTTTGGTCAACGGTGATGAGAGCGAGCCCGGAACCTGCAAGGACCATCTGATCTTTCTTCATGATCCGCACGCGGTGATCGAAGGCACAATCATTGCCGGATTGGCCATCGGAGCCAAGGTGGGCTTCATCTATCTGCGCGGGGAGTACAGGTATCTTCTCGAAATCATGGAAAAGGCCGTGGCTGACGCCTACGCGCGCGGATTTCTCGGCAAGAATATCTTCGGGTCGGAGACAGAGTTTCAGATCATCACGCAGACCGGCGCGGGCGCATATGAAGTGGGCGAAGAGTCGGCGCTGATGGAGTCTCTGGAGGGAAAGCGCGGCGTGCCGCGGATCAAACCGCCTTTCCCGGCTGTCGTCGGTCTCTACGGCGGCCCGACGGTGATCAATAACGCCGAGACGATCGCGACTGTTCCGCACGTTGTCGAGATGGGCGCTGCGGCGTATGCGGCCGTCGGTTCGGCGCGCAACGGCGGGACGCGCCTCTTCTGCATCAGCGGGCATGTGGAACGGCCCGGCGTCTACGAACTACCCATGGGCTACAACCTCAAGAAGATGATCTATGAGGTGGCCGGAGGGGTACGCGAAGGACGAGGATTGAAGGCTATCGTTCCGGGCGGGTCTTCGACGCCTGTTTTGTTGCCGGAAGAGATCGACATCGGGATGGACTTCGACCAGGTGGGCAAGGCTGGCTCGATGCTTGGCTCGGGCGGCGTGGTGGTGATCGACGACCAGACCTGCATCGTCGAGTTTGCATTGCGAACGATCAGTTTCTATCAGCACGAAAGCTGCGGCTGGTGCATTCCCTGCCGCGAAGGGACGGATTGGCTGAAGAAGTCGCTGACTCGCTTCCATGCCGGCTTCGGCGAGGCTAAGGACATCGACAACATGCAGTACCTGGCCGAGAACATGATGGGACGGACGTTTTGCCCGCTGGGCGATGCGGCGGCGATGCCTACGCTGGGATTTGTGAAGAAGTTTCGCAAAGAGTTTGAAGAGCACTTGAACGGCAAGCCCTGCCCCTTTGCGAAGCATGTGGATTTGGCGGTTCTGTAGGATTGTGATTCAGGTACATGCAAAAAAATCGTTGACAACAACTCGAAACATTTTTTGCGAGGGATGTTTGTACCATTTTATGCTGCAAGTAGTTTTTTCTTAAGTACTTGCAATGACCAAAACCTTCAGGATCTTGTCGAGAGAACGGTCTTCGAATTCCTAATAAGTCGCTCTTTTTCATTGTTTTACCGGTTTTACTTGCCTTCTTTATCCAGGGTGTTACCTGATTTTGACCGGGGTACTCTCTCCTCAGCTTCAAAAGGAGAAGCTAAATATGAAGAAACGACCCAAGTCGCCTCTCGACGTAGCTAATGAAATGCTATGTAGGAGCGATCCCCAAAAGATGCTGATGGAGCGGGAGAAGAGGAATTCACGGCTCGGAGGCTTCTTAAGAGAGGATGAAGACGGTAGAGAGGATGAAGACGGTTCAACAACGTCACCGAAATAACCTGATAACCCCGCTAGCTGCGCGCAGCCTAGCCGGGTTTCCCAGGTCTCGCTTCTGAGACCTGGGAAACCACGAACCCCCCGCGCCGTAGGCGCAACGGTAGTTAGCCCCGCGCTTTAGCGTGGGGAGAGAGACGTACCAAAACAGCAGAGTCCCGTAGGGACGACGCAGAACCGGGAACCAACCAAACGAATGGCAGACGTAAACTTCATCGTCGATGGCAAGAAGCTGACGGCCCCTGCGGGGACGCTGCTGATCGACGCTTGCCGCAAGGCCGGCATCGAGATTCCGGCGTTTTGCTACTACCCTGGGCTGAGCCTTCAGGCGGCCTGCCGCATGTGCGTCGTACGCCAGGAGAAAGTGCCCAAACTACAAACGGCCTGCACGACAGCGGTGGCCGAGGGACAGGTCTTCATTACCGAGTCCGACGAAATCGCCCAGGCGCGCAAGGCGACGATCGAACTGCTCCTCGGCAACCATCCGCTGGACTGCCCAGTCTGCGACGCGGGCGGCGAGTGCGAGTTGCAGGACATGACCTTCAAGTACGGCGCGGGCGAGAGTCTATACGCAGAGGCAAAACAGCATCGCGATGAACAGCAGTGGTCGCCGGCCGTTTATTTTGACAGGCCACGCTGCATTCTCTGTTATCGCTGCATTCGCATGTGTGGCGAAGGCATGGATGTATGGGCTCTTGGGGTGCAGGGCCGAGGCGTTTCTTCGACGATTGCGCCAAATGGCACCGATCATCTGGACTGCGAACAGTGCGGCATGTGCATCGACGTCTGCCCGGTCGGCGCGCTGACCAGCGGCAGTTACCGCTACAAGACGCGCCCGTGGGAGATGAACCATGTGTCGACGACCTGCACGCATTGCGCCGACGGCTGCAAGGTGACGCTGGGCGTGCGGCAAGTGAACGACGGTTCGGAGATCGTGCGCGCCGACAATCGCGACAAGAGCGGCATCAACGGCGACTTTCTCTGCGCAAAAGGACGGTTTGGCTTCGATTTTGTAGAGAGTCCGGAGCGCCTGACCAAGCCTCTTGTGCGCAACGCTGACGGCGTGTTGGAGCCGGCAACTTGGGAACGGGCGCTGCGGTTGGCCGCGGGCATCTTCAAAGAGATGCGCGACACACGCGGCGGCTCCGCAATCGGCGTCATCGGCTCGAATCAGAGCACCAACGAAGAGAATTATCTGCTGCAAAAGTTTGCCCGAACGGTGCTCAAGACGAACAACATCGATCACGAGCGGACTGCGGATTTTGCGGCATTTGCGCGGGCTCTTGCGGGGAATAAGGACAGGGCCGCCAGTCTGCGCGAAATGACGATGGCGCCTGCCGTTCTCTTGATTGGCGGCGATCCGACGGTCGAGCACCCGCTGCTGGCGTGGAATCTGCGCAGCAACGTGCGGCTGAACCGCGGACGGTTTTACATTGCAAACACAAGGGCCATCAAGTTGGAACGGCAGGCCAAGGCAATAGTGCGGCTGCCTGAAGGTGGTTACTCTGCCTTGACTGCCTATCTGAATGGGAGCGACGCGACATTTCAAGACTCAGCATTCCGCGAAGCGATGCTGGCTGAGGATTCAATGGTAGTGGCCTTCGGTGCGGAGCTCAACGGCACGGCGATTGAAGAGCTTGTCGCATGGGGTTTGAAACGCCCTAATGTGCGCTTTGCCTATCTCGGCGATTATGCAAATTCACGCGGCGCGGCGGATATGGGGCTGCTGCCGGATCTGCTTCCCGGTTATTTACCGGTAACTGCGCAGGGCGCCTTTGCGGAGGAGTACGCAGGAATGCCGGCAACTCCAGGTAAGTCGCTTCAGGGGATCTTCGATGCGGCGGCAAAGAAAGAACTGGGCGCACTCCTGGTCGTTGGTTCAGACCCGGTGGCGAAACTGGGCGTTGACCCGGCCACACTCAAGAATACCTTCGTGATCGTCCAGGACATCTTCCTTACAAAAACTGCTGCGCTGGCCGACGTGGTGCTGCCGTCGGTGAGCCTCTACGAAAAAACAGGCACTGTGACCAACACTTTCGGCGATGTGCAAATGGTGAAAAAGGCAGCGGACCGCGCCGGCGTGAAGCCGGATTTTGAGATGATCGTGCGACTGGCCGGGGCAATGGGAGTGGATGTCAAAACGCTGGTTCCCTTCGGCAAAGACGGCGTGACGGCGGACCTGGGGCAATCGCGTGGCGCGCAGGCAGGCGAAGCGGACAGGCATGCGGTGTGGCTCGCGGCGAATGGATTAGAGCCGAAACTGAGCCCGCTTGATCCGCTGGCCGTACTGGATGAGATTGCCCGCCTGGTTCCGGGCTACGCTCTGGATCGCGTGAATCTCTTCGGTGGAAACGATGTGCCGAGCGAGCCGGGCTTTGTGCCTGTGGCGGCGTTGACCGAGAGTTCTTCAAACGGGCATGGCCCGATTGCCATGGCTCACAATGGGTTATTCGTATCCGGGACACTGGGCGAACACAGCCCGGCGCTCAAGGAATTGAAATCGCATCAGGCGCGTTATGGCGGGTTGAAGGTGTTGTGATGCGGATTGTTTGGGATTCCCATGATCGCAGCATTGGAAGACGAGGCTGAAGGCACGTGACGATTTTGCAGTTTTTGTTATGGAGCTTGTTGAAGGTGGCCGTGGTGACGGTGGTGATGCTTGTAGGCGTCGCCTATACCGTGCTGCTGGAACGCAAGCTGGTCGGCCGCATCCAGAACCGTTGGGGGCCGAGCCGCGTGGGGCCATTCGGACTGCTGCAGCCGCTAGTCGATGGTGCCAAAAATTTCCTTAAAGAAGACATCATACCGACTGGCGTTTACCGGCCTCTTTATCTGATGGCTCCCATCATCGCGCTGGGTTGTGCGCTCATCTCGATTGCCGTTGTGCCCTTCGGCGAGACCAACGTCGGTCCAGGTGGCCTTGTAAAGCCCGGCGAACTGAATTTCTTTCAAATCTCGGACGTGAACATCGGCCTGCTGGTGATTCTTGGCGTGACTTCAATCAGCGTCTACGGCATTGCGCTGGCGGGGTGGTCGTCAAACAGCAAGTATTCCCTGCTGGGTGCGCTGCGCTCGTCGGCGCAGATGGTCAGCTACGAACTGGCTCTCGGGCTTTCGCTGGTAGGCGTTGTGCTGCGCTCCGGCACGCTGAACCTGCGCGTGATTGTCGAGCAGCAATCGACCCAGGGCATGCTGACCTGGAACCTATTCGGCGGAATGCAGTTTGTCGCCTTCTTCATTTATCTGACGGCGGCTTACGCCGAGACCAACCGCTCGCCCTTCGATCTGCCCGAGGCGGAAAGCGAACTGACCGGCGGCTATCACACCGAGTACAGCTCTATGAAATTTGCCATGTTCTTTATGGCCGAGTATGCAAACATGATTACGGTGGGCTGTGTGGCCACTCTGCTTTTCCTGGGCGGCTGGACCAGTCCTTTCGGAGACCTCATTCCTCCGCCGCAGAATATCTTCGTCCATGCGCTGTTCCCCATCTTCTGGTTTGTGCTCAAGGTCTTTTCGTTTCTCTTTTTGTATGTGTGGGTGCGGGGAACGCTGCCGCGCTTTCGTTACGACCAGTTAATGAACTTCGGGTGGCGCTATTTGATGCCCCTGGCCATCGTGAACATTGTCGCGACAAGCCTTTGGCTGGCTTACCGCTGAGTTACAATCGGGCATGCCCGGAGCTTGCGATGCACTTGATTCTGTTTATCGTGTTTGCCGGATTCTGCCTGGCTGGAGCGATCAATCTGCTTCTCCAGAGCCATCCCATCAACAGCGCCCTGTCGCTGATTGTGGTGATGACTTCGCTGGCTGTGCTTTACCTGATGCTGGGCGCGGAGTTCCTTGCGGCGGCTCAGGTGATCGTTTATGCCGGGGCGATTATGGTGCTCTTCACCTTCGTAATCATGTTGCTTAATGCGGGCCGCGAAGACCGCACTCTGGGCAGTCGCGCGGCTGGCCGTGTCGGCTTTCCCGCTGTGGTCGCGGTTCTAGCCGTGATAGCGACCATGATTTTGCATGCGCACGGCCTGGGCGTAGCGAGGCTGAGCGACGGCATCACAACAACCGAAGAGTTAAGCGCCGTACTCTTTACCAAGCTCCTGCTTCCCTTCGAAGTGACTTCTGTGCTGATTCTGATTGCAATTCTGGGTGCGGTTGCGCTGGCTAGCCGCGGTAATGGCGATCAGGAAAGGACGGGCGGACGATGAATTCATTTCTCATGCAGGAAGTCCCTTTGTCTTGGTATTTGTTGCTAAGCGCAGCGCTGTTTTCGTTGGGTGTGGTGGGCTTTCTCATTAAGCGCAACCTGATCACCGTTTTCATGTCGATTGAGCTGATGCTCAACGGCGTAAATCTATCCTTTGTGACCTTCGCGCACCAGTGGCATGCTGTGAAGGGGCAGATTTTTGTCTTCTTTGTGATGCTGGTTGCCGCGGCGGAGGCTGCGGTGGGGCTAGCCATCATTATTGCCATCTTCCGCGCGCGCGCAACGCTAGCCGTCGACCGCATCGACTTGATGAAACTATGATCGACAATCTTCATCTTTGGTACATTCCGCTGCTGCCTTTCATTGGATTCCTTATCAACGGAATCTTCGGAAAACGGCTGCCTAAATGGCTTGTCACGATGGTGGCGCTGCTGGCGCCGCTGGGGGCATTCTGCCTGGTGTTGGTGGCGGCGGCGTTCGCGTTCTTCCCCGCGAATTCGAGAGATGCGCTTGGCCCTGATCCGTACAGAGCATTGAGTTCCCTTCCCTTCACCGAAACCTGTCCGTTGCCCTGGATTAACATCCCCGCCCTGCACGTCGACTTCAGCTTCGTCCTCGATCAGCTTTCGCTTGTCATGCTGTTGGTCGTCACCGGCGTCGGCTTTCTGATTCACGTCTACTCGGTCGGCTATATGGGCGACGACAAAGGCTATGCACGCTACTTCAGCTACCTGAATCTCTTTCTCTTTTTCATGAGCGTGCTGGTGCTCGCCGGCAATGCCCTGTTGATGTTTGTCGGCTGGGAAGGCGTGGGGCTGGCCTCGTATCTGCTGATCGGCTTTTACTTCAATAAGAAGTCTGCTGCTGATGCGGGCAAAAAGGCCTTCATCGTCAACCGTATTGGTGACGTCGGCTTTCTGATCGCGATGTTCTTGCTCGTCGCCAACTTCGGCACGCTAACCTTCACTGAGATCGCGACGAAGCTGGGAATGGACCCCGGATGGAACGGCGGCGTGGTGACCGTGATTGCGCTCTGCCTGATGCTCGGCGCGGCGGGCAAAAGCGCGCAGCTTCCGCTTTACATTTGGTTGCCGGATGCGATGGAAGGCCCGACTCCTGTCTCAGCACTGATCCACGCGGCAACGATGGTCACTGCTGGCGTCTATATGGTGGCGCGAACGCATGCCCTCTTTGACCACTCGCCCTTCGCGCTGAGCGTGGTGGCAATCGTTGGCGCGGCGACGGCTCTGTTCGCGGCTACTATTGCGCTCGTACAGAACGACATCAAGCGCGTGCTGGCTTATTCGACGATCTCGCAGCTTGGCTATATGTTCTTAGGTTGCGGCGTGGCGGCTTACTCCGCGGCTATCTTCCATCTGATGACTCATGCATTCTTCAAGGCGTTGCTCTTCCTCGCGGCTGGCGCGGTCATCCATTCGCTCGGTGGCGAGCAGGACCTGCGCAAGATGGGCGGTTTATGGAAGAAGCTCCCACTCACATTCGCCGTAACAACCGCCGGCGTTTTGGCCATCGTCGGGATATGGCCCTTTGCTGGGTTTTTCTCAAAGGATGCCATCCTTTATGCAGCTTATTTGCAAGGGCCGAACGGCAGAGTGGTGTGTTATGTCGGCATGTTTACCGCGCTCCTGACTTCGTTCTACATGTTCCGGCTGTGGTGTCTGGCCTTTCTAGGCAAGTCGCGCAGCGAAGATTCACATCTACACGGGAGTCCTTGGTCGATGCGTGTGCCTCTCGTCCTTCTCGCATTGCTTTCGATCTGCGGAGGCTGGATCGGTATTGAGCGCGCCAACGGCTGGATCAACATGGAGCGGTTCAGCTGCTTTTTGGCTCCAGTCATTGGGATGCGCGTTGCAGTGGGCGGCAGCGGGGATGTTGAGCTGACGCTGAGCGTTCTAGCAGTTGTTCTGGCATTACTGGGTGGGGTCTCCGCCGTGCTGCTCTACGGCGGAGCGTCCGCATACCCGGCGCGTTTGGCCGGTTTCTTTTCGGGCGGCTACAGGCTGCTGATCAACAAGTATTATGTCGACGAGTTGTATGGCGCAACGCTGGTTAAGCCGCTGCTTGGCTTTTCGAAATATATACTTGGCTGGGTTGTCGATGTCGGCATTCTGGGTGGGATCGCGTGGTTGCTCGGTGGGATCGCGATGCTTGCGGGCGCGATCTTGCAGCGCTGGCAATCGGGAAATCTGCGCTCGTATGCTGCATGGCTCGCCGCGGGCGCGGCGGTTGTCTTGATCTCCCTGCTGGTACCATGGACAACGGTCTGGCCAGCTTCAATTGCGTTTGTCTGGAAAGTGTCGGGGCATTGAGAGAATGGCAATGATCGACCAATCGATTCTCACGTTGATGCTGCTCGTTCCGCTGGGCGGGGCCGTGCTCGTGTTGCTTACGCCCGACCGCTGGAAGTTGCCCAATTGGATGGCGCTGCTTGTCTCGCTGGCAACCTTCGGTCTGACACTGCATCTGCCGGTGCATTTTGTTGCCGGTCAAAGCGGCTTTCAGTTTGAGGTTAATCAGATTTGGATCAACCTAGCCCCAAGCTCAGCCGAGAGTCACGGAATCTCTTACCACGTTGGGGTGGATGGTCTTAGTCTTTGGCTGGTTGTCTTGACGGGGTTGCTTGCTCCGGTAGGCGTCGTGGCAAGCTGGAATGCGATACAGGAGCGGCGTAAGCTTTTCTTCGCGTTATTCCTTGTTCAACAGACGGCCATGTTTGGCGTATTTATTTCGCTGGACCTGATCTTGTATTACGGTTTCTGGGAGTTATCTTTGGTGCCGATGGCAATCCTGATTGCCATGTACGGACGCAAGGATGGACCCCAGGCCGCGCTCAAGTTTTTCCTCTTCACTTTTATTCCTTCGGCTCCCTTGCTGGTGGCGATCCTGTGGCTCTACGCGCGCACTGGCAGCTTCGACTACACCACGCTGCAAGTTATGATCGCTCACGGAAACTTCCCGGTCTACCAGATGTTCTTGGTCGCACTGGCGTTTCTTTTCGCCTTTGCAGTGAAGGTTCCGGTCTTCCCGCTTCATGGTTGGCTCGCGGACACCTTCAGCGAAGCGCCCGTGGCTTTGGCGATGGTTGTGGCCGGCAAGCTGGGGCTCTACTCGATGCTGCGCTTTCATATCGCGCTTTTCCCTGCGGAGGCGAGAGACGTTGCGCCGGTGATGGTGGGGCTTGCGGTTGTCGGCATTCTCTATGGAGCTTGTCTCGCGCTGGTTCAACGCGACTTCTGGAGACTGATGGCCTTCGCCGCGCTGAGCCATCTGAGCATGATCACTCTGGGCATTTATGGTCTTACGTTGACGGGCTGGGAGGGAGCAGTTTATCAGATTCTCAACCACGGCGTGGTAGACGGCGCGCTTTTCCTGCTGCTGGGCGTGCTCTATGACCGCTACCGCTCGAGCGAGATCGGCGCCTACGGAGGGCTTGCGGCGAAGTTGCCTCGCACAGCCACGTTCTTTGTCTTCGCTTCGCTGGCGATGATTGGGCTGCCGATGCTTGGCAGCTTTGTGGGCGAGTTCCTGGTTCTGCTGAGCACCTTTAGCGGCGTCAGCAAAGGTTGGGCGGTCGCGGCCACGTTGGGCGCTGTGCTGAGTGCGGCTTACATGCTTTGGCTGGTGCAGCGGCTCTTCTTTGGGCCAGAGAGCCGGCTCGCCGTCGAGAAACCAGCCCAAGATCTGCGCCTGGGTCAGATGGCGGTATTGGGGTCGCTGGCAGTACTGATGCTCGTGATGGGAATCGCGCCGATGTTCTGGCTGCCAACGATCGAGCAGGGAATACATTTTGCCGGAGAACCACCGCAGATCCATCAATTATCTGTTCGCGTTGCTCCGGCTCCACTGGGGATGGCAGCCGTTGATGATTCAACGCCCTCCGGGGAAATGAATGATGCGGAGGGCCCGCAGTGAATCCTGTTTCCGATATCTTCCGCATCCTTCCCGAGGTCATTCTCACGTTGACAGGCGTGCTGGTGATGCTGATCGACGCGACTTTACCCGCCCACTGGGGCCGCCGCTGGTTGGGCTGGGTCGCCGCTCTGGGAACTACCTCTGCGCTCTGGGGCAGCCTGTGGCCACTTTCTCTTCCCCAGGGTACCGGCTTTTCGGGCACGGTGGAAACGAGCGCCTTCACCGTCTTCTTCCATGTGCTGATCTGCGGCCTGGTTCTGGTTGCGCTGCTGCTTTCACTGGACACGTTGCCCGAAGAGAGCCACCATCAAGGCGAATTCTACGCACTGATCGTTTTTGGCGCGGTGGGCATGTGCCTGTTGACGGGCGCAGTTGAACTGCTGGTCGTCTTTATCGCTCTAGAAATCTCGTCCATTGCCACTTATGTTTTGGCCGGTTATCGCAAAGAGACCGGTCGCGGCCCCGAAGCGGCGATCAAGTATTTCCTGCTCGGCTCCTTTGCCACGGCGTTCCTGCTCTACGGCATCGCTCTGATCTTCGGCGCAACCGGCACGACGCAGATCTACGAGATTGCGCGCCTCGCGCCCACCGCAGAAAATCACTCGTTCATTCTGGCTGGATTGGGGTTGATGCTGGTTGGGATTCTCTTCAAGGTCTCCGCCGCTCCCTTCCATGTATGGACGCCGGATGTCTACGAGGGCGCACCCTCGCTTGTGGTAGCGCTGATGTCTACCGCGCCCAAGGCCGCAGCATTTGCTCTGCTTCTGCGCGTGGTCTACGAGATGCTCCCCACTTTGCGACCGGTTTGGGAGCCGCTGCTGTGGGTGGTAGCCGTGCTTTCCATGACGGTGGGAAATTTGGCCGCCCTGCGCCAGCAGAATGTGAAGCGCATGCTGGCTTACTCGTCGATCGCCCATGCCGGCTACCTGCTGGCAGCCTTTGCCGGTGTGGGAAGTGACGGAATTGCAGCAGCCTGCTTTTACATCGCTGCCTATGCGGCTATGAATGTGGGAATCTTTGCCGTGATCACGCTAGCCAGCGGATACGACGAAAAGCTGCCACTGATCGAAGATTTTCGTGGACTGGTCTATCGCTCACCGCTTCTGGGCAGCTTGCTGATCTTCTTCCTTGCTTCGCTCGTGGGCATACCCTTCACGGGAGGGTTTTTCGGCAAGCTTGTCTCATTTTCTGCAGCGATTGGCGGAGGAGCCATCTGGTTGGTGATCATCGGCCTGCTGAATTCTGGTGTGGCCGCGGCCTACTACCTGCGTCTGGCGCTTGTTGCCGCACAGCGTCCGTCCGACGAAAGGCTGGCCGCTCCCTCACCGCAAGTCGGAATCGCAGTGGGCGCGGCCCTGTTGCTGGCCGTTACGGCTACTCTCGTTCTGGGTATCAAGCCCGATTTAGTTGTATTACCTGCGGCCGGGCAAGGCGCACATACGCTCCAACTGCTGCCCGCCGAGACGAGCGCTCCTGGGCTTGCCGTGCTGCCGCAGCCTCTACAGTAATAATTACTCAAATTCCATCGGCTGAAACACAGAAGGCTTTGCTCTCGAATCGTGCTAGCGCTACCTCATGCTGGCGCCACCTGTAGATCCTGGTTCCTCGTCCACAATCTTCCCAAGATTCACTTAGATCGGATGGAGTGCAGAATCGGCTGGAATCGGACCGCTTCTTGAGCTCTTCCCCGGTTTCGGTTTGAGGAAGCTCATGTAGTAGTGTGCCGTCCGCCCCAGAACATCATCATTGACATAGTGGTCGAGAACCCAGGCGCGCGCAGCCAGGCCCATGCGGCAGCGCCGTTCTGGATTCGAAAGCAATTGAAGCACGGACTCGCGAATAGCCTCCGGGTAGCCGGGCGGGATCAGCAACCCTGTCACCTCCGGCACCACGGCGTCGCGCGAGCCGGTGGCAAGAGTAGTCACAACGGGAATCCCGGTGGCCGCAGCCTCAAGGATGACATTTGGAAACCCTTCCCTCCAAGTCGGCAAAACCATGACATCCATTGCGCGATAATAGGGTGCGGTATCGGCAACGTAGCCTGTCCGGTGGATTCGTGGATGGCTCTCAATGCGGGCGCGCACTTCATCGTCAAGCGCATCCTCCGAGGCGTCAAACCAGCCTACCAGCAACAAGTATGCGTTGGGTATTGCGGCCAGTATGGAATCGAATGCCTCAAGCAGTTCCGGCACTCCCTTGTCGCGAGTCAAGCGACCAACAAAGCCGACTACATGGGAATCCAGTGGAAGGCCAAGCACACTACGCAGCCCGTCCGGGCCCGGATAGAACCGGTCTACATCGACACCGTTGCTACTACCGCCGCCCAAAAGGCACAGCTTGCTCGCCGGCGCCACTCCCAGCGCAAGCGCCTGGTCGCGCAGGCTGTCACTGTTGCACAGAACGGAATGACAACAGGCCGCGGCCAGCCTCTCAGAGGCAAGCAAAATCTTGCGCTTGATCCCAGTGCAAGTTTCTAGTTTAAGGCCTCGCAGGAAATAGACCCTGGCCGGCACGCGGCAGAGCATCGCAGCGATCGAGCCAAGCAATCCGGCCTTCGGTGTGCTGAATTCTGCGATGTCGGGCTTGAGCCTATAGAGCAGCCAGCAGAGTCGCATTAGAGCCAACAGGTCCGCAAATGGCGCGATCTCGCGTTGCATGGGAATCGCGACGGACTCGACGCCCTCTTGGGCGGCCGTAGAGGCAAGCAAATCACCAGGACTTGAAACAAGCGTAATTCGAAAGCCTGCCTCGCGCAACGCGCGCAGCCGGCCACCTAGAACCAGGCAGGTCTGGGCGCTGGTGATGCCGACGACCATGTGCGGGCTTAAAGACGCATGGGAAATCTGAACCGGGCGGTCGGGCCGGAAGGCAAAGCGGTGGCGAAAAAACAGGAGTGCAGGCACGAAAACAGCACCTGCAACCTTCCTACAAAGGTTGAACACTGGCCCCTCCCCGAAAGGAACGAGGTGTCCCGAAATGAAACCGGAACGTTAATGCCTTTGGAAGGGTGCTCAAGGGTTTCGAAAGCTCATGCTTGTATGACGATCCGTCGGGCCCCACGCCCACGAACGTCGACTTTCGTTCCCCGCCTCAGCCGCTCCCCCGCGACAACACAGCCGTGACCCGGATGCTTGGAGTCCTCTTGGAGATAATGAGATACAGTACCGTCAGGAAACATTAATAATGTTCCATGTGTCAAGAAGAACTTTTCCACAGGATAAGTAGGAACAAATTAAGTTCTGCGCTCAATGGGAATAAACTCTGGAACTATAGTCGCTCGAAATCCTGAGGTTTTGCTCATGTCCGTGAACCCGTCTTCGAGGATTCTCTTGCTGATTCCTCATCTTGGCGGAGGCGGAGCGGAACGGGTGATCTCGCTTCTGGCGCAAGGCCTCGATCACGAGAAATACGAATTGCATCTGGGCTTGATCACACAGGCTGAAACCGGCCCGGAGAAGCTGCCACCGTGGGTTTGCGTGCATCCTCTAGGTGCTGTCAGGGTGCGCGCCGGAGCTCTCAAGCTGATT
>CAYTJN010000072.1:0-19805 GCA_964438125.1 uncultured Occallatibacter sp.
CGTCGATGCGGAAGAGCCACTCGACCTTGGCCGGGGTGGGAAGGAAGCTGGCTTCTATGGAGTTGGATGCCAGTTGCCGGAGCTCGTCGCGGGTAAAGTTCAGCTCGTTATGGGCCAGCAGGTACTCGTTGGCGAGGTCGGAGCCGAAGAAGGCCGGATCGTCGGAGTTCAAAGTCACCAATAGTCCTGCTTTGAAGTACTTTTTCAGCGGGTGGTCGGCATAGGAGGTGCAGACGCCGGTGCGGACGTTCGAGGTTGGGTTCATGTCCAGGGGGATTCGCCGCTCCTTGAGTTCCTCCATGAGATAAAAATCCCTTACAGCCGAAAGTGCGTGGCCGATGCGTTCAGAACCAATGGAGAGCGCCTCGCGGATAGCCTCGGGACCGGTGGTTTCGCCGGCGTGGTTGGTGAGGCGCAGACCGGATTGCGCAGCCTTGGCATAGAGGGCGCGGAAAGGCTCAGAGCCGGCCTGTCGCTCGTCGCCGCCCAGGCCGATGGCAACGATGGAGGGGTAAGTGGCTTTGAGTTCGGCGGCTTTGAGGAAGACGCGCTCGGCCTCCTCGACGGTGAAGTGGCGGACGGCGTCAAAGATCCAATAGACGGTGAGGCCGAGATCTCGCTCGGCACGCTCGCGAGCCCGCTCAAGGCCTGCGAAGATAGGCTCGAAGGCCGCCGGATCGTGATTGCGCCACAAATAAATTACGCCGACAGAGACGAAGACCTCGGCGTGGACGACGCCCTGATCGGCCAGATGCTCCATCATGCGCCATGCGGCCAATTCATAGTCATCGGGATTAAGGAGTAGGCGGGTAACGGCCTTGAAAGCCTCGAGAAAGCCGGTGAAGTCGGAGAAGTGGTATAGGGCCCTGGCCTCGGGCAAGGTGAGCGGCCGAGAATCATGACGCGCGCTCAGCTCGACCAGGGTGGAGGGCAGGATGGTGCCTTCGAGATGCAGATGCAACTCGGCTTTGGGGAGACGGCGGATGAAGCTGGCAATGTCAGGCACTGCTGCTATTTTATCGCTGCCCGGCGAACTCTGATCGGTGGCGGCTATAGAGGAAGTAAATCACCAGTCCGATGACCAGCCAGATGATGAAGCGGAGCCAGGTGATGATGGGCAGACCAGCCATGAGCAGGAAGCAGAAGATTACGCTGAGACTTGGAATGATGGGGCCGCCGGGCACGCGAAAGCCTCGGCGGCGCTCCGGCTCGCGGATGCGCAGGACGATCACACCGATCGAGACGAGGACAAAGGCGAAGAGCGTGCCGATGTTGGAGAGATCGGCGAGCGTGCCGATGTCGAAGAGGCCGGAGGGGATGGCCACCACGAATCCTGCCACCCAGGTTGAAAAAGCCGGGGTGCGAAAGACGGGGTGCACATTGCTGAAGACCTTGGGCAAGAGGCCGTCTCTCGACATGGAGAACCAGACGCGCGACTGGCCGAGTTGATAGACCAGGATCGACGAGAGCATTCCCATGATGGCTCCGAAGAGGACGACGAGCCTGATCCAGTGGAGCGGATGACCGCCAGGAAGAACGGAAAGCTTTTTGAGCGCATTGACGACTGGCGCGGCGTCGCCGACCATGGATTGCCACGGCACCAGGCCGGTAAGGCATATGGCGACGGCCACGTAGAGCGTGGTGCAGATGGCCAGCGTGGCGATGATGCCGATGGGTAGATCGCGCTGGGGGTTGCGACACTCCTCGGCCGCCGTCGAGACCGAGTCAAAGCCGATGTAGGTAAAGAAAATGATGGACCCGCCGGTCAAGATTCCCGACCAGCCGTTGGGCATGAAGGGGTGCCAGTTGGCGGGATGAAGGTAGCCGATTACCGCAAAGATGAAGATCAGAATGGCGATGAGCTTAAGCCCGACCATCATGTTGTTGGTGCTGGCGGACTCGCGAATGCCGCGCACCAGGATCACGGTGAGCACGAGAACGATGAGAAAGGCGGGGATGTTGAATCCGATGTGCCAGCCGGGGCGATAGAGCCAGTTTCCGGCCAGGTCCTGCAAGCCTTCCGGCAGATAGGCTGGAGAGAGCCATACCGGCGAGGGATGCAGGCCGAACCAGTCCAGCAAGTCCACCACATGGGCGGCAAAACCTACACTGACGGTCATGTTGGAGCCGGCATATTCGAGGATCAAATCCCAGCCGATGATCCAGGCGACTAGTTCGCCGAGTGTGGCATACGTGTAGGTATAGGCGGAGCCGGCGATGGGAATCATCGACGCGAGTTCGGCATAGCAAAGGCCGGTGAGCGCGCAGACAATGGCGACCAGAAAGAGCGAGACGGCGATTGCCGGACCGGCTCCGGGCCTGCCGGCCATGGCAGTGTGGTGGATGACAAAGTCGGCTAGAGGCGTGTTGACAATGCTCGTGGTGTCGAATTGCTCGCCGGAGATGGCCGTGCCGATGACCGTGAAGATGCCGGAACCGATTACAGCACCAATGCCAAGCGCGGTCAGCGACCAAGGGCCCAGCGTCTTCTTGAGGGCATGCTCGGGCTCTTCCGAGTCCCGGATCAGCTTGTCGATCGACTTGCGGGCGCCAAGTTGTCTGAGCAGGGCAGTTCTCCTCGTCCCGTCGACGGCGGGATCGGTCGGTTTCAGGAACGTGATCGTTCTCGGCTATCCATCAGTCCCGGATGGTTTAGCTGAAGGCGTGAGTGCGCAGGGGAGGATCTTTTTTTGCGGCGTAACGCTCTCGAAATCCGATTGGGCGAACGCAAGCCTACCGCCAAAAATCCTTGTGAGCAGAGGCAGAACTGAGCCCCGGCTCTGGCGCTTGCGCGAATAGACCCAGGGGCTCTACGAGTGTGGAAGGTGGGCGCTTAGCGCTTCGAAACGCCGCGAGCTAGCTTCTTGACCTTCTTTTTGGCCGAGCCGCGCGGTTCGGTCCGCTTTGCCTTGGGTGCAGCCTTTTTGCGGGCGGTGCGCTTCAGCGCCTTCCGTTCCTTTTTGTCTTCAATCTTGGTGGTATCTGCCACTTTGCTCCTCTTTCGGTCGAGTCGATGCTGGGATTCCCGCAGGTGGGGTATTCGACGTTTATGTTAACAGGGTTTTCACGACGGCGAAAGCACCGCAAAGCCGGGCGTAGGCGGCGTAGCAGCCGTTTCCAGCGTACAATGAAGCTAGCGCTGAATCATTGGACCCGTCCTCGCAATCAGAAGAGCCTGCTCGGCTGTTGCCGCTCCACCGCCCCTGACGAGCTCCGCAACTCACGCAACAACCACCTTTTGACCGGAGTCAAGTCATGCGTTCCGACAAGATCCACCGCGCTCTTGCGCAGGGAATGAACCGCTTTGAAGTCTGCCAGTTAGTCTCCAAAGGGGTGAAAGCCACCCACAAGACGGGCGGGCGCTTTGAGGACTCTATAAACGATGTTCTACAGTATTTAGGCACCCATGTGACGCTGATGGAAAACCTTCACCCGGCCATTCCCCAGGTCAGCGTCAAGAGCCTCAAGCCCGCCGCGTAGCAAAACAGGGATCAGTCGATGCCATGAATCCGGTCGGCTCGATGCCCGCCAAATGCATGGATTGTTCTGGTCCCAGCAAGAACTTCACCGCTGTGCCGAACTCCGCATGGAATCAGAACTTCCTCTCCGGCCTGCACCGGCATCCGCTCATTGTCGATGATCAGGGTGTAGCAGCCTTCGACGACGATCATATACTCGTCGTAGGCGTGGACATGGGCCGCCGACGCCGCAGTCTTTCGGCAGGTCCAAAACGCCATCTGGCTTCCGTCTGCGCCATCGAAGACATAACCCTCAACGCCTGGAGTCGCCTGATTGGACCCGGCGATTCTGTTCGCAGGACTCTTCATGAATTCCGGGAAATCGTCCATGATTGCAAGCTCTGATCGTATTGGATCGTGTTAAATTCCGGGCTAAACGCAAGATCAAACGCAGGAAAGGAACGGCAGCTTCGCCGTCCCTTTCCGTTTGAATCCGTTCCAGTTGGAAGGGGGTTACCCTTAGACAACCTGGACGTTCTCAGCCTGCCAACCCTTGGGACCCTTGGTCACGTTGAACTGGACGCGCTGGCCCTCTTGCAGCGAACGGAAGCCGTTCGACTGGATGGCGGTGTGATGAACGAAGACGTCCTCACCGTTCTCACGGCTCAGAAATCCAAAACCCTTGGCATCATTAAACCACTTGACTGTGCCTGTTTCCATTGTGTGTTGCTCCTCTTGTACTGATTTACCGCGAACGCAATGTGGAAGTTTGCGTGTAGGCGGTAACCGGAACAGGCAAGAACTTCGTATCGAATTCTACGATTGGATAGAGTATAGCACGAATCCTATGAACAAAACGGGGATTTCGGGTTTCACTGAACTGAAGTCGCCGGAAGTCATCCAGGCTCTCTCGGTCGGGGCAGCCGGTTCTGGATTTGACCCGCCGCGGAATCCAAGACTTGTTTCCTGGACAGCTATCGCCCGTTCCGAACCGCATGCGCCCGGCTGTAAATCCGCATCAACAACCTGTAGTTCGAATCCCCTGTGAACCGGCTTAAAAACAGGTCGCGGCAGTTTGCGCGCATTTGCTCGTAAGCTTCGCCGCAGGGAAAGCGATGGACGCCGGCCACAAGCGCGTTGATATCTCCCGGTGCGAAGCGGCAGCCAGTAGCGCCTTCCTCGACCAACTCTCGAACGGCGCCCAGATCGGCGGCGAGAACTGGCGTACCTTGTGCAAACGCCTCGACGACCGTGCGTCCGAAAGTCTCAAAACATTCCGAGGGAAAGACCAGAAACCTTGCTTTTGCCATCTCGCCATAAACGGCGTCCTGTGATTGCACGCCGAGATATTCGACGCCGGCCACGCTATCTGCACATGCGCGCACTTCACTCACCATTGGACCATCGCCGATGATCTTGAGACGAAGCGATATTCTGCCCGTCTTCCAGGCCGAAAGCAGCGTCCGGACGCCCTTTTCCGGCGACAGGCGGCCGACAAAGACTGCAACGTTCTCGGCATTTCGTTCCGCCTTCCAAGCATCCGAAGCGGCAAAGTTTGGCTTTACCACCACCTTTTCCGCGGGCAAACCGCCGCGGAGCAGTAACTCCCGCTCGAATTCAGAGACCGCGATAAAGAGATCGACACGATTCCAGGTGCGCGCTAAGCGGTGGAAGGCATACGCTGCGGTGACGATTGCGCTTCCAGCGCGGCTGCCGCGGTAGCATCCATGAATTACGCCATCAAAGGGAAACGACTTTCCGAGGCAATCTGTGCACACGGCGCCATCGCGATAAAGTAAGGCGTTGGCGCAAATCATCCTGAAGTTATGCAAGGTCTGCACGATAGGTACTGCGGAATGGTCGGCTTCAAGAATAATTGACGGGGACAACATAGGAAACCAGTTATGAATATGCAACACATCCGGCCGGAAGTTATCGATCGCTTGCTTCATCCTCTTTCGTGCGTTGGCTGAATGGAAGACAGCAGCGGAAGCAACGACCTTGCCGCGAAGACCGTGGATTGCCTCGTTATCCTGCTCCAGCAGATGAACGCTGTCGCCTCGGCGTCGAAGCAGCTCAACCTCATCACGCACGACCGCGTCTTCCCCGCCGCTGAATTGATATCGATTGTGAGCTATGAGGATCTTCATCGAAGTTAACAAACGTCCGGTTGATGACTCAGTTAGTATCGCTCCGCCGATTCAGTAACGTGTGCGCGAGCAGCCATGATCATGTTTGCGGAAATGCCGAGGATGACAGCAATAAGGATATTTTGCCAGTAGAACGGCGTTCTGAGCGGAACAACGCCATCAGCGCTGGTCAATCCGCCCGCAAGGAGGTAGATCAGCATCACGATGGTGCATCGAAGCACATGTAAAGGAACGCGGCATGACGCCGGAGTCTCTTGCGTGGGCGTCTTCGCAAAACGCCAGCCCACGTAAATGATCTTGATCAACATAATCAAATAGACTGCGAGGGCCAACCAGCCCGCGTCCGCAAGAACCTGGACATAGCAGTTATGAGCGTTTCCGATATGGGACGGATCTAAAGTCAGGCCTACGGCATGATAGGTTTTGAAAAGCATTCGGAAACCCACAACATAGCCCATCCCCTGCGGATGCTTCAAGCAATATTGGATTGCAAAATGCCACATCACAGTTCTTCCACTGGCGGTTGCAATGCCTTGGGCACTTTCGCCGCGATTAAAGGTGCTCCAAATGCGCCCGCCACCAATCGATCCCGTGGCCGCCGCAAAAAACAATATGAAAGCCATGAATCCGGAAATAAGGATGTACGCGGAGCGCTTACTAGTCCTTGCCCATTCGAGCGCCAGGATTGAGAGAGAAAAGAGCAGCGCAAGCTCGCATCCTCTGGCCTGGGCGCTCAAAACTCCTGCGATGCCGACCAGAAAGAAGAATATTGATCGTACTTTTGGTTCGAGGGAATGCAGGAAGACATAGGCCGAAATGATTGCGATCAAGGGACAGAGTACCGTAACCGGACCAATCGTGCCTCCACTAAAGTGAAGGCCCGAGCCTTCCTCAAACGATAAGATGAGTCCCGGTTTGAACGGCAGAACAACGAAATCAAGGGCGATGAGCAAGAGCGCAATGAATCGAAGATGGAATAAACATTGCAGCCAATTTGGGGGGGCTATATACACATCCGCAATGAACTCTACGACACATGCAAAGGTGAGGAGATACAAGCCAGAGTATGCTATCGAAACTAGTCGGCTAGGCGAGTAAGTTGCGGAAAGTAGAAATAGCACGCCAAGAAAGAAGATGAATTTCAGGACGGACCGGATCTTTTTGGGTATACGTATTGACTCAGACGAGGCTAAGCGATAAATCGCCCGAAAACCAATCAACGAGACCAGGCCCACTTGAAGAACGCTCCACAGGTCGATCTTCCCCGCGGTCGCATCAATTGACGCCGATCTGAAAAGCGGCGGACCAAAGGCAAGAAGGAAGACAGGATAGCGTCTGAGGAACATTAGAAACGACAGTCGTCCTGAGAGTCTGTCCAGAGATGCTTTGGACTGGTTCTCATCGATCCACTGAACAGCTTGATCCATGTGGCTTCTTTGTCCTCTATTATTGGCCGCAAGATTCAGGCGTCCGGCTCTTGGGTTTCGCGGATTCGCGTGTTTTCAACCGTCGGCCCGCTGGTAACTTTGCCTTCCCTGTCTTCGTAACTTATTTTCTGTTTTGCGTGCGATTCAGTCAGATTCAATAGTAAGGCGGTCGAGATCCGCATCAGGCGGCGGAGTTATACTTTTTGCGCGACTTACTTTCGTGCGCCAGAATTCTGCGGCCGCAAGAATACAAAGGATAGGCATAACTGGCAAGCGATAGCGCGCATCTACCCCCGGTCCTCCTGTCGTTGCTCCTACGATGCCGAGGAAATAAAGGGTCGTGCCCAACAGCAGCCAAGGACGCAAGTCGCGTCCACCAAAATGAAAGATCCCCCGGGCCGCAAGCAGATACATACCGAGGAGCAACGACTCAAATGCAACTTTCTCGATCGCGGGCCTGGGGTTTGTCCTGACGAATTCGATTGTCCCGTTCAAGAAGCCTTTGTCCTTCAGAACATCAATGAAATGCGCTGTCTTTCCCGGATCTATCAGTGCATCGAATGCCCGCGTGCCGGGATCGAACATCACCCAGGCTAAGGAGGTAAGGCATGAGCGAGAATAGAGCCAGAGATGAGCGCGAATGACACTTACAGCCTGGGTATGCATGAATGCCAGCCGTTGTCCCTGGCTCCATTCAGCCTGCTTGGGATTTCGCGTGAGATAGGGCTGATACAGATAGGTTTGCTGGTTGCAATCTACCCAACAAAGGCGACCTAACTCGTCTCTTACTTCGGAGTAATTCCGGTGCTCTGCTTCTGCTGTGAGATTGGCGGCGTCGTTATAGTAGAGATTGATTTCGGCAACACTCGAGAAACCGCTGTAGTCGGCCTCGATCCAATTACGTATCTGCCAGGCTGCCAACCATGGCACTACGGTTATCAGGAGCACAGCGGGTGCTTTCGAGCGCAGAAGAAGTTTCCTGGCTATGGACTTTTGCGGCTGGGGCGAATCGTCAGGCGCGCGAGACGCTGCCAGCAGCAGCCATAGCGCCAACGCGAGCGGAAGGTAATAGGCAACTGGACGCACGAAAATCGCAGCGGCTAACAACAATCCAGCCATTACCAGCACTGGCAATCGATTAAAGCGCAGGAAGTGGGCGAAACGCTCAAGGCTCAATAAATAAAGTACGACAAAAAGAGTATCCGATAGAAGTACGACAGACCATGTGACCGAGCCCGGTTCCAATGCTAAGAGCCATGCGGCGCCGAGCGCGACGCGAGGATCGTCGAATGCCGCTCTCCCCAGTCTCCAGACCAGTAGCACGGAGAATACCGAGAGGATTACGTTGACTACTGCCGCAAACGGCAGACCGGCAAGGGTAGTAACTGCGAGAAAGAGTGGGTAACCCGGCGTGCGCAACAGGTCTGGTGCTCCATCCGCTACAAAACTACCATGAAATATCAGATTGCGACCGGGGGATAGGTAGCTGAGGGAATCCCCTTGGATCAGGGTGCTCGTTCCATTTCGCGCAAGGGTAATGGCTAGGAGCGTAAAGCGAATTGCCGCTGCGACGATAATCGGTCCTGCGAGCTTAGGCGTCCACCAGCCAACTTTGTAGTTCGGGCCTGTGGCAGAGCTACTCAATTCGATCTTCGGCGAAGTCAATGTAGGTCCTAACTGTTGGCTTTCATTCTAGAGATAAGTTGTCTCGCTCGCACTGAACTCGCAACGAAGGAGCTGATTTGATGACGAACGGAGCAACTGGATACGAGGCATTAAGATGCTCACCTGAAGACAGCTTTTTTGTGTGGCTTACCACTTATCAATGGGCGACAATTTTATATCTATTTCGAGCTTTTGCTATGCAATGATGCTTTCGGTCAGCGTAGTCCACGAAAGCTCGTTCGCTCTGGCGACGGCCCCTGCTGAGAGGCGGAAATATTCCGCGGCGGGCATGGACGCTAAAGTGATCATAGCTTTAGCGATGTTAGTGACCGTCTGGGTCTCATTCGCCTCCGCAGTTGGAACAACGATGCCGCAAGATTCATTCACTATTACACCAGGCCCCCCACGATCTAGACAGACAATGGGAAGGCCCTTTGAAAGAGCCTCGAGGACAACGGTTCCGCCTGAATCGTGCAGGCTGGGAAAGACGAAAGCGGTATAGCTTTGAAGCCAGTCCAGCAATTGCTTCTGTGGGACTTGGCCGACGAAATCCACTGCATTTGTCACGTTTACTCTCTTCGCTACATCTCGTAAATGCCGCTCATCTGGCCCACTACCTATCAGCGTGAGTGTCGCCTCGGGCAAGGTTCTTCTTGCCTCGGCGAGAGCTCGGATAGCGAAATGCGGTCCTTTCCAGCAGAGCAGGCGCCCGGCGAATACAAATCGCGGAGAGACTGGCAAAGGCCTCTGTCCGTACTTCGTAACTCCGCCATTCGTTGCGATAGCCAGATTCACCCTTGTCTTGAAGCGCCACTTGGGTGAAACCAGTTGCAAGCTGTCTGTCGTCGTCACGTAGATTCGTTCTGCCGCGGCAAAAGCCGACCTCGTCAGTGGACTGTAGCGTTGAATAATAATCCCGAGGTCGCGCAGCAGCTCACCGGCTTTGCTGTGCGTTGGCATGCTCCGCCGTAGACGGAAGGGCGCGCGCTCACCGCCGGCGACCGGCCCTATAACGAAAGGAATTCCGAGTCGGCCCATAAAGGAACCGGATCGCAAGCTGGCAAAGGTTACATGAAAGACACAGTCGAAATGTTTATCTCGGTGATGCCTAGACGCTATAAGATACGCTTCCCACTGCCACAAAATAAAATAAATGGGACGAAACCAAGATTGTTTCTTTAGCCTCAGAGCCCAAGCGGAGAGGTCACAATAGATAAAATGCAATCTATTGGCTTTGCTCAGAGAGTTTGCTTCAATCACGCTTCTATTGTTGCTGCGTGTGAGCACCCACACTTCATCTGCAAACTCAAGCATGTGCAGAGCCCTTTGCCAGCCGACTTCCGGTTCAGACCCGACGTTAGGCTGGCATGCGTAGGCCGAAAGGAGAACTCTCATGCTTTTTCCAAAAATCTACGATAACCAGAGCCATAGCAGCCACTGAGTAGCTTCCACAGGATACGCAGGCAGATCGCGACCTTTCGACGTAGGTAATAGGTCGAAGGCATGGTGTTATGCTTCCAGTAACGCGACCTGATGAGCATATCTTCTTTGTCGCTTTGCTCTCGCAATCTCCGATTTTTCTGTTCGGGATAGAATCGCATTTGCGACCATTGCCGCGCAACGTGACCTATAGTGCCATGATCGCTAAACCGTATCCACAGGTCCGCGTCAAAGGCCAGTTTAAAGTCTGGATTCAGCCCGCCCACCTTATCGTAAATGGATCGTCGCCAGAACATCGACATGCCGGGTATGTAATTGTAGGTATACAGCCAAATGAATCGATTGAAAGGTATCTCCTTCTGCTTTCGCAGCGGCTTTCCATCAGCGTCGATCCATAAGGAATTCGCGTAGACGGCTTCGATATCGGAATGCTGAGTGAAATATTGTCCGACTTCATGCAGAGATCCGGGTTCAAAAAGATCATCACTATTCAGAAAACAGATTATTTCTCCCGTAGCATGGGAGAAGCCTTTGATGATCCCCTGGGTTTGACCGCCGTCGGGTTCACTGCACCAGAATTTCATACACTGCTCGTACTTGCGGATAATGGAGGGGCTTTCATCTTCGGAACCACCGTCGATGACGATTAACTCAAGCTCCGGATAATTCTGATCGAGAATGGAACGAAGAGTCAATTCCAAATACTTCGCTTGATTAAAGGATGGCACGACAACACTGATTGTAGGGAGATTGCTCATTGAGTATCAAGACCTCTTCAAAAGTGTGAGTTACCGTGGTACGCCGTCGGTAAGTGTTCAAGCAATCCTGGGGACAATTTTGTCCGAGGTTGCGATGCAGTAAACGCAATAGGCGGTCATGCAAAGTGGAAAGACGAGAAGAATGATTGCACTGGTTGCGGTCGCTGTTTGTTTGGAATTGTGAAAGATCTGGTAGCAAACGGGCGCTAGTATCCCCAAAGCGACGATCAATGCTCGAGCTAAGAATTTGTGAGTTTCATGGGAATCAGGGCTTAAGTCTCCCTTGTCAAAGAGAACCAATATCAAGGGAACTGCCTCCATTACCGCGGTGTATAAGTAGCGTTCAGGACTGAATATCTCGAATATGAGCGGCCAGAGAAGCATATATGCGATCAGAATATTTGTGCTTACGTCCCTTGATCGCGCCATGAAAGCAATTGAGAGCCCGCCGGTAAGAATCAGTAGCATACATAATGAATTTATCCGGTCAATCGAGTTAGGACTGAAGACTCTGCACAAGCTCAAAGATTGGCTCTTGTACAGGCCCGTCAAGGTTCCGCTAATTGCATTGGAAGGAATGCTTGTATGATAATTCGCGCCATCTACGACGTCTACCAATTGCCTTGGTTCGGGTAGTGCATGGTTGCTTCGGCCACAACCGTTCATGGCTCCCTCCAAAGCGTCCACTTTCTCTTGATGGACGACTTGCAGAAACCCGTTCCATCGCTTCACCCCGCCGAACTGTAATGTCGTGAGAAAAAGAAGAGCAGTGATCAATAACACTCGCATCGTCCACTTACGCGCGCCCAGACAAATGAGCGCGACGGGAAGCAATAGGACGTAGGTCGGACGGAGAATGAGCAATAATGCGCTTGGTATGCAGGAGAGCCAGTCCGTGCGCTTGCTCTTGATGGAAACTGCCGTGCAGCATGTCAGTAACATCATAAATACATAGTATTGCCCACGCTCAAGATGGATGCGAAATGAGAAACTACACACGACGGTGACCGCATAAACGATCCAGCAGAGATACCTTTCATTGCGTGTGCGACAAAAGTTTCGTTGTAGCAGGTAGAAGGCTGCGGCGGCGAAAATCCAATCCAGACAAAAGTAGATCGTGCGCTGCGTTTCATACGGAAGAGATCTCAAAGGAACGTAAAGAAGGAGAAGACCAGGGGTGAAGGAGATTAGGTTGTTCGTTCGGAAATACTCGTTCGTAGGTGGAGGCGAGTTGAAGTCATACGGGTCCAACCCCGCCGCAAGAAGTCGGGCCCCTGCGACCTTGGGACGAAGATCTCTGCCGGGGTAAGTTCTCAAATCTGACACTGAAACAATCAGACAGAGAACGCAAAACGGAATCGTGGCAAGAGCGAGGACGGGAAGCGCTTGTTGCCTACAGAGTAAGATGCGGGCTATCAAAGGCCGCAAGGGGGACCGAGACTTTGCTGGTAAGTTCAGTTCTTGCTGCTGACCCTCGCCCGCACGGTCAACTTCGCCGCTTTGCTTCGTCGCAATACGCATGTTCCCCTAATCTTTGAAACGTCTTTTACTGCAGTTGAGAGTTTGGCATCGCTGAGTTTAAACGGTGACTTGATGAGATGGCGCAGGTTTTACGAAGGCGCATCGTCATTCGATACCCCACACACTTGACCGAGATCAAACTGGCGCGCGGCACAGATAGTCAATGAGCCTAGCATAACTTTCGAGCGTCGGGTGTGATTCGGAGGCTCCGCGCATAGACCAAAGATAAAGTGTGCAAAGGTTGACAAAATACGCCAAGGCTTGCGTCTCAGCTTTATGGCACCGCACGCTCCCAAACCATTGGCCGCATAATTGCACTGTCGAGTTCATCTTTCGGATCATGTTGCCCGTCGATTCGCGTTTTAATGCCATCGGCATTAGGACAAAGTGAAGTGGATCAAAGAGGGGAAATTGTTGGTCAGCCGCGTACTCCCAGTCGAATACAGATGCAAGGTCAAGCTTTACTCTAATATTCCATGGGGTGAAATCATTGTGCGCTGTCACTAACTGCAGGGGTGAGTTAGAGCAAGAGTCGTCGATTTGCCGCAGGGCTCTTTCAAGACGCAAAGACCACGCTTCCGACAGTAGACCACGTAGATCTTTGACGCGCAGGTTGATGGTTCGGTAAAGAATAGAGTATTGATACTGGATACACTGTAGAGAAGATTCTTGAAGCTTCCGCAAGAAGTCAAGTTGCGCCGTTCCCAACCGAAAGTCAAGATCGCCCGTGATCGCGCATTGGGCGACGAAGCTGATAGCCGTTCCGCGAAAATGAGTTACTAACTCGGGAATATGATTCACAAGTTGCGTCTGATTTCGCAGGTTTTGAAGCCAATACGACTCATTTTCAAGCAACGTATCGACGGCAGTTCCGACTCCAACCTTCACGATATACAGGGGCCTAGACTTCCGATCTAAGAAGAGAACTGTGTCTTTCGACCAGACGCCCTCAGCGCCGGTGCGACAGCACGAGAGTCCAGCCTCTCTACCCAACATTTCTCGGACTATGATTAAATCTTCAGCCTCTACGCAGCTTGTAGTGCCGAAGAGTCGTGACAAACGCGCCATTGCTCGCAGGGGGATTGCGAGGCTTCCAGGCCGAAAGACGTTCCAGCACGACTCTTGAGCCGCCCTCTCGTTTGGAACGCAGAATCGCAGTCGTCCATTCCATCGCAGGGCGAGATGCGTTCCATTCGTCCTGTTCTCCGGCTTGTAAAGTCGCCCTGTCTCATCCACGATTCCGTGCACCTTCGAGCGGCGCTTTATAGATACCATCGGCCACATCTTTAATTACTCGATTCAACGACTGTGAAGCATCCACGATCAAAAAATGTCGTTGGTCACGAACAAAATCCAGATATGCAGCGCGTTGTCGTGTCGTTTCCTCCAACGGGACCTCGCGTTTTCTTGCCTGCAATACCTCAGGGGGCGCGTCTAAAAGTATCCACAAATTTGGCTTTGGTATTAGGACCGCGACCAGCCTGGCGGCCCACGCCGGCCCCCCATACCGATAGCGAAGTGGATCGATTAAGAGGTCGTGATAGTAGCGGTCACAAATGAGTAAGTTACTCTTATGATCCTGACAAAGATTGGCGTACCATTCTTCCGTGAGCCAAACCAGTATCTTTGCAACTGAGACGAGCGCTGACCGTTTTGGTTTGCCGTGAGGATCAATAACAATGGTGACTGGCTCGCCCGGGCGCAACTTTAACAGGCTAGGCTTCAGGTGTCGAACGCTTACCGTTGGCCATGCTTTGTGTAACTCGCTAGTTATTCCCTGAATGACGGAGCTTTTGCCTGCTCCGTCAGGGCCGAGAATGACTATCTTCAGTTTGCTATTTCCTTTGATCGAAGATCTGAATGGATCGCTATCGGAGACTTCTGGAAGTCAGAAGCGAATTTTTAGCTTATCGCCTGTGCGCCGGGCTAAACTATCGACAATTGCAGAATAAGCATTCTCTGCAATGCTTTCAAGCTCTATGCCAGTGTCAAGAATGACGTAATTCCTTCTTGTTCTTATAAATGAAACATATGCTTCGCGCTGCTTGAGTATCGTCGGAGACGAGAGCTCAGATTTTATTGACTTTGACTTTTCCGAATCCTGCTGTAGTAACACCCAAAGGAATGTAGGAGGAAAAAACTTGCCGACAAGACGCGCGAACCACATAGGACCCGCATAGCCGCACCTGGGAGGGGCGATCAGCAGATCGCAGTAGTTGTTTCCGCTGATTCGAAGCGTGAGATTTCTGTTGCCCAAGAGTTGCCTAGCCCATTCCCGCTGCAGCCAACGCAAAACGCTTGCTACGGAGCCGAACCTTCCGCGACAAATCCGAGTTTGAAGATCGGGGCTCTCTCCCTCTGAACTTAGCTGAGTTGATGGAAAAGACTTTGGGCGGAAATCCCGTTCCTCAACCAACACCGCTGAGGATTGCAGAATTGGTATCAAGTATTCGATTACGGCTTTCTTTTCGCTTTCGCCCGGACCTACAATTCGAACACTTTGCAGAATTTCCGCTGAATAACGGAAGGCAAATTCGTTTACGTGATGCCTACAGACCGCCCAGATGCTGCGCACGGGCCGACGCATGCAATTGCGCAGCACCAGGGACCATCGAAGTGATCTTACGTAACCAAGCACCTTTTGGCGGTCGCCGCCTATCACCGAGTCAACAAGTCGCGTCGCCCCCTTCACCCCAAAGTCTGGCGATAATGTCGCAATGACCGCGGACCTTTCACGAGTAAAGGTTTCTTGTACCATGGGAAGGTATTTCTCTTTGAGCCACCCTCCAACCAGTAAGCTCGCAAGCAACGATAAGATTGCCTCGTGAACAGAACAAGGTGTGTAGAAAGTTAAATTACCGGCCTGACGGGGGATCGCCGCTTCAAGCACCGCTTGCGCAGGCAAATACGGCAGTCCTTTCCAAGTCAGACTCAAGTCGCAGTCAATCTGTAAGGAGCGGGCCTTCGAATCCGAACTAACGCCTGACAGAAAGAAGCTTGCAACATAGCTACGCTCCGTATACCCAACAATTTGGATCCCACGTATGGATTGAAGCGCAATATGCGCGCGCGGTAATTCTGTAGGAAGAATTAGAAGATCAATGTCTCGGCCTGCGTTGCGCGCGGGAAAGCTTCCATAGTTTCTTAATACACAGAGGCGCAGTCCTTGTTTATTGAATGCTTCAATCAGGGCCTCAAAGAACTCGCTAAAAGAAAGCAATGTTATCCGCTGGACCATCGACGATTGGATTTGCATTTTTATTATTCGGGGTATCGGTGGATTGACTTCAGTGCGAGCGCTTGCGACAAGAAAATATTACGATTGAAGCTACGCGTCAGACATGAAACAGATAGCGTTTTAGACGCCCCAGCATGTTGGCCGGACTGAACAAAAGACCGGCGAAGAGGTGACTAGCAGAGGCGACATAATGGCCGTCTAATGCTCTTTGGCCCGCGGTACGCATGTGCAGTTTTGACGATTCTTTTCGATATCGTCGCAGGCGCGACCAAAGATCCATGGGCTGAGCAAGCATGAATTGATCGAAGGTTAGCTCGGGAATTGCTTGCTGTCGGCGCCTATGAGAATCCTTTGTCCAACGCGCCTTTTCCTGCATCTCGGAGAATACCCTGTATGTATTTGCGCTTGTTTGAAAGCGATAAGCGACCAAAGGTTCGCATAAGACTAAAACCTTGCCAGCCTCGGCGAGGCGGATTTCCAGATCCCAATCGTCGACAGGATAGTACGGCTGCCTGAATCCGCCAACTGCTTTCACTGCCTCGGTTCTGACAAACATCGTCGAGCCAAGTAAACATCCGTCATTCATCGGTTCATACTCTTTCAGTTTGTTAGGAACCATCACTAGCTTATCCGCGTTTGACCAGCGATTCCTGGCTCCGAACTTAGTGCTATAAGTAAAGAGGCCGATCGCTTCGGGGTGAGATTCCATCACTTGCAGTTGGCGGTCCAGTCGTTCAGGAATACTGATGTCATCCTGATCGTTGCGAGCGATATATGGGGCGTTGGCCTGAGCAATCCCGTGGTTCAGAGCTTCGCAGAGTCCGCCGTTTTCTTTTCGGATCAATCGTATTCGTTCGTCCTTGAAGGAGCGGACGATGTCACTCGACGTATCTATGCTTCCGTCGTCGATCGCAAGCAGCTCAAAATTTTGGAAGGTCTGCGATAAAAGTGAATTGAGCGTCTCGGAGAGATGGGCTGAGCCGTTATAAATCGGAACCACAATGGTGATCTTTGGAAACTTCATGAGTTGTCGTCTTGCCTCAAATGATCCGCCTTGCGGCGATACGAAGTCACTTATATCAAGACTTGGACGTTGACCGTTGAAGAGTACAGGAAACCACCCAAAACTTTGGAATTTTGAAAGCGGACGGATTTTCCATAACTTCAACATTTCCACCGCGACTATACAATTCGTTCTTGAAGCCGCGTGCGCGCTTTGTATTAATGATGCGACAAAGGGATTTGATACAGACCTGTACTGGCCAGAATACTAACCACCATGGAACAAATGCTTGACCATACAATCCTTCGATCTGAAAACGAGTGGACAATAACTTCACTAGTTCATCTTTGGTGTACTCACGGACATGGTGTTTGTTCGCGGGACGGCCGAGAAGCCGATACATTACCGATGCTATCCGCCTGTCGGGAGTGGAAACGAGGAATTTTCCACCAGGGCGCAGAATTCGCGCCATTTCATCCAGGTAAGCTTCCACGTCCGGCAAATGTTCGATCGTCTCGAATGACACGACCAAGTCAAATTCACCGTCCCCGATCGCTGTGATCTTTTGGGCATTTGCCACACTATAGGTCACACCCGGGATGTTATAGTTTTCCCGACAGAATTCCACAGCTTCCTCAGAGAGATCCATTCCATGAACAGATTTGGCGCCAGCCTTGGCAAGCATCTGGGTTCCGTAACCAGTGCCACAGGCTATGTCGGCAACCCGCATTCCGCCGGCCCATTGCATGGCGTAGCGGTAACGAGCCAGGTGCTCATTCTCAAGGAGAGCTTTGGACTTTCCCAACACGAGACGTTCGCCAGTAAAATCCATCATCCTCTCCAAGATGTTTCTTCGGGGCAGTTAAGAATTCACTTCGTTGGTTTAGCTAAAGACTGTCTATCTCTTGGCCGATAATTCGGGAGTCTGCGCTGACGGCGTAAGCTCATAGATACTCCACAGGCGATCTGACTCACGAGCTTCACCGACCTTTTTGTAACTCGGGTTCAGGCTTTTCTGAAACTGATCGCCGGAACTTTGAAGCATCACTGTGGGGACCTCTCCTCGCTGTAACATGCCTTCTATGCAGCCGTTTTCGCAGCGAGTCCTCGTTGCATTCAGAAAGAGGAGGTCAACGACCAAGGCAGCAGACTGATTGTCAGAGGAGAACCAAGGGAGCGAGAACGACGGATCATCCGTGAAGATAGGCTTTCTCATCGTCGCCAATCGATCGCGCAGCGCTTCGGCGTCTGCGTACTCGGCCGGTGTGGCAATCTCCACGGTTCCGAGCGTATGCACATGTGGCCCAGCTTGAGTCGCTATGAGTTGAATGGCCGGTTGTGCGCAACCGAGAATCAGGAGAGCACTCACAAACGTCCCTGGCACCGTGAAAGTGGCGATCTGCAATAATGTAGAACCTGAGACGAAGGCTTCAAGAAGATAGTTGTCCCACCCACCAACTTTTGTCAAACCTGCTACGCCGCAGACGAATGAGACGACAAAGGCAGTGATGAGGAGGCGGAGGGAACCATCCAGCTTGCGAGTGCCGGCGGCAAGCAGAAGCGCGATTGGGGCAAGTATCCAATAGGAATTACTAAGAATAGATTTTGGCCCGATTTGAAGAGCATAGGGGATACTGAATCCATATAGCCTCGTGGCTATAAGAGTGTCAAATCGATACTCGGGGGTCCCGAGGTAAACCGTGGTTGCAGTCAAGGCCGCAAATACCACGGCGATAGTCGAGAGGTCTCGCCACCGTTTGTGAAACAGTAGAAACAGGCAGACACCGGCAAACGCCAAAACGACCGACTGCTTGAACGACCATGCAAGGTAGAACATAAATCCCGCATAGGCGAAGCAGAACCGAGGTTGCCGCACGATGATACAAAGTGCCACCATGACAAGCGCGATTGCACCCATGTCGGGTCGAATGCTGAGCGCCCAATGGCGGACCATTGAGGCGCAGAACCAAATACCCAGCGCAAGAGCAAGCGAAAGCGCACTACGGGCACCGCGCAGTTTGAGTTGATATTGCACGAGATTCCATTGTGCTATCGCGCCCATGATCGCGAATACCGGTGTGAACAGGTGCCCCCACATCATCATGTTTGGGCCTGTTGCGCCGACAGATCTAAGATAGAAGGCATATGTTTCATAGAATAGATAGTTATACGGAGCAAGATGAAACGGGAAAGCAAACGGCCATTCATAGATTTGGAGGTGATGAATCCCTCTCCAGACGGCATAGATCGGCAGGACACTATCGAAGGGAAAAAGCTCGCCATATCGCGAGACACTTATCAGTCGGATCAGGAAGACCGCCAGGTTTAAAACCACGAAAACCAACGCGGCAGCTACCCGTATGTCTGAGACGCCTAAGTCTTTGTCTTTCAGTTGGCGCTCCACTTTCATTGCTCGCCCTTCAGAATAGTGCACTGATTCCACTGATTGACACCCCTGACAGGTAGTGTTCGCCACTCGTTGATATGAGTCGATCTTCCAAAGTGTGCGTGTGCCTCAGCCGTGGCTTGCTGTGAAGGTTTTCATTCGGTTGCGGCCGGGGGTTGTTGCGGCAATAGAATGAGCTTCGCCACACGTCCTGACTTTATGAGCAGGGCGGCGCCGACGATGCCTTGGAAGATAATTTGCGATCCGAGAAGCCCCAGGAGCGTGCCGCTTAATCCGAGCCACTTCGCCATGGGAACCGCGAAGGAAAATGCAAAGGCAGTCATCGCCAAATAAGACCAGAAGATGGGAATGGTAAACTCCAAAGCCTGCAAGGCGGCACGTAGTGGACCGCCGACGAAGATGACGACGTAAATCAAGGCATAGAGCCGCAGGACGTAACCATACTGAACCATCTCAGGGCCATACATCAACCTCAGCCAGAAGCCGGGCGAAACCGCCATGAAGAGTGCGAATAACAAAGTCAGGCCGCCCCATTTCACCAGGATCGATCGAGTATAGCGAAGCATGGAACTTACTCCACCTTCGCGAAGCCGCCGGGCAGTCTCGGCAGGAACGACATTGTCCAGGCCTTGAAACCAGACGTGAGTTACACCCATCAGGTTCTGCGAAGCTTTCAAGACTCCGGCAGCGGCTGCACCGTAATAGAATGGCGCGGCAATGATGAAGACATTGCCGGAG
>CAYTJN010000073.1:0-19336 GCA_964438125.1 uncultured Occallatibacter sp.
TCGGCGCAGCACTTCGAATGCCTGCTCCGGTGTGTCCGCAAACTGGAAGAGTTCGATGTCTTTCGGCGAGATGGCGCCAGTGTCTACCAATACATCTAGATTGAAAACTTTCTTCCAATAATCGGAACCGTAGACGACGACCGTGATCTTTTTGGCAAGCTTGTGGGTCTGGGCGAGGGTAAGAATTTCGAACATCTCATCCAAAGTTCCAAAGCCTCCGGGAAAGACAACCAGCGCCTTGGCCAGATATGCAAACCACAGCTTGCGCATGAAAAAGTAATGAAACTCAAAGTTGAGCGCGGGCGTGATGTAGGGATTGGGGTGCTGCTCAAAGGGCAGGCGGATGTTCATGCCGATGGTCTTGCCGCCCGCCTCGTAGGCGCCGCGATTGGCCGCTTCCATAATGCCGGGTCCGCCCCCAGAGGTGACGACGAAACGGCGACGAGGGGATGGAATCTGCTTGGCCCAGTCGGTGAGCAAATAGGAAAGCCGCCGCGCATCCTCGTAGTAACGGGCCATTTCGACGGCTGCAACGGCGCGCTTGCGCTGCAGGTCGGATGCCTTGCCCTCGGCGATCTCCATTGGCTTGGCCGGCTGCTCATGGCTGGGTGCCGGGCGCGTCGAGCCGGTGTTGTCGAGAAGTTCGAGTGCGTGATCGGCCTCTTCGCGGCCTCGAAAGCGCGCTGACCCAAAGAAGACCACAGTATCCTGAATCTGCTCATGGCGGAAGCGCGCGAGCGGCTCCATATATTCAGAAACGATACGGATCAGGCGCCCGTCGGCACTGTTGAGAAAGCCGGGATTCTCATAAGCCAGGGGAGCCACAGCCAAGGGCGTGGGCGCGCCGTTGCCCGGAATGGATGCGGTGAGGTTGGATTTGGGGACAATGTTCTCTGCCGTGGGTCGTTCGTCGCTCATGGTCTATCTTTCTCTGTAGTGAATCGCGTCGTGAAACGCAATCCACAGATTCAAAAGGCCGAGTCCCGAAATCATGCCGCGCACTGCTCCACTGGCCGCATAAATCCCGAGCGTGGGAAACCATACGAAAAGCTCGTTCTGTTCCCAAAGAAAGCGCGACCCCGGTAGAAATGTCATCAATCTTCCCGACCACGGGGCGTAACAGATCAGCAGGCCGATGTACATTCTCAGCAACACGCGCAGGAACAGCTCGGAGGTTACAAGCCAGGGCGGAATGCGCTGCGTAGAGTGAGATAGAGGCTTTGTTTGCTGCATTTCATGCGCAGTCGGCGACACAGAGCCGAGTCCCGATCCAGGCGCGGAGGCCGCGTTCGGTGCGAGAGGTGTCGACGTCAGTTCCGGCTGCTGGGACATGCTTAGATTTCGTGCGCCGCCCCCGTTCTCCGTCTCAATTTGAACGGTTGGCGCAGGCCGAGCTGACGGCCCGGCGCAGGGACGCCGTAATGCAACGGTAACACAGTGCGGCTGCCTTCGAGGGCGCAGGCGTGACGGTCACGGCGAATGACGCTGCACCTTTTCAAAACCCCTCCACGATGATTCGATGCGTAACTCGCAATTCGAGATCGGCGGAGACGCATTGTTACCGTGCTCCCCCGCCGGCGTCTAAAAGCCGGAGACTGACATTAGAAAGGGGAATGACGATGCAACATGCGGCCGCAGTTTCGTTCGCCGTTCTGCTTGGTTCAACCGCCCTCGCCGCCCAGAGCCCCGACCAGAAGCAGACCAACGCGGCCGTGATTCAATCGCCGGCCGGAAATGCAACCTGTCCAGTTACGATGCGTGCTCGGCAGGGCTCGATCGGTGGTCTTCGGACCGTCAGAAACTCTCCGCCCAAGGGCAACGCGCAATGGCTTCACCTAACTCTGGCTAACAACGACAGGAGGAGGATCACGGGGGGCGAGGTCACTGTGCGTGGTCTCATGGGGAAGGGGCGCATTACCGAAACGGTGTCTACGGGCGATGATTCTGATTCGGTGCTGAAGCTGCCGGTCGAGTTTACTGCCGGAGACAACAAGGATGTTTTCGCCGATCTCTGGGTGCCGGGCATGACGGCAGTCCATTCGATCGAGCTGAACTCCGTCACCTATGCGGATGGTTCTGCCTGGAAACTACCCGCGGGACCGGCCTGCCGCACCATCCCTGATCCGATGATGCTGGTCAGTGAACACTGAAAATGACGATCAGGTTCATGGTTCGTCGATGCGGCGGGGTTGGTTTCAAGGGGTGTGAGCATTCAACTCGTAGGTCCCGTAGTCGATGGCGAAGACCGCTGTGCCGCCGATGCGCACTTTGGTCTCGCTGAGATTTTGCTGTGGCAACCAGTAATCGCCGGTCTTGGCAAAAGATTGATGGATCATGGTCCGCGCGATCCAGAGCGAAGGGTTTTTCGCGGGCTCGGCATCGAATTTTGCCAATGCGAATTCCGCCGCATCGATCCAGATCTTTCCGCGATAGAGAAACTTGCTGGCCACCTTCGGCTCTACCTCCAGCACATAGGCGGGCCGCCCCTGCACGCTGTCGTTTCCTAGAAATCGAAAGTTGTAATTCGCTGCCGAAAGTGCGGTCGCCGCCTTATCCTGAGAAGCTTCTTTTTCGCTGTCCAAGGCCCTCTTCAAGACCTTGTCCAAAAGAAACTTCGACCCGCTCTGCGAGAGAATGCGAAAGCTCTTTCCCGACACGGCGTCGTAGCTGTACTCGACTTCCATCTGGGCCGCGAGCGAGGTTGAAAAGCCCCGGTACTCCACCTTGTAGTGGCGGATCGATTTCCAATGCCTCAGTGCTTCGCTGCGTGCCATGTTATGACGCTGCATCTGGTCGACGATTTGTGCAGCGGTCAGCGCGGCGGGCGAATTCGCGACTACGCCTTCAGGCAAGATGCTTGTTGCCGGAAAGACGAAGAGGGCTACTATGAGCAGGCTTCTGGCACTAAGGAGAAACATGAAAGCATTTTATTCCGTGAATTCGAAATCCATGTTAATCGCGATTCACGCGAAATTCAGATTCAGAGCCGGAAGTAAACACCGATCATCGGCTCGGCGGTGTGCGCGAAGGCGTCGGTCGAGGTGTAGAGCTTGGTAAGGTCGGGGGCCTTGTAGAGGTTGCCGCGATATTGGAAGCGCAGGCCGATGTGCGGCAGAAGACCCCAATCCAAGCCTGCGCCGTAAACAAAGACCGGCTTGGTTTCGGTTGTCGTGCTGGTCTGCCCGCTGATGGGCACATCGAAAAGGAGACCGGCGCCAGCCAAAGCGAAGGGCTTGAAATTGGCGATCTTCAGCGACGCCACCCAATCGCCGGTGACCTCGTGAGCGTTGGCGGAGACCGATGCCGGCGTGGGAATGCAGGGACCGAATCCAGCAGGACAGCCGAACAAAGTAGGAGTGTACGATTCATTGGCGCGGTTATAAGAATAGGTGCCCTCATAGCCTACGATCGGGTTGCTGATGTGCCTTAGTTCGAGTAAGCCACCCGCGGCATTGGAGGGGCTTTGCTTGACATCGTTGCCAGTAGTGGTTCCGGAAAAGGCCCCGTAAAGGCTCGCCGCAACATCCGTTTGAGCATGAGCTGTGATGCTGGCCAGCGTAGCCAGACCAATCAGTAGAAAAGCTGTCTGCTTCCGTGCGTTCGGCATCCTGTTCTCCTGAGTTAAATTTGGTTCAGCCTTACGATGCGGCATCTATGTTGAGCCGCCGTTTGCTTAGACGCCGATGGAGACTCTTTGTCGATATTCCGACAGATTCTATCAGGTGGATGTCGACCGGATTCGGCGATTGAACCGCAATGCGTTTGCTTGCGCTGGATTCACGCGGCGCGCAATGGTCTCGGTCATCGAGTATTCTGATGGATGGAACCTGCTCCACAATTGGACCGTGTATCGCCCAGCACTTTGGCTGCGGCGGCTGTGACGCTGTGCGGCGTCTGCGCTTTTCTGGAACTCTATTGCACGCAGCCGCTGTTGCCGTTGTTGACGCGACTCTTTCATGCATCGAAGACCGGCGTGGGCATGACGGTTTCTGCCGCCACACTTGGAGTGGCTCTCTCCGCACCCATCTTCGGCGCGTTGGCAGAGAGGCTGCCACGCAAGCGGGTCATCGTGGGATCGCTGGTGGGCATCGCTGTGCCAACTCTGCTGGCCGCGACCTCTACGTCGTTAGCGCAACTTATTTTCTGGCGTTTTCTCCAGGGGATTACAGTGCCCGGCATCATCGCGCTCGTTGTCACCTACATTGGCGAGGAGTGGCCGCCACAGCAGGTCGCTTTGATCATGAGTTTTTACGTCAGCGGAACCGCGCTGGGCGGCTTCATCGGCCGCGTCTCTTCCGGTTACCTGGCCGACTGGTTCAGTTGGCGGGTGAGCTTTCTCGCTCTGGGAACAGCCGCTCTCGCGGGGGCGGGAGCGGTGGCCGCATGGCTGCCGAGCGGACGCCGGCGCTTAACTCCGTCTACGAACTCCGGCGTGCACTTTGCGTTTCCCGATGGTGCGATGCTGCGAAAATTCCGTTCGCTGTTTTGGCGTCGCCGGCTGGTGGCCACTTTTGCTGTGGGCTTCAATGTCCTGTTCTCGCTGGTGGGGGTCTTTACGTGGATTACGTTCCACCTGGCGGCCGCGCCTTTCAGCCTGTCGACGGCGGCGCTCAGTTCGCTCTTCTTCGTCTACCTGATCGGACTCGTCATCACGCCGGCGGCCGGTTTTCTGATTACACGGGTCGGTCTGCGGGCGGGCGTCAGCGGAGCAATTCTCTGTTCGATGACCGGCGTTCTGCTTACGCTTGCTCCGTCGCTGCCGATCATTATTGTGGGACTTACCTTGCTTTCCTCAGGGGTTTTCATCTCTCAGACAGCCTCGCAAAGCCATCTGCGTGTGGCCGCGCCACCCGAGGCCCGCGTCACGGCCGCTGGTCTTTATCTGACCTGTTATTACATTGGGGGCACGGCCGCCGGGGTGGTGCCGGGAGCATTCTGGGCGCTCGGAAAGTGGCCGGCCTGCGTGGCATTCATTGTCACCATGCAAGCCGTGGCGCTAACGATTGCACTCGTCGGCTGGCGCACGCCCAAGACCGCGGCGGGTACAGAAAGAGCAACGTCGATTGCCCGTCCCATGCACGATGAAACCTGACGATGCCGACGAGAATCTAACCAGAAGTAAGCCGAAACTGAGATGCCCGCAAGAAGCGGGCATTTGGCCCCACAACCCTCAAGAGCGCCGCGCTTCCTCGGCCCGTAAGAGAACAATCGAGCAGTTAGAACAGAGCAATCAAGGAGAGTTGTTTGCCCGAAGCCGAACTCGTATCGTCGGAAAGTTCCAGTTCCATGGCGGTCAGCCCCGCAGGTCAACCTGGGTCCAGTCAAGCTCAAGCTGCGGCTTGGAAGCCTCGCGTCAACCCCTGGATCATTGCCGCGACAGTTGCGCTGGCTGCGTTCATGGAGGTGCTCGACACCTCGATTGCCAATGTGGCTCTGCCCCACATCGCCGGTTCGCTCGGCGCGTCGACCGACCAGGGCACCTGGGTGCTCACCAGCTATCTGGTCTCGAATGCCATTGTGTTGCCCATCGGTGCATGGGCTTCGAGTGTGCTGGGCAGACGGAACTTCTTCGTCCTCTGCATCGTGATTTTTACGGTTTCCAGTTTCCTCTGCGGGTCGGCGCTTTCATTGCCCATGCTACTGCTGTTTCGCGTCATGCAGGGCATAGGCGGCGGTGGAATGCAGCCCATGGCACAGGCCATTATGGCCGACAGCTTTGAGCCGCAAAAGCGCGGGCAGGCCTTCGCGCTCTACGGCCTTGTTGCCGTGCTCGCGCCTTCAATCGGGCCCACATTGGGCGGCTGGATCACCGATAACTTCTCCTGGCGCTGGATCTTCTTCATCAACATTCCGGTGGGCATTCTGGCCTTCATTCTGGTCAACCGGCTGGTCGAGGATCCGCCGTGGATCAAGGCCGACCGATCGCGTCTACGCAGCATCGACTACATGGGACTGAGTTTTCTCACCATCGCCATGGGCGGCCTGCAGATCATGCTCGACAAAGGAGAAGAAAACGACTGGTTCGCTTCCGGCTTCATTCGCTTTTTTGCGGTGCTGTTTGTCGGCGGCATCACGGCCCTGATCTGGTGGGAATGGCGGCATAAAAACCCCATCATCAACATCAAGCTCTTCCGGTTTAAAAACTTCGCCATCTGTTGCTTTCTCATGGCGCTGGTGGGCGGTGTGCTCAATGCCAATACAGTTTTGCAGCCCCAGTTCATGCAGCAACTGCTGGGCTGGAATGCCACCACGGCCGGCATGGCGCTGACTGCGGGCGGCGTGATGCTGCTGTTTATGATGCCTCTGGCCGGTTATGCCACCGGAAAAGTTGCCGCTCGCTATCTGGCGATGGCCGGCTTCACAATGTTTGTGATCACGTTTCGCTACGCAGCCAATGTGACCACGCTCGACATGACCTTCTCAGCGGCATCATGGTTGCGCGTCGTGCAGATGATGCCGCTGCCTTTCTGCTTCATCTCCATCACTACGGCGGCCTACGTCGGCATGCCCAAGGAAGAGAGCAATCAGGTGGCCGGGCTGATCAACTTCGTGCGCAACATCGGCGGCAGCATCCTGATTGCCGTCACCAACGCGCAGGTGACTAATCGCACGCTGTGGCACGAGCAGCATCTTCAGAGCGTAATGTCATCGGCCAGCAGCGCGTTTGCGCAGCATCAGCAGGCGCTGAGCGGGTTGTTCGGCGGCAGCTTTGGAGGGCCCAACGGCAATGGATTGGCGCTAGCTTCGATCTATAACCAGCTCAATCAGCAGGCGCAGATGCAGGGCTATCAAGACGTATACATGGAGCTGTCGTGGATGTCGGTGGGCCTGATCGTGCTGGCGCTGTTACTGAGCAAGAACAAGCCTGGCGCGGGAGCCGGCGCGGGGGCGGTTCACTGATGCATGCGCTGTGAGCCGGTATCGGCTGCGCGTTGGATGGTGGTGGAATTAAAATAGAGTAAGGATCGAAGCTTCACGCAACCAGCCTTTGAGGCATGACGGGCGGTTGCAAAAAGGGAGACGAAACAATGGCACTCTTCAAGACATCGAATCCGGCGCTGAGCGACAAGACGTTTGAGAATCTTTCCAGAGCGCAGTACGGCGGTGTGATCGACGAATCCACCCGCATGACGTTGAATGGCACGGTGAACAAGACCGGCATGTTGCTTGTCTGTGCCATCGCAACCGCGGCGTGGACCTGGCACAGCTTCATGCAATCGCGCGATTTCGCAGACGTAACGGTGCCGATGATGGTCGGTGTTTTCGGCGGCCTCATCGTTGCCATGATCACCATCTTCAAAAAAGAGTGGTCCCCAGTCACAGCGCCCATCTACGCATTGCTCGAAGGCTTGTTTCTCGGCGGCTTGTCCGCTCTGCTTGACCTGCGTTATCCGGGTATTGCAATGCAAGCCGTGGGCCTGACCTTCGGCACGCTCTTCGTGATGCTGCTTGCTTATCGCTCGGGCTTGATTCCAGTCACGGCAAAACTTCGCATGGGAATCGTGGCGGCTACCGGCGGCATCGCGCTTCTCTATTTGGTCGAATGGGTACTCAGTTTCTTTGGTATCTATTTCGCTTCCATCAATGGCTCCGGGCCGATTGGGATTGCATTCAGTTTTTTCGTCGTGGCGATCGCGGCTCTGAATCTTGTGCTGGATTTCGACTTTATCGAGAGAGGCGTGCAATACGGCGCTCCGAAGTATATGGAGTGGTACGGAGCCTTTGGAATTATTGTCACGCTTGTGTGGCTCTATTTGGAGATTCTGCGGTTGCTCTCAAAGCTGAACCGTAGAAACTAACCACCACCTGCGGTGGGGCCAGACGCTCGCTATTCGCTCGCAGAAGGTTCGAGGTCTCCCATCCTTGCGCGTTCTTTGCGCGAGGATGGGGCACCCTGCTTAAGACGTGAACCTACTTGTCCGGCTCTCAGTGAAAGACAATTTTTCCGCCGTCCAGCCGCCCCGCGCTTCATACGAACTGGCGTCTGGATGTGATGAAAGTATCCAGCGAAGCCGTGCTAGACAGTTTTTCATTTCTCCAAGTAGCTCGTCTTGCTTCTCAGGAAGCGAAAGGTCGTATTCATCCTTCCCGATGGTATGCGCGATTGGCTAACGCGATTTTCGAATTTTCCTGAATGGCGCCACGGCCTCTGCGGAGAGGACCCAGGTCTCGATTAGGAGACCTGGGTGGCAACGAGCTTGCCTTCTACGCCCTTTGCGAACATCTGCTTGATGCCGCGCAGCGCCTGGCGGGTCCGTTCTTCATTTTCGATCAGCGAGAAGCGCACATGGCCATCGCCGTAGTCGCCAAAGCCAATGCCCGGCGAGACGGCTGTCTTGGCTTCGGTCAGTAATCGCTTTGAGAATTCAAGAGACTTGAGAGCCTGATAGGCCTCTGGAATCTTCGCCCAGACAAACATCGTTGCCTTGGGCGACACGACAGGCCAGCCCAAGGCGTTCAGACCTTCCACCAGCACATCGCGGCGTTTGCGATATTTCTCGCAAATCTGGTGAACACACTCCTGCGGGCCTTCGAGCGCATGGATGGATGCGACCTGGATGGGAGTAAATGTCCCGTAATCGAAGTAACTCTTGAGGCGGGCGAGGGCGGAGACAAGAACCGGATTTCCTACCATGAAACCTACGCGCCAGCCCGGCATGTTGTAACTCTTTGACAAGGTAAAGAACTCGACTGCGACCTCTTTTGCTCCGGGGACTTGAAGGACGCTGGGCGGCTTGTAGCCATCAAAGGCGATATCGGCGTAGGCGAGGTCTTGGATAAGATGGAAGCCGTATTGCTTGGCCAGTTCGACGAGGCGCGCGAGGAAGGGCAGGTCCACGCATTCTGTCGTGGGGTTCGAGGGGAAGTTGACGATCAGAGCCTTGGGCCGAGGAACCATGCGAGGGATCAATTCTTCAAGCTGCGCGAGGAATTGTTCCTTATCGTGGACGGGAAGACTCACCACGTGAGCACCGGCGATCACCGGGCCGTAGATGTGAATTGGGTAGCTGGGGTTGGGCACCAGGACCGTGTCGTTCGAGTCGAGGATGGCCAGGCAGAGGTGGGCGATGCCTTCTTTCGAACCGATGGTGACAATGGCCTCGGTCTCGGGGTCGAGATCGACGTCGTAACGCGTCTTGTACCAGTTGCAAATGGCTTTGCGCAGCCGCGGAATGCCGCGCGAGACAGAGTAGCGATGCGTCTGCGGCTTGAGCGCCGCCTCGACCATTTTGTCCACAATGTGCTTGGGGGTGGCCCCGTCGGGATTGCCCATGCCGAAGTCGATGATGTCCTCGCCGGCGTGGCGGGCGGCCTTCTTCATGGCATCGGTGATGTTGAAGACGTAAGGGGGTAAGCGCTGAATACGGCTGAACTCTTCCATGATGACTCCAGTGTAAGGCCAGTGGCCAGTGGTCGGTGGTCAGTGGCCGGTTTTCAATAAACGGTTGGCGGTGAAGAAGTGGAATAGTGAACGAGCGAACATGCGTTTGCTGAGAACTGAAAACTGAAAATCGTTTTTCGGGATGAGGTGGAACGGGTCTAGGCGGCCGGGGCCGCTGCGCGGGCGCTCGCGGGATGGAGGAAGGGGTGGTGCATGAAGTCGATTATAACGCCGCTCGCGCCCTGCAAGGCGCCCGAGCGGAATTTATACTTGAGAGAACATGAGCAATTTCCTACCCGTAGACGAACAGATGGACCTGCTGGAAAAGGGCGCGTCGGAGATCATCCGCGTCAGCGACCTGCGCGAGCGCCTCGAAGAGAGCCGCAAAACCGGCCGCCCGCTGCGCATCAAAGTCGGCTTCGATCCTACTTCGCCCGACCTGCACCTCGGCCACACAGTGCTGATGCGCAAGCTGCGACACTTTCAGGTGCTGGGGCACACGGTCATTTTTCTCGTCGGCGACTACACCTCGCTGATCGGCGACCCCACGGGCCGCAACGTCACGCGCAAGCCGCTGACCCGCGACCAGATCAACGAAAACGCCAAGACGTATACCGATCAGGCTTTCAAGATCCTCGACCGCGAGGTCACCGAGATCCGCTATAACTCCGAGTGGCTGGGCAAACTCGGCTATGAAGACATTGTTCGCCTCGCCGCGCGATTTACTGTATCGCAGATGCTGGAGCGCGACGACTTTCACAAGCGCTATGAGGCCGAGCAGCCCATCAGCCTGCACGAGTTTCTGTATCCGGTCATGCAGGGCTACGATTCGGTCTGCCTGGAGTGCGATGTGGAGCTGGGCGGGACCGATCAGAAGTTCAACCTGCTGTGCGGCCGCGAACTGCAGCGCCAATATGGTCAGAAGCCGCAGATCGTGCTGATGACGCCGATTTTGGAGGGGTTGGACGGCGTGCAGAAGATGTCCAAATCGCTCGGCAATGCGATCGGAATCAGCGAACCGCCCGCCGAGATGTACGGCAAGCTGATGTCGATTTCCGACGAGCTGATGTGGAAGTATTGGGTCTTCCTCACCGACCTCAAGCAGTCGGAGATCGACCAGATGCACTCCGATGTCGCCGGGGGAAAACTGCATCCCATGGAGACAAAGAAAAAGCTTGCGCGGTCGATTACTTCGGACTTTCACGGCGAGGAAGCCGCCAAAGCCGCAGACGAAAACTGGGCAAGGATGTTCCAGCAGAAAGAGACAGCCGAAGACCTCGAAGAGGTAGCCGTGGCCTACGCCGATGTGGCCGGTTCGGAGCCAAAGCAGATTCGCCTGCCGAAACTTCTGCTGCAACTCGGACTGACCGCCAGCGGTGCCGAGGCCAATCGCAAGATCGCAGAAAAGGCCGTCAAGCTCGATGGCGAAGTGGCTGCCGGTGCGTTGATTTCCCTTGCCGCGCTGCCGGTGCGGCTGGTTGTCCGTCTAGGCAAACGCGCCAAGGTGGCGGTGATTTCATAGGTTCGTGGATTTCCATCCATTCCGCGGAAATGGAACCATGACGCAGGTTCTTCGATTCCCCTGTGCTTCGCGCAGAAGGATGGGGCACGGGGCTAGCTGCCCAGCGCAAATTTGCGCGCGGATTCCAGCAGCCTGGCGACCGATTCTTTGGAGCACGACTCGCTGTAGATGCGCAGCAGGGGCTCGGTGCCGCTGGCGCGCAGCAGCAACCATGTCTCGGCGGCCTTGGGCTTGATCATGGCTTCTGGGTTGTCGAGATAAAACTTTACGCCGTCCATCGTCTCCTGGCAGTAGATCGGCATCCCCGCAAAGACCGGGTCGCCGGGTTCAAGCGCCCTGGCCCGCGCGATGGCTCGGTTCTTGATGTCGTCGGCGATGTGGAGATCGATGCGGCCGTACTGGTGTTCGCCGTATTCGGCTTGCAGATCGGCGACGAGGTGGCCAAGCGTCTTGCCCTCCTCGGCCATCACGTTGGCCAGCAGCAGCGAGTTAAGCAGGCCATCGCGCTCGGGCAGGTGGCGCTGGAAGCCGATGCCGCCCGATTCTTCGCCGCCCATGAGGATCTCGCGCTCCAGCATGTAATCGCAAACGTATTTGAAGCCGATGCCGTGCTCGATCAGTTCGCGGCCGTGCTTGAGGCAGATGCGGTCGAGCATCTTGGTGGTGTTGAAGGCGCGGGTGACGGCGCCCGGCCAGTCGTTGTGGTGCTTGAGCACCCAGCTCAAGAGAACGCAAAAGATCTTGTGCGGATCGACGAAATTGCCATGCTCATCGGTAGCCCCGATGCGGTCCGCGTCGCCGTCTGTGCAGAGGCCCGCCTGACAGCCGTTGGCCACGACCGTTTCAGCAAGCGCGCGAATGTGTGGCTCAATGGGTTCGGGATTGATGCCGGGGAAGAGCGGATCTTGAGAGCCGCGAATCTGCACATGAGCAACACCCAGGCGGCTGAAGATGTCAGAGATGTACGTCAGGCCCGCGCCGTACATCGAGTCGAGGCCAAACTTCATGCCGGATTTCTTGAGCGCATCGAGGCTCGTGAAACTCTCAATGGCCTTGAGGTACGGGGGCAGGAAATCGACTTCGGTAATCGCGGCTGGCTGCGTGGTGCGTGCAACGGATTGGCCGAGCCGTGACTCGATCTCGGCGATCATGGAAGGCTTGCCGGAGCCGCCGTACCAGCCCTTGTATTTGACCCCGTTCCATTGGGCTGGATTGTGCGATGAAGTGATCATGATGCCGCCGGCAGCCTTGCGGTGGAAGACGGCATAGCTCAGCGCGGGGGTGGGGGTGATGCGGTCGGCCAACTGTACCGGGATGCCGGTCGAGGCGACGACCTCAGCGCAGGTGCGCGCGAAGGCTTTGGAGCCAAAGCGGGTGTCGTACCCGATGCATAGGCCCTTAGCGGGGTCTTCCTTGGCATGAACGTAGGCCGCGACAGCCTCGGCGGCGATGCGAACGTTGGCGAATGTGAAGTCGTCGGCGATGACGGCACGCCAGCCGTCAGTACCGAATTTGATTCTTGACTCAGGCATGAAGGTCTTCTAGCTCCCTGACACTAGGGTAAAGGATGATGGAGGCCCAGAACGTTGATCGAGATGATTGGTAAGCTGGAGCGCAACAGAAGCTCTCAAATTCGAGCGGCGAATACAGGGACGGAGATGGCTGCAAACTTCCCGGAGTGCTCGGGAACGAGTTCTCGTGCATCGGCGCGGTGGCATATCATTAGTACTGTTTTGACAAACGTCTTGGCGGAATGGAGTCCTGGCGGAGTGCGTGCAAAACACATGCTCGTGATCCTTATGTGTGCCTCTTTTGTTTGTTCGGCAAAAGCCCAGGACGACACGAGTCATCCCATCCATACTTTCTTTTTCTTCAATGGCCCCGGCGATTTCAACCGCAATATCTTTTACAAAAACAAGCTGGAGTTTTCACTTGAGTCGGGCTGGGAGCCGATCAATATTCCTTTCGTCTACGACTTCGCCACGGGCAGCGTATATACCACTTGGCCGCGACATTACACCCTACAACCCAACATTGCCTCGGTCCGCTGGACCATCGATAACATCGACTGGCCCAGCATTCTGCGCGGTAGCACGGACTACACATTCAGCGGAAGCTACGTGGACATTCCTCGCGGTGCGGAGACGCGCTATTTTGCGTTTCTTTTTGGAATACGACGTAACTTCATTCGACCTAATTGGAGACTGGTCCCATACTTCGATGCCCACGGAGGTGTGGGCGATATCAATGCCAAAGGCCCGGACGGAGTGCTCTACGCCCAGGGGCAGGATCTGACCTTCACCTTGATGAACGGCGGCGGGATACGCTATGACTTCAATCCCCGGCTCAGTGTTGAGGCAGGCGCGAGTTACCAACACATCTCCAACTTTTACCTGTCACAGCCCAAGCATTACGATTACGGCATCAATGACTGGGGCTCCCTGGTTGGATTCAATATTCGCATGGGAAAAGCCAAGCCCCTGGTGCACTAAATCGGCTTGATGTGAACAAACTCGAACCCGCGTTCAGATCAATTCGGTACGGCCGCTGACGCCTAGCTCCTTGACGATCTTGCCTACATCCTGGGAGTGGTCGCGATGGGCTATCAGCAAGGCATCCTCAGTGTCCACGATGACCAGGTTCTCAACTCCGACCAGGGCCACAAATTTGCGCGGGCTATAGATGTAGTTATTGCTGGCGTCGAGAGCCATGTGACCCGCACTAGCGGCCACATTGCCCTCACCGTCCCCGCGAAGGCGCGTCTCAAGCTGATACTCGTAAAGCGAGGCCCAGGAACCGAGGTCGTTCCATGAGAATTCAGCGGGGATGCAATAAAGACGAGATGAACGCTCTCCCTTGGCCGAGCGCGGCTCGAGGACTGCATAGTCCACCGAGATGTTCTCGCACTGCGGGTAGGCCTCGCTGAAGACCTCGTCAAAGCGGGCAGTCCCGTAGGCGGCTGCGATGGCCTCCAGATGCGGCGCAGTCTCAGGCAGGTGTTCGCGAACGGCGTTGGCCAGAGTGCGGGCCGACCACAGGAACATGCCCGAGTTCCAATAATAGTTTCCGGCGGCGATGAACTCGTCGGCGCGATTCTGATTCGGCTTCTCTATGAAACGGCGAACGTGGACCGCCGTGTCGTCGCTGGTGTAATCGCCGGTCTCGATGTAGCCGTAGCCGGTCTCGGCGCGAGTAGGCTCGATGCCCAGCACCACCATGTTGTCTCCCGCGGCGGCCACGGCGATGCCCTTTTGCAGCGCCTTGAGGAAGCGAGGCTCGTCGGCGATGACGTGATCGGAGGGGAATACGCCCAGCACCGCGTCAGGGTTTTCGCGCTCGATAAGGAAGGCAGCCAACCCGCACGCCGGAGCGGTATTGCGGCCAACCGGTTCTCGCACGATCTGCCCCTCGGGCACGCCCTTCAATTGGTCGGCGATCTCGTGGGCCAGATACTCGTTGGTGATCACCCAGATCTGCTCCGGCGTGGCCAGCGGCTTAAGGCGTTCCACGGTCTGTTGGATCATCGAGCGCTCTCCGTCCAGCGCCAGTACCTGCTTGGCGTGGGCGCGGCGCGAACGGGGCCAGAAGCGTGTGCCGCTGCCTCCGGCGAGTACCACAGGGCGAAAATCAATTGGTTTTGGCATCGAAGACACATCCTACGCGACAAACGTACTGTTTGCCCAGAGGGAAGTAAACGTTTTATTCGCTGAAAACATTGGTTGTGCGGCGTTCGTCATGCAGGAGACCACTTTGCGCATCCCACATTGCAGAACAGCGTCCGTCGAAGGGGAATCTGCAGGCTTCGCCGAAGCGAAAGTCTCAAGCGAAATCTGCGGGGCTGCAACGCCAACCCTATGAAGAATTCTCTCATCCCTCGGGTCCCCTCGTCGATGTTCAGCCTGGTCACCGGCTGGGAGATGTGAATGCTCTCATCGGTTAGGAAGGGCTTGCCAGGCAGATGGACGAATGAGACGGATTCGCGAGCTTTTACATGCATCGTTGAAATGTCTGCAATCAAGCCAAGGGGGAATTGAATCATGAATGCCGAAAAATCTGTGCTCTTGTTCGCTTTATGTCGCACGTTTTCTCTACTGATGACAGGGCTGGCGTGAGCGATTTGGACCCATCTTTTGTTTCGTCAACAAATCCACAGCTTTTTTGAGCTTGAAACCAGACTTGTCGCGCCGATGCTACAATTCTTTCAAACTCCGTAACGATTTCAATTGAGTTGCAGCGAGCTGAGGTGCCGCTGGTAGCTTCCCTGTTTTTGGCTGTTCCCGGGCTAAACAGGACCTGCTGCGTGTTATTCCACTGCTGTGAGGCAGGTTTTTGTTTGAAGTATCGCCTTATTCTTTGGCTGGAAATTCTTTCCAGATGAATGGATTGACTGATTTCTGGCCACGTCTTGGTGATTTCCAGCACAAAGGAGATGAAATGAGAAGTACGTTAAGAAGCGTTCAATGGTTCGTCCTAATATTGGTTATTTGCTTCACAGCAGGATGCGGAAGTTCGTCCAAATCGACCGCCCCCGCCCCGACCCCTGTTGCCCCTGCAGCGATTGCATCGTTCACTACATCGACAGCTACCTTGACCCCGCTTACGGCCGGGGCCACCAGCACCAAGCTTTCCTGGAGCGTCTCCGGCGCTTCTACTGTTTCGATCGATCACGGCGTCGGAACGGTCACCGGGACCAGCGTGACAGTTTCGCCGACCGCGACGACGACCTATACCCTGTCGGCCGCCAATTCGGCAGGCGCGACGGTCACTGCCAAGGTGACGGTCAACGTGCTTAGCAACCTGGGGCTTTTGGCCGGCGCGGCATATTCCGGCGGACCTTCGAGCTTCGATGACTATCTTGGGGAGGGCGATCCCGGTAACCCATGTACACATCCTGACTATGTGGCAACCGACTCAAGCGGCAATCTCTATGTTGCAGATGATTGGTACGAGATGGTCTGCAAGATCACGCCACAAGGCGTTGTAACTCTGCTAGCCAGTGACGGGGTTATGGGTTACCGTGGTGACGCAGTATGGTCCACCGGTGATTCAAAGACGAGAGCAGCATCCTTGGGGACCCGTCGTCAATCTCATGCATCAAGTGCGAAGTCTCAGAGCGTTCTTAGCGCGGCAAATGCGGTTTCAACAACGGACGCGGGGTTCAGCGATCTCGCGGGTATTGCAGTTACCGGCGATGGGAGCACCGTCTATGTTTCCGACGATGATACCGATGTGATTCGCAAGATTTCCATCGCCAGCGATGGAACCACGAGTATCACAACCGTCGCAGGCGCAGCGGGATATGGATACCTGGATGGAGACGGATCGGTAGCAGAGTTCAGGGAACCTGGTGCACTTGCCCTTGATGGCAAAGGCAATCTCTATGTTGCAGATGCAGACAATTACGTGATCCGGGAGATAGTAATGTCCGGTAGCTCCGCGACAGTTTCCACCGTGGCGGGAACACCTGACACGTCTGGACACGTTGATGGGACTACCGCTAAATTAGGTTGGATTTACGGCCTGGTTGTTACCAGCGACGGAAGCACCCTCTTTGCCTTCGACGACTACGACACTGCTTCAACGACCATTCGCAAAATCTCAATCGGCGCTTCGGGATCTGCGACGACCGTCACCACTGTGGCCGGGTCCACTGAGGGCTATCTTGATAGCAACGTAGGAACATCTGCAGAATTTGGCAGCTACGGCGGTTTGACGCTTGGCTCCGATGGTTCGACGCTTTACTTTGCCGACTATTATAACGACGTGATCCGGCAGATCAGTTTCGACAGCACAGGCGCTGCCGCGGTTTCAACTCTGGCCGGATCAACCACTTCTTCAATTGATTCCGATGGAGTCGGCGCGAACGCATGGTTTTCACAGCCCTCCGAGTTAGCCTCGGATGGGTCGGGAAATCTCTATATCTCTGAGAGCGGGAATCGCAATGAGGGGCGCGCTCAAATACTTGCCAGCCTGCGCAAGCTCGTTGTTTCCAGCAAGACGGTTTCGACGTTCGTCTACAGCGACTTCGGTGGCACAGGCGGTTCGGCGGATGGTACGGGGAGTGCGGCTTCCTTTAATCTTCCTCAAAGCGTGGTGACGGACAGCAGCGGAAACATCTACGTCTCTGATTCGAATAACGGTACAATCCGCAAAATCGCTGTGACCAACAATAAGGCCGCGGTGACCACGATCGCGGGAACCGCTGGAATACGCGGATATGCTGATGGTACGGGGAGCGCTGCGTCGTTCAATTGGCCAGGGGCTTTGGCCATCTCCCCTGATAGTTCCACGTTGTACATCGCAGACGGCGGCAATGGCACGATTCGCGTCCTGAATATCTCCACCGGGGCCGTTACGACTCTGGCTGGGAGTGTCGGGAAATTTGAGTATTTAAATGGAGTTGGCACCGGGGCGGAGTTCGAATCGCCCAGCGCCTTAGCTGTCAGCGGTGATGGCTCTACGCTGTACGTGGCCGACTCGTGCGAGTTTCGAGTTATTGACATCTCGACAGCAACCGTTTCGAACCTACCCCTTACCAACTCCACCGGCGGGACATACAATGGCTGCCCTGGCGCGATCGCCATTTACACCGATCCAAAGACTAGCGTGAGCACGATCAGCGCCATGATCAACGAAACTGTCGTTTCCATCGATCCTTCAACGGGCATAGTGACGCCGCTTGCGGGATCCAACTTCTACGGATACGAGGACGGAACGGGAGCTAATGCACTGTTTGGGGACGTTAGCGCGCTCGCTGCTGACAGCGCAGGCAATCTATATGCAGCGGATTATGAAAACGGAGTCGTTCGCCGCATTACCCCGGCCGGAGTGGTGACGACTCTAGCCGGAACCTACGGCGACGCTGCCACAACGCTTGGCGCACTGCCAGGATCCATCTACATGCCGTACGGCATCTATGTGGACTCAACCAACAACCTGGTGATTACCAATCCGAATGCGATTCTCACGTTGGTGCCGTAAGAGTCTGCAACGGTACAACCGCTATTGATCTGCGCAACTGGATATATCTCACTCAACCATGCCTTTCGCGCTTAACCGTCAAGGTTAAGCGCGAAAGACTTTTTCTTATGGCCTCCCAGGTATCGTGCGCCCCATGAAAAGCAGCCCGCAGTGAGACAGTCGTGCCGCCGGAATCTGCTCAGGGTTCCGGTTGACCTATTGAGTTGCGAGAGTCTTGTCGATGTGGGCACGCAGTTGGAGGAAGTTCGCGGCAAGGCGAAGCAAAAGCCCTGCCGCGGAAACTTACGCCAGCCCCGTCAGGAATTCTTTCATCCGCCGGGTGCCCTCGTCGATGTTCTGCTTGGTCACCGGGTACGAGATGCGAATGTGCTCCGCGGTGCCGAAGGCCTCGCCGGGTACGCTGACGACGTGAGCCTCGTGAAGCAGGCGTGTGGCCAGCTCGGTTGCGGTCTTGATGCCGCCCTTGCCGATGTACGCGCTGATATTCGGGTAGACGTAAAAAGCGCCTTCAGGCTTGGTGCAGGTGATGCCGGGAATCTCAGCCAGTTTGGCAAGCATGTAGTCGCGCAAATCGATGAACTCGGCGCGGAACTCCGAGACACACTCCTGCGAACCGGTCAGGGCGGCGATAGCGGCTTTCTGGACGAAGCTCGTTGCATTCGAGGTGGACTGCGATTGGAGCTTACTCAGATTAGCGACCACAGATTTGGACGCCAGGGCAAATCCAGCGCGCCAGCCCGTCATGGCATAAGTCTTCGAGAGCGAGCCGAGGATGACGATGTGCTCCTTGGCCCAGGTAAAGGAACCTCCGGAGACCGGCTTGCCGGCGTAGTTCAGATAGACGTAGCACTCGTCGAGCAGCAGAAAGATGTTGCGCTCGTGGGCCAGGTGGACGATGCGCTCCAAGTCTTGCTGCGAGACGACCGAGCCGGCCGGGTTTGACGGCGAGTTGAGGATGATGGCCTTGGTCTTGGGCGTGATGGCCTTTTCGATGGCATCGGCTGTGATGCGAAAGCTTTCGGCCTCGCTGGTTTCGAGGAAGACAACCTTGCCGCCTGCGTACTGGATGATGTCTTTGAAGCTGACCCAGTAAGGGACGGGCAGGATCACTTCGTCGCCGTGTTCGATGAGGATCTGGATGGCGTTGAAGAGCGCCAGCTTGCCGCCGGTAGTGAAGATGGCCTCGGAGATGTCGTAGTCGGAGCCGAAGTCGGCTGCGTGGCGATCGACGATGGCTTTGCGCACGTCGGGGATGCCGGGGACGACGGTATAGCGCGAGAAGTTGGCCTCAATGGCGGCGATGGCCGCGTCCTTGATGTGTCGCGGCGTGGGGAAATGCGGCTCGCCGGCGCCGAAATCAACCAGGTTGGCTCCCTGGGCTCGCAGCTTGGCGGCCTCCGCAGCCACAGCCATGGTTGCGGAGACCTCGATCCGACCGATGCGGTCGGCAA
>CAYTJN010000074.1:0-19256 GCA_964438125.1 uncultured Occallatibacter sp.
ATCGGCGACGACAACTCGGTGACCGGCGGCATCATCGGCGCCTTCAGCCTGCTGGGCATCAACTGGTTGGTGGTGCGAATACTCTTCCGCTCAAAGCGGCTGACCCGCGCGCTGGAAGGCCGGGCGGCGGTGCTGATTCGTAATGGCCAGATCGACCAAAAAGCGCTGTGTCGCGAATCGCTTTCGCGCCAGGAGTTGCTCGACGTGATCCACCGCCAGGGCTTTGAGGACTTTCACCAGGTGCATCGGTGCGAACTCGAACCTAACGGAACGTTTTATGTTGAAGCTTTCGACCCCTCGGCTGCCGACAAGCATCACACGGAAGTGCTGGCCCGGCTCGACGCACTCAGTCGTGAGGTGGCTGCACTTCGAGGTTAATGAGAATGCAATACGGAGATGAAAATGGCTTCAGTATTTACCAACGTTGACCCCGATCTGCTGCCGATCCTTTATGAGTTGCGGCGGCGCGAGCCGATCTTTCACAATCCAGCGTTTGGCTCGACTACGGCTGAGTTCGAACGCTCGACAGCGCCCGATTACTGGGAGGTGGGCGCATCTGGCCGCCGCTACAGCCGGGAATTCATCTTGCATGAACTGACAACGAGTGTGCCTTATGTCGACGCCACTGCGGCTGGATGGACCTGCTCTGATTTCGGCCTTCGCCGTCTCGGGCCCGACGTATATCTGCTGACTTACACGCTCGATCAGGCCGGGCGACGGACCCGCCGCTCGACCATCTGGCAGCGTTCAGAGAACGTGTGGCGCATTCTCTACCACCAAGGCACGATTATCTCCGTGGAAGAAGACGACATGGTGCCGGAAAATGGCGTGTAACAGCTGTTAACCTTCCTACTTACGACCTTAAAGGTGCAGGAAATCCAGTTCGACCGCGCCAGCGAAACAATTAACCCTAACTTAACGTCCAGATAGCAGGTTTAGCCTTGTTTATATTTCGCTGGCGACTCTACTTGAATTCAAGCATCACCACATGAATCCATGGCAGAGATGGGCTGGGCCGCGTATGAATGCCCGCGCAATTTCAGGAGGAGCAAGCAAATGAAGCGGTTGGGATGGATCTTCATACTTCTGGCGGCAGTTGTGCCCACGTGGGCAAACACGAAAGTCACCGTGCAGCAACTCAAGGATTTGCTGGTTTCCATGCAGCAATCCAAAAAGACCGACGCTGAGGCAGCCGACCAACTCAAAGGGATCGTACTGAACGAAGAGCTTACGAGCAGCGCTGCGAACAGCCTGAAAGGTTATCTTCCCGGCCCGCTCACCAGTGTGCAGGTGGAATTTTTGAAAGACCAAAGCGCGTTTCTCGCGCCTCCGGCGACAGACCTCCCCGCCGCTCCCCCTCCCGACGCCGCCGCGCAACAAGCCATTCTGGCCAAAGCCGCCGATTTTGCGTCCAGGGTCTATGTGCAGTATCCTCATCTCTCGGTCAGCAAAACCATGCTGCGCTTCGAGGACCATGTCGTTAAGACAGACAGTATGGGACTCGCAAATAATACTTCGATTCTCAGTCCGGTTCAGTTGGTCGACAGCCAAGTTGACCAAGTGGAAACCGACAAAGGCATAGAGAAGACCGCCGTCTCCAGGGAAAAGACGAAGTGGGGCCTGAACGGAGAGATTTCAGAGGGCGAGCCGGGAACCGATCTGAGTTCCATCTTTCTTGAAGCCTCGTCTTCGGGCAAGATTCGCTGGCTGCGTTGGCAGATGATTGACGGCCGGCAGACCGCGGTGTTTTCGTTTGCGGTGGAGAAGGAAAAATCCCAATTCGATGTGAGTTACTGCTGCTTTCCTGAGACCGCTACAGCAACCAAGGTCGGAAGCGCATCGCAGATCATAATGACCGGGGAGGTTCTGTCTGTCAGTACTTGGGAACCTTTCAAAAAGGTTGTAGGCTATCACGGCGAACTGTTCATCAATCCCACTACGGGCCTTGTGATTCGCATCATCACCCGAGCCGAGTTGAAGCCTACCGACTGGGTTTACCGCGAAGAAAGACGAATCGATTTTGGTTCCGTGTTCGTCGCCGGCAGAGCATATCTGCTTCCCCGTACCAGCATCACAGCGATGGAGGCGGTTCCCAATGCCGAAAGCAGCGCCTCCAACTGCACCTTCCGCCACACGTTCTTTCTCGCTGCCTATCAGAATTACAAACTGGCCGAGCCGCGCTGAGCGCCGCGCGCTGTTCATCGTAATAACTCCTGAGACGATAGCGGCCAATCGGATATAATCACTGGCGACCCAGTCTCAAGAGGAAAAGAAGCATGAAGGCGTTTCTGTGGATTCTCGTTTTTCTGATGACCGGAGCGCCTGCGTGGGCTGCCCGCGACAAGATGACAGTAAAACAGCTCAAGGATTTGCTGGTTTCGATGCAATCGGGTAGGAAAACAGACGAAGAGGTATCCAGTCGCATCAAAGCGATTGATCTAAGCGAAGAACTGACTGTCGCTGAAAAGTCAAATTTGATGTTCGCCTCCCCCGGCCCGCTCACGAGCGAGCAAATATGCGTATTGGAGGCACGCAGTTCGATCCTCGCACCACCGTCCTCCGACCTGCCCGATCTGCCCGCGCCGGATGCCGCCACACAAAAAAACATTCTGGACAAGGCCTTCGGCGTCGCCGCCAAGATCGATCGGCAGATTCCCGGGATAAGCGCATCGAAAACGGTCGCTCACTACGGGCACGTGAACGAGTTCAACCGTTGGGGAGACAGAGGTGGGGTGAAGGAAGGAGGCATAGTCAAAGACGAAGGCGACAGATCGGTTTTGACCCGGACCAGTAAATACATGGAAAACATAGAAATCGACAAGGGAATTGAAAAGGTAACCGGCTCCTCAGCAGACCCACGATTGAGGCACGTCAGCCCTTGGCCAGAGGAGGGCGCGAAGCCCGCTCTGAGCCTGATTATGAGTAAGGCACTTGAGAGCGGTAATATCCACTGGCTGCGTTGGGAGACGATTAACGGAACCAAGATAGCTGTCTTTTCTTTGGTGATCAATAAGAAGAATGCGCCCTACACCGTTGACTACTGTTGTTTCCTGTCCACGAATAGTCTAGAGGTTGAATGGAAGCCCTTCAAGAAAACCGTGGGTCTGCATGGGGAGCTCTTCATCGACCCGGATACGGGAATCCCGTTACGGATCGTGCTGCAAGCGGAACTTTCACCTACAGACTATGTCGAGCAGGACGATACGCGCGTCGATTATGGCACGACCGCCGTTGATGGCAAGACTTATGTCGTTCCGGTGAGTTCTTACACGCGCAGCGAAGTGGATGCCGCTGGCGACTCACGATCCAAGGGGATCATAACACGTATGACTCTTCTGGTTGCAAGCTACGGAAACTTCCGCCTAACCGAGGCCCCAAAGAAGTAGCTTGCACAGATGCCAGAGATAAGGTCCAGCAGGGCAGCCGTCTCGGCAGGTTCCCTTAAGATTGATATTTATTGTTGAAAGGATACGGCGAGCGACACGCTACTCCCACTCGATGGTGCCGGGGGGCTTGCTGGTGATGTCATAAACCACGCGGTTGATGCCGCGAACTTCGTTGACAATGCGGCTCGAAATGCGCTTCAGAACTTCGTAAGGCAGCGGGGCCCAGTCGGCGGTCATGCCGTCTTCTGAGTGCACGGCGCGCACGGCGGCGGTGTACGCATAGGTCCGCTGGTCGCCCATCACGCCAACGCTCATCACAGGCAGCAACACGGCGAAGCTTTGCCAGATCGACTTATAAAGTCCGGCTGCCTTGATCTCGGCAACGACGATTTCATCTGCCTCCTGAAGCAGAGCAACCCGCTCCGGTGTGACCTCGCCCAGGATGCGCACGGCGAGACCGGGACCGGGGAACGGCTGGCGGCCGAGAATTTCGTCGGGCATTTCGAGATCGCGGCCGATTCGCCGGACCTCATCTTTGAACAAGTCGCGCAAAGGCTCGATCAGTTTGAGCCTCATTCCCAGCGGCAGGCCGCCTACGTTGTGATGGCTCTTGATGGTCTGGCTGGGGCCTTTCACGCTGCTGGACTCGATGACATCGGGATAGAGCGTGCCCTGCACCAGCCAGTCCACACCACCCGTCTCTTTGGCGATACGCGTGGCCTCGTCGTCAAAGACAGCGATGAACTCTGCGCCGATGATCTTTCTCTTTTTCTCAGGTTCAATGACGCCTGCGAGCTTGGATAGGAATCGCCGGCTCGCATCGACGGCGACTATTTTGAGGCCGAGCTTATCGCGCAGATTCTTCTGGACGTTTGCGAATTCATTTTTGCGCAGGACGCCATTATTCACGAAGATGCAGGTGAGCTGATCGCCGATAGCCCGGTGCACCAGCACTGCCGCAACCGAGGAATCCACGCCGCCGGAGAGCCCGCAGATCACGTGATCTTTGCCGACTTTTTCGCGGATCGAGGCTACGGTGGACTCGATGAAGCGCGCCGGGGTCCAATCGCCGCGCGCGCCGCAGATCGACAGGACGAAGTTCTTAATGATCTGCGGACCGAGCGGCGTGTGGTGCACTTCCGGATGGAATTGCACAGCCCAGATGCGGCGCTCCACATTTTCAAACCCCGCCATGGCATTGGCAGAAACGGCAGTGCGATGAAAACCCGGCGGCAGTTCAAGAGCTTCGTCGCCGTGGCTCATCCAGACCTGGAGAGTCGGGGGCAGCCCGGCGAAAAGCTGCGATGCGCCGTTCTCGATCATTACTTCGGCGTGGCCGTATTCGCGACGGGGCGCGGAGAGAACCTTGCCACCCAGGTGATGGACGATGAAGTGCAGCCCGTAGCAAATGCCCAGCACCGGCAGGCCCAACTCCAGGAGCGCGGGGTCGGCGGCCGGAGCGTCAGAATCGTAAACCGACGACGGGCCGCCTGAAAGGACAAACCCGAGAGGATGGAGCGCCTGTATCTCGGCAAGGGGGGCCGTGCAGGGCAGCACGACGGAAAAGACGTTCAATTCGCGAATGCGGCGCGCGATGAGTTGCGTGTACTGCGAGCCAAAATCCAGGATGACGATCGTTTGGGTGGGCACCCTCTAGTGTGGCAGGGTGCGTCGCCGGTTTGCAAGCCTAAATCCAGTTGGAACGGGCGCTATTTGCCGTGGATTTCCACATTTGGTAAATAGCGCGTGATGAGAGTGGAAGCCAGAGCCGCAAGATCGGCGCAGCCCTGGCATTCCATCTCAACCTTTGCTTGCTACCATCTGTCGTCGTTCTCAGGAGCAAACGCAACTCCCCTGAAGACCTGCCGAGCGCTGGCACTGCGAATCGTCTTGAAATGACCCAGACGATCGTCTTCCGTCGGCAGAGTGGTGTCGCTCACACGATCGGTGACCTTCACCAGTTTGTTGGGGTCAGCTCCCGTGTCGCCATTGGCGCTGATCGTCGATGTGATGGCGAAGATAGTGACCGTTCCATCCTCGTTGTGCCGGCCGGTGATGTTGCGGCATCCGCCCGTGGCAGGATTGAGCGCTACCGGATAGAACGGAATCCCGTATGGCACGCCGATATTCAATCCATCCTGCAGAACATATTGGAGCACCCAGGTGCCTGCGATCAGACGCCATTTTTGCAAACCCGCAGTGGCCAGCGATTGTGCGTCGGCCACATTGCCGTTGACCGGAGGCGTCACCAGCACTCCGTCGCCTTCATCGCAAACATAGAGAGTATTGGCGTCGGCGAACCAGATGCCGAAGGGAAACGCGGTGGACGTGCTCGCGGCGGTCGAGGGAAATCCAGGCAGGATCGTGATGGGCACCGCAGCAAGCTCGGTAGCCGAACCTGTTGGCAACGTGCCCGCGCTTCCCACCTGATAGACGGAGTTGATCCCATTTCCGCCGCTTCCCTTGGCGACGTAGAGCGTGTTATTAAAGATGGTCAGGCCGCGGAAGTTGGTGTCTTTGCCTGGCTTGTCGCCTGTAAACAGGAGACGGCCAATCATGTCGATGTCGGGTGGGAGTGGCGGGGTCTGACCGGGAAAGAGCAGTTCAGCCCCGGTCGCGTTGGCAAGATCAATTCCATCAAAAGTGGTCGTCATCTCTTTCTTTGACAAGTTACCGGAGTTGTCGTTTCCGACCATGTAATAGAGGTCATTGCCGCCTTTGATTGCTGCGCGGCCGTTATCGCCACTATAGGCATTTCCATCGGTGTAGCTGATGTGGCCGTCTTTCTGCACCTCGGCAACCGCACGATAATATGCCGCAGGCACAACCGGATCGCTCTCAAACGTCGTGATGACCGGGTTCGTCGGATCGCAAACGCCCGGCGTGTTGGAAGCCGACGTATCGAGGAGATTTGGCCGCGTGGGAGAAACCGCCGTACCACCACAGCCCACGCCGCCTCTATACCCCATGAAGGTGATCGATCGCCCGTCAATCGAACGGTTCAGAGCCAGCTCCGACTTCGAACTGAAGCTTGTCACAATCTGGTCGGCGGGGATCGGGAGGGTTCCTAGCGGAAAGCCCTCTGTCGTCAGATCATCCAGAAAGATGGGAGAAGTGACGCCAAAGCTGCCGTCGGAATTCGAGTTGTTCCAGACGTTATGGGTATCGAAGATGTTCGGATATTCGCCGTTGTCGGTTGCGACGCCGCACGGAACTGCAACGGCGACTGTGCCACCCGTGGTCGTGGGGACGCTGACGGTGAGGCCGGTCAAGCCTCCAAGGCATCCCAGCGGCAAGGTCTCGCCTATCGTAACCGTTGAGGCGGTTCCTACGTACTCGCTGCGGCTGAGCACCAGGGTGCCCGGCTGGAATTCGAAACGGTGGGTATCGCCATGGTGATGGTCGTCCTGGGCTACCAGGCCTGCGGGCAATACAAGCGCAAGGGCAAAGAGCAGAACTATAGTGACAGGGGAGGTTTTCACGGGTGTTCCTCCGAGCCATAAAATCACATATCGAGCTGGCTGGAGGATGAATAGCATGTGAAAGCTCGATGAATTCTGGGTGACAGAGACCAGGGGCACGCGGTGGGGAAGGAGGCTTGGGGTTTGCCGAAACAAACCTGCAACTGCCTGCGAAGGCCGACCTTTTTCTGGTTTTGGCGCGATGACGTTTCTGATCGTCACGACGTCAAAACTAGGAGCGCCCGCTCAATTGGCTGGTCGATCGGAGATGCTGCAACCTCCGCCTCCGAAGACGCGGAGAATGTTGGAAAATCACGCCGATTTCGACTCTCGCCAGCCAAAACTAGGCACAACCTGCCCTCGGCTTTTACAATGCAACAGGGACCCGTCCCAACCCAGCTCTGCTGTGGAACTAGCAAACTTGGCGGCGCACGCCGGACCAGGATGAAGGAATCGCATGAAGTTTATGAAATTCGGTAAGGCTTTTCTGATCGGCGCCATCTCAGTGTGCGTTATTTTAAGCGTTACGTCTTGCGTTCAAAGTTATACTGTGGGGTATTTGTATGTGACAGGAACCGTAACGTCGGGGTCCAACGGCAACGGGTATGTTGCCGGATTCAAGATCGACCACAACTCGGGCAAGCTGACACCCGTCAATGGTTTGAATCCTCCGGTGCCTTCGGGTGGCGCCAACCCGGTTCGGGCCGTACTGCTCAGCAGCAGCCGCTTCTTGTATGTACTCAATCGGGGCGTAAGCGCCAACCCGGCCGGCAGTTCGGTATGCACCACTGAATTTCCTTGCGCTAACTCCAACATCACTCAATTCGCGGTGGGTGCGAACGGGGTGCTGACGCCGCAGCAGACTTTCTATACTCAGGGTGTCAATCCAACCCGCATGATTGCCGACGGCACTGGAAACTATCTTTTAATACTGGACCACGATTCCCCTGACCCCGCCTCCACAAACAGCAATCCGATCGCAGCTACAAACAACCCCAACTGCGGTGACGCCTTGAAAGGGGCCACCACTTGCGGCGACGTCACCGTCTTCCAGGTGAACCCCGTCACGGGCCGACTTCAACTGGTTGTGAACGCCCAGGTCACATCGGCCACCGGCGCTGCGCTGCCTTACTTCCCGGTTCCCTCCGACCCCATCGACTTTGTGCTGCTAGGCTCCACGCTTCTTACATTGACCGGCACTCCGGCGACCGGCGATTCGGTCTTCCCATACCAGTACACATCGACGAGCGGGCAATTGACAGTTAATGTGAACAGCTCCGACTCGATTGGCAGCGTGTCTCAGGCTACGGCCATCCTGGTCGCGGGCGCTTCGGTCTACGTGCTCGACAACGAACAAATTACCGTCACGGCCAACGGCGCCCCAACCACCTCGCCGAGCCAGATCCTGCCCTTCTCCCTCAGCGGCGGCGCTCTGGTAGCTGCGCAAAGCGGAGTGATCGCCGACGATCCTAACCTGTCCAATCCCATCTATGCGGTGGTGGGGCAGCCGGGAGGCAAATGGCTCTATGTGGCCAATCAGGGACTCAATACTCAGAACTTTCAGCAGAGCGGAATTGCCGGCTACGTCCTCAATGGCTCGAATCCTCCGACTGAAATAGGAGCGTACGGCACCGGAGCTGGCCCGCAGTGCCTGGTCCAGGATCCTTCGAATCAGTTCTTCTACACGGCCAACTTCAACGATTCAACTGTAACCGGGGCGCAAGTGAACAACGAGTCCGGTGGCCTCAGGCCGCTTTCCGACGCGACAAAAGCGCCCAATAGTTATAGCCTCGCCGGCCCGGCAACATGGTGCCTGGTAGATGGGCGCACGAACTAGGACCGTCGATGCAGTTTCGATTGGGGTGGAGGCTGCGTACTTCCGCTTCAGACACGAGCGAGGCATGAGCGATCCGCAGTCTTGAAAAGAACGCAGCCGAATGCCGGGCACGATTTTATCCGTGCCCTGGAATTCGATTCCAAACCTGATTTTTGTGCCCAGTTGTTATTGGGCGCTGATGAAAGATGCGCATGAAGTTGAACAAATCGAGCCAGTTGCTGCTGGTCTGCGTGGCCGGCCTTCTGGCGGCCGGACTTGTGACCGCCTGCGGCACGACCACTACGGACTTCGTTTACGTGGCCAGTGCCAAGGCGGCGGGCCCTTACAACTACGGCGAAATTGACGTCTTCGAGATCAACTCGGTCTCCGGCTTCATGCGCCAGATTCCTACCTCGCCCTTCCCCTCGGGTGGGCGCAACCCGGTGGCCGAAGCCGTCTCAACCGACAATCTGAATCTTTACGTGGTCAACCAGGACGATAACACCATCGTTCAATTCGCGATCGGCCCCGATGGCAAGCTCTACCCGCAGAACACGGTGAATACACCTGGCATCTTTCCCCTCGCCATTGCCGTCAACGGTTCCAACCTATTCGTACTTGATACGTACCAGCCACTTCCGGCTTGCTCCAACGCAGATCCGTGCTCGGGATCGGTGGCGGTTTTTCCGATCCTGCCCGGCTCCGGCACCGGCTCCAACGCAACGCAAGGCGGCGCGCCGGGAACGCCCGTCGTCAACGGGCCCTTGAATTACTGGCCTCTCAACCTGCCGGGTGTAGCCTCGACCGACATCGTTCTCCCGACCGCCGTCAATGCGCTGAAATCAGGCTCGTACCTCTACGTCGCCGCCTATGACACGACGACCGGCACCGGCTACATTTTTGGCTTTGCTGTGGGAGCAAGCGGCGCGCTGGCTCCGGTCAATGGCGGCGTGCCCCTTGACATGGGCGTCGGCGTTCATCCCTCTGCAATTGCCAGTGACTCCACCAGCAACTTCATCTATGTCACGGACTCCGCCAATGGAGCTGTGATCAGTTATTCGGTCGCATCTGGCGTACCGACCAGGCTCGGTAGCAGTCCGACAGGCAATCAACCTTCGGCGATCGTGGCCGATCCCAAGTACCCTTACGTTTATGTGGTCAACGCGCTGGATGGCAACGTGGAGGCCTACTCCATATCTTCAAGCGGCAGCCTGGGATTTCTGGGGGGCTCCGCGACTCCCGTTACTTACACCGCGGGAATTCAGCCGGTGGCTGTCGGCATCGACCCCTCGACCGATCACTTCCTTTTCACCGTCAACTTTCTGGGCAGCGACGTCTCCGACTTTGACATGGACATCACTACTGGGACGCTTGTCAACGCACAACGCACTCCTTACACATCCAACGCCCAGCCGACCGCAGTGGCCGCTGTTCCGCACAAGACTTCTTAGCAGCAGAGGCCGCTGCCGCACGCTCTAGCAACACCCCGCACCGGGCTTTTACAATCTATACGGGGCAACCTAACCGGTTTTCTTTTGGGCTCGCAATTTGACAGGCCCACGACGAAGGAAGCGCATGAAGTTCAGCAAATTGAGGCAGCTCATTCCGGTCCTTTCCATCGGCCTACTATTGGCCACCCTCTTGACTGCCTGCTCGCTCACAACCATCGATTATGTATTCGTCGCCAGTTCGGCGGGCATCGACACGTTCGCCGTGGACTCCCAGTCTGGAGCGCTGCGCGCCGGCCCCGCCGCGGTCACCTCCGGTGTCAACTCTCCAGTGGCCATGGCCGTTTCCTCCGACTATGCGAATCTCTATCTGGTGAATCAGGGAGACGACTCCATCGTTCACTTCGCCATCGGGCTCAACGGCGTACTGACCAAGGCGGACAGTGTTACATTTGCCGGTACGCCAACTTCGCTTGCAGTGAACACGGCCGGTACCTATTTGTATGTGGTGGGAACCTGCACCAGTTCCGCAGCCGCGGCTTGCCCTCAGGCAGCGCTCTCCGCCTATTCGCTTTCCAAGGGCGCGATTGGCGCTCTGGCCGGCTCCGTACCTCTCGCCGTCCCCGGCTTCACGGGCGACACAATTATCCCCACCGGAGTGACGGTGCTGGCCAATAACGGGAGCAATATCCTGGGCGATGCCGTCTACGTTTCATCGTACGACCAGTCGGCCTACAATCCCGGCTGCACGCCCGTACCGCCAGCCACAACCTGCATCACCAGCAACGCCAATCCGGGCTGGGTCTTCGGCTTCACTATAGGCTCAAGCAGCGCATTGACCCCGACCACGAACAGCCCCTATCAGGCCGGCGTCAAGCCTACGGCGATCGTCTCCGATCCCACCGACCGCTTCGTGTATGTCACCGACTACGCATCCAACGAACTGATCGGCTATACGATTCTGGATGGCAGCACACTGAGCTTCATGACCGCTGGTCCTTTCAAGACAGGAAACGAGCCTAGCTCCATCGTGATCGACCCGCGCGGCTATTACATCTATGTCACCAATTCGCTTGATTCCACGGTCTCGGCCTACACCATCGTCCAGGCCACCGGAAATCCAACCGGAGTGGTGAACGTTACCGGCAGCGCCTTCAACACCACTGACACACAGCCTGTGGCCATCACGGTGGATCCCGCGCTGGGTCGGTTCGTCTACACCGCCAATGATCTGGGCAACTCAGTTTCCGGCTTCCGGCTAAATCCGGCCTCTGGTTCTTTGTCTCCCACCCAGGCCACGCCTTACCCCACCGGTTCAAAACCCACTGCAATCGTCTCTATACCGCACGGCAACCATGCCACACAGTTGGTGACACCGTAGGAGAGGGATTTTGCGCACTCATCGAGCCCAGTCCAAGCGACTGGGCTTTTTGTGATGGTCAGGTTTCTGGATAGGTCCAGGCTGGAACCTACTGTATTCGTGCACCCAGCGACGAGGCTTCAATCGCCGGGGTGCACTAAGGGGGAGCCGCACTTAATAACTCAATATCTATCGCAAGAGAATTCTGACCTCATTGCGCTTTAGCAAATTCATCGGTATTGCGGTGAAATATTAACCCGGAGGAAAATTGTTCCCCATCAGGATTCGGGAGACAGGGAAGAAGCGGAGTTGAGTACCCTGCTGCTTCGAGAACATCCAAAACGATCCTCGCAGCCCTTACTGCATCCTCTCCCTCTGCACTGACCTCAACTGCCGAGACGCCGAGCACATTAAAGCGGGTCGACACTTGTGCGATGGCCTGACGTAGAGTTTCGATCGAGATTCCGCCTCGCTCAGGGCATCCAACCCACGGGAACTCGCGCGGGTCAAGAACATCGAAGTCGACATGAATATATGCGTTGGTGACGCCGCGTGCCGCGGTGGCATCGAGTGCGGCGAGCCACGAGGGTTGGCCGATGTCTTTTGGTGAAATGAGAACAATTGACTCTGCAGCAACGTAGTCCCGTTCCTCGGGGTCGAGTTCGCGCGCCCCGGCCAGAATGATTTGTGAAGGAGTTAGAGGTGATCTCAATTGCTCCGACAAACCAAAAGCGGCATCTCCCATCAGTGCCCGCAGAACCATTCCGTGGAAGTGCCCTGAAGGTGAACCTCCGGTTGCTGATGCCGGCAAATTGAGATCAGCATGAGCGTCGAACCATATCACCACCAGGTTTTCGCGGTGCCCGCAAAGCAGATAGGCGATGGGGGCGAAATCGGTGCTGCAATCGCAACCCAGATTTATTAATTGCTTGGGCTGATTCTCCTTCAATGCGTCATCTACTTTCACTATCTGCGCAATAATCTCATCGTAGTAATCGATCCCATACCGGCGGTTAGTTGATTCTTCCTGCGGAATGCAGATGAATTGCAGTTGGTTGGATGGAGTAAGTTTGTCTGCGATTGCGATAAGGGCAGGCAGATAGCTCTTAGGCGATGCCGTCCCGAGCCAACTCCGATTGACGAGGGTTACAGCGTCTTGCATGAATCTACCCATCCTCCCGACCGAAGCGCTGATGCGCCCAGCAATCAATAACAGGAACCGCCAGTTGTAATAGAAGGACAACTAAGGGACGCCTACAGTTCTACCCCCCCAATTGCAACTTTGCCCAAGACGTTCGGCATCGAGCACCACGACGGCTTCGCGCCGCGGCAGAACCATGCCTTCCTCTGCCCACTTCGACAGCAGGCGGCTGATGCTGAAAAGAGTTGTGCCCGTCATCTGCGCCAGTTCCTCGCGCGTGAGATGTACTTCGATCCCCCCATGGGCGGGCCTGCCGATCTGCTTCGCCATCCTCAGAACCGCCATCGCAACTCGCTTGTCGACCTTTTCCGTGGCGACCTCACGGAAGCGTTCCTCCAATTCGTTAAGCCGGTTGGAAAGAATTGTGCCGATGTTGACTCCGATCTGCGGAAACTCCTCCAGGAAGGTTTGCAGCCTGCCGAAATCCCATACCAACATCTTGGTCGGCTCCATCGCACGGGCAGAACAGGTGTGGCTGCGCGTCAAAGAGTCAGCCAGCACCCCAATCGTGTCGCCTGGTTTGGCCAACCAGAGAATGACCTCATTTCCATTGGGTCCAAGGCGAGATAGCTTGACGCTTCCAGAGACGATCAAAGCCAGATTGCGGGCAGTCTGTCCTTCCATGTAAAGGATCTGGTCGTTTTCAAAAGTGTGATCCTGGGCGTGCAAAGCAATTTCCTCACATTCGTCCCCGTTCAGCCCTTTAAACAGCGTGGAAGAGCCCATCACAATCGCTCGCGCGGCAATCTCGGGAGCTGTGCATGATGGTTTCCCCATAGCGCCGCGAGCCGCGAGCGTGTCTATCATTCCCATGGTGCTCCTTAAAATGTTTGTATTGTTGCGCTTCGTAGCCCCCACCATTCGGCGCAAGCGGATAAAAAGGAGCTCCAACTCGGCAGAAACTCCCGGCGACCGGACCCAATTCTCGGGACGGGGCTCCAGATATAGATGGGAGTTCGGGGGCTTACAGCTTCAGAAAATCGAAAAAACTTCGAAAGCTGTCTGAGTCAGCGGCCTGCGGAGCCGTTCCAACTGCGCCGGAGCCGTTCCTGCGACACAGAAAGCGCGTTTCTAGAGCAACGGCGCTTTGCCACACGGCAATTGTATGAATGCATTTTGCATATAAATACTCACATCCTGCTAACCTGAATTTATCTCGCCTGTTTCCAGTGCATCGCAGCGACCGATTGCAGCGGCCCTTTTGCGAACATTAGAACGTTGATAGGCACCTTTCGCACAAAGCCATGGGGTTCCGCTTTAATTTCAGCCCGCGGGGTACCCCCCCACCCCCCTATTTCCTGTGAAACTGTGAAACTGTGATGGATTTTGCCCTCATGCGATTGCCCTGTTTCTAGAGCCCTTGTTCCGAAAAAACGTGTCGCGACTTTGGCTTTCAATCAAGCGAAGGAGAAGGGCGTCCTACGCGCTCATCCATTTGCGCAGTTGGCGTTGAGCCGGCTTCTCGATGAAGTGGAGCGCCAGCAGCGCCAGACCAATCAGCACAACGTAGCTGATCCAGGGATCGAAGCGGCTCAGATTGAGCAAGTCCAGCACATGCGAATCGTGGATCACATGCCATAAAGAAAAATGGAGCAGGTACAGGCAGTAACTGGCCTCGCCCACAAAGACCAGCGGGCGGACACCAAGAGCTTGAGAAAGCCGATTCTTGCCCGCCAACCCCAGCACCAAACAGGCAAAGAGCGGCATCAGCAGACCGTCGTGCAGGATGGCATAAGGTATCACAGAGCCCATCGTGAGCAGGCCGTAGATCCCCGCAAAGCCGCTCAATCCCAGCCAAAAACGCAACCTGCCTTCGCGAGGAACGATCTCGTCCAACTCCGCCAGCATCACGCCGAAGATGAAACTGGCCACATGCGCGTAAGGCGTGTACTTGAGCGCCCAAAGCCAGATCCCGTAGCTCCAGCGGTCGGGATGGGCGATGCCATCGGGATTGAAAGCCATGTAGAGTGTGCCTGGAATCATGCCCAGCACCCAGATGCCGGCCATCTTCCACAGCAGCGGAGCCGCGCTTTCAGGCCGCTTCCAGCGGGCCAGCCAAGGAAAGATCGCATAATAAAAAGCCTCGGCCGACATGGTCCAGGCCGGCGTGTTCATGAAGGTGGCGATGGCGGGAATCCATCCTTGCAGCAGCAGCGGCGTAAGCACAACGCCTGTCCAGAACATGGCGTGCGTATGGCTACCGTATTCCGTGGCAAGGGTGCCGACGCTGAGAATGAGACTAAGCAGATAGATGGGATAGATTCGCGTGAAGCGCGCTTTATAGAAACGGACACGATCGAATTCCCCGCTCCGCGCCCGTGCGTTGTAGTTATATCCGAGCACAAAACCCGAAAGCAGAATGAAGTAGCTCACCGAAACGTAACCGGCGTTGACCACTGGCGCCAACAAGCCAAACCACTTTGGATTGGAAAAATGGAAGAGGACGATGTTGATAGCCGCGAAGCAGCGCAACCCCGTCAATGCACTCAGTCGCGCTGGCTTGCTTGTTTCCACTGGCTGCTCGACGCCTCAAGGCGATGGTAGCTGACGGCCGACAGCTTGCAACTGACAGGCGGAGATCCGGCAACTTAGAACTGTTCGCTGTTTGTTGTAAGCTGTTTTACGCCGTCACCAGCGATCCGACCTTTTCGCCCATCACGACTCGCCGGATATTCCCCGGCTGATTCATGCTGAAGATGACCATGGGCAGGTTATTGTCTTTGCACAGGCTCACTGCGGTCAGGTCCATCACCTTCAGCCCCTGGCGCAGGATCTCCATGTAGGTGATCTCATCGTATTTGACCGCGTCCTTCACCAGCACAGGGTCGGCATTGTAGACACCTTCAACTTTGGTAGCCTTCAGCAGCACGTCGGCCTTGATTTCCATCGCGCGGAGACTGGCTGCTGTGTCTGTCGAGAAGAAGGGATTGCCAATGCCCGCGGCGAAGATCACCACGCGGCCCTTTTCAAGATGCCGTACGGCGCGGCGGCGAATGTAAGGCTCGGCCACCTGATTCATGAAGACGGCACTCATGACACGGCAAGGTACGCCGCGCTGTTCGAGCGCGTCCTGCATGGCGATGGCGTTGATCACCGTGGAGAGCATGCCCATGTTATCGGCTGCCACTCGATCCATCTCTTTGGCCTGCTCGGCAACGCCGCGAAAGAAATTTCCTCCACCGACGACAACGCCAATCTCGACTCCGAGCGCGTGCACATCGACGATCTCGCCGGTAATTTCTGCGACCTTGGCGGCATCGAGGCCGAAGCCACGCGGTCCGGCCAGCACCTCACCCGATAGCTTGAGAACGATCCTTTTATACATGCTTTTTTGAGTATCGCATAAGCGCCGATCAGGTCGTCTTACGGCCGCTGCTCAGGCCTTAGATCTGCCACGAAGTTTCCATCAAGGGCACCATTCAGGGGCATCGCACTCGCTTGGAGTGCTATAGTGCTTCCGTAAGGTTGCGAGAGGAATAAGCGATGCTGTTCAAGCCCAACGGAAATCGTAAAGATCGCGACGAAAAGAGAGACGCAAGCCGCGATTTCCTCGCGGGGATGAGGCTCCTGGCGATCGTCGGTTGCCTGGTTATTCTTCTTTATTCGCTGCGTTTTTGGTCCTCCGGTCAGGTGCTCCGCATCTTCGGCGTGGGGTTATTAGTCGCAGGAGCTGCTCTGTTGACCGGGTTCCTGTTGGGTTTTATCTTCACAATTCCGCGCGTAGGAAGCCCGAAAGGGACGGAACCTGCCGCTCAGCCTAAAGGCGACCCGGCACCGGACTCCAACCCAGAGACTGATCTGGCGCCGTCCAACGACAACCTTGTCGAGATCTCCGACTGGCTGACCAAGATCATCGTAGGCGTGGGACTGGTCGAATTGAAGTCCATCGCAGGCAAGCTGGGAGAGCTGTCGTACTATCTGGCTTTGGGATTGCAGCCGGCTCGGTGCGCCGGAGACGTCTCCTGTGCGGAGTCTCCGATCAGCGGTCAAACAGCAGGTCTGGCAATTCTTATCTTTTATTTCGCTCTGGGATTCCTGTTCGGGTCCGTGTGGACAATGATCTATTTCCGAGGCGATCTGAGACAGAAGTTCGAGCGGATAAAGCGGCAGAAGGCAGAGTTGCAACAGTTCCAGCAAGCCACGATAGAGTTCATGCCGGCTAAAGCTCCTGTCATTCTGCCGGCAGAAGCATCCCTCAGCGCGAACAAGCTCGACGAAGCGATGACCGACATCGACGAGGTGCTCAAGAACGATCCTCAAAATGGCTTTGCTTTGATGACCAAGGCCAGGGTTCTCAAGCGGAAGGCATTTCAGCCAGGGCAGTCTCAAGCTGAGCGAGAGAGACTGCTGAATCAGGCGATCGCTTGCTCCGACCAGGCAATCGCGCTGTTGCCGGACAAGGGCGAGCCGTTTTATAACAAAGCCTGCTATCAGGCGCTCCTCGACCCAAATCGTTTGAAAGATGAGGTGCTCTCGAATCTCGAGTCGGCCTTCCGTCTCAATCCCGCACTGCGGCAAGATGCGAGACTTGACGTTGATCTTGACGCGCTCCATCAAGATGATGATTTTATTAGGCTTACAGCATGAAGCGCGAGCAGGTTGCTTGACACTTCACGGCCTTAGGAGTTAGGATTGAGACGCAAGAAGTGTAGAGGAGCAGAGTCGGATGAGAGACGTAAAGCCAATCAGGCCGTAACGCGATTCGAGCGCCGGGCGGATGATACTCACCTTTGCGCGGGATGGGGATTGGATCGTCCAAGTATTGACGAGTAGTGTGGGTGACAGACTGATTTCTGTTGCTGCCTTTTGTTAACGGCCCCTCGAAGACTATTTACGCATAAAGGCCCGGAGAGAATCTCCGGGCCTTTATGTTTTGCGCTGCTCTTTACTTACTCGGCGGCCGTTTCCACGGGCTTGGTGGTGGCGACAGTCCACTCGGAGGCGCCAACTTTGAAGCGTGCAAAGCGGCGCACGGTGATGTTCTCGCCGAGTTTGCCGACCTTCTGCGCGATCAATTCCTTGATGCTGACCGTCTGCTCTTTGATGAAGGGCTGCTCCAGCAGGCAAACTTCCTCATAGAACTTGGCCATCTTGCCTTCGACGATCTTCTCGATCACCGGAGCGGGCTTGCCTGTGGCCGCAGCCTGCGCGCGATAGATCTCCTTCTCGCGTTCCATGTCGGCAGCGGTCACGTCGTCGGGCTTCACATAGCGTGGATCTGAGGCTGCGATATGCATTGCAATATCTTTCAGAAGTCCCTGGAAGTCCTCGGTGCGGGCCACGAAGTCGCTCTCGCAGTTCAACTCGAGCAGCACGCCGATCTTGCCGCCGGCGTGAATGTAGGTGCCCACAGCGCCCTCGTTGGTCGTGCGCGCGGCCTTCTTCTGCGCTGAAGCCATACCGCGCTTGCGCAACACCACAAAGGCTCCCTCGATGTCGCCCTTGGCCTCCTGCAAGGCTTTGAGGCAGTCGCCCATGGGCGCGCCGGACTTTTCCCGAAGCTCTTTTACCTGCTTGGCATCAATCTTTTCGCTCACTGTCATATCTCTCTTTTCCTAAAATTCTCTGTCTTGCCGGCTCCCCGTCCAAGTTAATCAAGAAACAGTGCCGGTCGAGGTTCTGGGTATCCCCCGCATTTCACTGATCCCCCGCCTTACTTCTGGCGCGGACCCAACCGAAGGGTCTGCCCCACCGCAGGTGGCATAAGAAAAGCGTGGCACCAAGTGCTCGCGGCCACGCTTGTCTCATTATGCGCACCGAAGTGCGCGGGAATGATTAAAAAGCGCCCTCTGCCACTTCAGCCTCGTCGAGCGCCGCAACCGCTGCGGGCGCCTTGCGAATGCCGCCGCCCAAGGCAGCTTCAAGGTCCACTTCCTCTACCGGCGCCGCTTCGGCAGCCGCGGCAACGGGCTCGGGCAACTCCTCCTGGAAGGCCTTGTCGCCAACCATGTTCACACCCTCGGCCGCCGAATCAGCGATCTTGGAGGTGAAAAGGCGAATGGCGCGCAGCGCGTCGTCGTTGCCAGGAATCACATAATCGACCACTGTTGGGTCGCAATTAGTATCGACCACGGCGACAACTGGAATGCCCAGCTTGCGGGCTTCTTTCACGGCAATCGCTTCGTTGTTCGAGTCGACGATGAAGAGCGCATCGGGCAACCGCTTCATGGCCTTGATGCCGGCCAGGTTGGCCTGGAGATGCTTGCGCTCCCGCTCCAGCTTGATCACTTCTTTTTTGGTCAGCAGTTCATAGCGGCCATCCGTAGCCATCTCATCCAGTTCCTGAAGGCGCTTCACCGACTTCTGCACCGTCACCCAATTTGTCAGCAGGCCGCCCAGCCAGCGCTGGTTGATGTAGGGCATCCCCGCGCGGTTGGCCTCTTCGGCCACTGCTTCCTGAGCCTGGCGCTTGGTGCCGACGAAGAGAATCGTCTTGCCGCTGGCGCACAGCTCGGTGACAAACTTCGACGCGTCCTTAAAGAGCTTGAGCGTCTTTTGCAGGTCGATGATGTAGATACCGTTGCGCTCACCAAAGATGTATTCCTTCATCTTGGGGTTCCAGCGCTTGGTCTGATGCCCGAAGT
>CAYTJN010000075.1:0-19194 GCA_964438125.1 uncultured Occallatibacter sp.
CTCCCTCCAAACACAGTTTGCGATTCCTGAAAATGACTTTTTCAGGATCGACTACTTATTCCGAGTTACTGTTTCTCTCCCGCCTGTGCGTGCTTGATCGTGTTTGCTAAATCGTAAAGACGAGCCGGATCGACATCGCTGACGAAGGTCGCATCGAGATCACGGGTGCTGGACTCGATCACATGAAATCCTGAGCGCTCAGTCAACGAAGGATTGACCTTCGCCTTGCCGGATCGCTGGCGGAGAAAGACAGAGACACGATGCTTGCCGATGCTATAGAGCAACTGGGCGACGGGCTGATTGCCCAGATAAGTCAGGTTCGCGCCATCGAGTGTTGTGTCACGCGGCAAGCCCTCCGGCAGATTGAAACTGAATGGAATCTTGCCCTGAAACCATGGCTTGACCGTATGCCGATCCGTTGAAACGACCTGCAACGGCATGTTGCCTGCGAGCGTAGCAACGTGTTGATCAAAGACCTCGGTAACCAGGGCGGCATCTTCCGCTGCTACGATCCTCGCCTTGTCGGCGGCGCGCTGCTCAATCATCATGCCGATGCTGAAGAGCAGAAGCAATGCGGCTGTGGCCCAGCCCAGCGATTGAAATTTCCAAAATGACCGGGAACCATGCGCCAGCCGCTCTGAATTGGCCTGCGAGGCCAGACTTGCTACTCGCTCCTGAAGCTGGGATGGTGGGTTGTAGCGCTGTCCAGCCTTTGCGGTCGCGGATTTCAGAAGGCTCTGATAGAGGGCCTTTGAGGTACACGACGGGCACTCGGCGAGGTGTTCGTTTGCGAGGGTCAGTTGATCCCCAGTGAGTTCACCGTCCGCAAGGGCGTTCAGCGTGACTTGAGAGAAATGATCGGTCATGTGCGAAACTCCCTGGACGATCCGATTTCACCTTCAATCGCCGCGCGCAGTGCTGAGCGAGCCCGCGCAATCCGGGACATCACCGTCCCGATGGGAATTTCAAGGATGGCGGCAATTTCCCTGTACTTCATCTCCTCCACGTCACAGAGCAGAATGACCTCCAGCAGCGGCGGAGCCAGGGTCTCCATTGCCGCCTGCAGCGCGTCGCGGTTTGCCATTCGGAGCAAGTTTGTTTCCGGAGTCTGGCGGTCAATTGCTGCCTCGGGAATCCGCGCCGGCCCTGCCTCTTCACTCCCCTTCAAGTCATCTTCCAGGGCAACCGTACGTCTCATCGCGAGCCCGCTGCGGGAGGTCAGATAAGTGTTGCGTAGAATCCGGAAGATCCATGCCTTGAAGTTACTTCCAGGCTCAAAGGACACGAATCCGCGAAGCGCCTTCAGGAATGTCTCCTGCACCAGGTCCTCCGCATCGCTTTCGTTTCGTGAGAGCCAGAATGCAACGTTATAGAGCGATGGAAGCAGCGGCAATGCCTGACGCTCAAACGCTGAGGTTTGAGGTCCAACTTCGCGCGCTGTCTTCTTCCATGGCAACCGCATCGTTTCATGCTAAATCATCTTCAAAAATGAAAACTGAGGTAGAGCAAAGTTATTCCCTTACTCCCGGAATAAATCACGGGTAACGCCGTTTGCATCCATGGAGGGTTTCCATATGAACGATGCAGATCGCACACTTCCCACGCACTCGCTACCTCAGTCAGTCCAGCCTGAAAACGCAATAACCGGTCACCCCGTAGCTAACGACGGAATCGACCGCCGAAACTTCTTGAGCTGCATGGCCTGGGCAGGCACTGGCTTGCTATGGACGATGGCTGGTGGCGTGCCGACATCGAAGTTGTTCGCATCTACAAAGGACAGCACGGGCGCTGCCCCCGGCCATGACGGCGCTGGCTTCCGTTTCGTTCAGATCAGTGACAGCCATATCGGCTTTAACAAAGCAGCAAATCAGGACGTGACCGGAACGCTGAAGCTGGCTCTGGACAAGATCAATCAACTGCCCGGCACACCCGATCTCCTGCTTCATACAGGTGACATAACTCACTCATCGAAGCCAGCGGAGTTCGATACAGCGCAACAGCTCATCACGGGAGCCAAAGCCGGCGAGACGCTGTATGTTCCCGGCGAGCACGACATCGCCAACGATGATGGTGCGGCCTACCGGGAACGCTTTGGCAAGGGCACCCAAGGCAGTGGATGGTACAGCTTCAACCACAAGGGCGTGCATTTTATCGGACTCAATAATTGCCAGCAGGTTGACGCCATGGGCCTTCTCGGCGCCGATCAACTGAACTGGTTCAAGACAGACCTGGCTTCGCTCTCCGCTTCGATGCCGATCGTGATCTTTGCCCACATTCCGCTGTGGATGGTGTATCCGGAGTGGGGCTGGGGCACTCCCGACGCAGCCGAGGCGCTCACGCATTTGAAGCGCTTCGGTTCGGTGACAGTACTGAATGGACACATTCACCAGGTGGTGCAAAAGGTGGAGGGCAAAGTGGCCTTCCATACTGCGATGTCGACCGCGTTTCCGCAGCCTGCTCCCGGTACCGCTCCACATGCCGGACCCATGGTGGTTCCCGCCGGCCGGCTAAAAAGCGTGCTCGGTGTCGCTGAGATCCAGTACATCGCCAGACACAGCCATCTGGCGATCGTCGATTCACCTTTGGAGGAGATGTCGTGAGTGGAGTCGGAGCGAGAAAGATCCACATTGTGGTTGCGGGCCTGGTTGTTGTAGGAGCTTCACTCGCATTGGCTCGCATCCACCCTTTTGGGAATGCAGAACTCTATGATGCGGGGGGCGCGAGGACGCCAAACCTGAGTCGCTCCAAGATGCCGGACGAGGTGCGCGCGATTCTGATTGATAAGTGCGCGGACTGCCACTCCAATCATTCCCGCGCGCCCTTTTATGGACTCTTTGCGCCAGTCTCCTGGCTGATGGAACGCGACGTAGTCGAAGCCCGCAAGGCGATGAATCTTTCCGTGTGGGAGAACTACTCCGAAGACCAGCAGCAAACCTTCGCAGCACAGATTGTGCAGCAAGCAGGTAAGCGTGAAATGCCACCCTTGCAGTATCGGGTCATTCACTGGAACGCGCAGGTTGCGGATGGCAATTTGCAGGCATTAAAACAGTGGGCGCAAGGTGTGCAGCCGATACAAGCAAGTGACGTATCTCTCGGCGAAGGCGACCCCAAGCGGGGCAAGATGCTCTTCGCCAAGCGCTGTACCGGTTGCCATAATCTAACCCAGAACCGCGAGGGACCAAAATTGCAAGGGGTCTATGGGCGCACCGTCGGCTCGGTTCGAGACTTTGCCTATTCTGTAGCCTTGAAGAAAGCTCAGATTGTGTGGGATGAAAAGACGCTCGATCAGTGGCTCAGCAACCCGGATACATTGATCTCGGGCAATGATATGGATTTCCTGGTTTACGACCCCCAGCAACGCCGGGACCTGATCAGTTACTTGAAACAGAGTTCTGGGAAATAGAGCGAGCCGCGCATTTTGATTGCGATTCTGGTCTCGACTCAAAGTGAAATCGAAGCCAAGCACGATGTCATCCCACGTACTTGCCCGTGAGCATAGTAGACTTTCTCTTTGGCCGGCAATCGGCGCGATTCATGCCGAATCTCTTTTGCCGGTTAAGGAGAAGCCATCATGCAGATCGTCTTTGCCGCCTCGGAGTGCGTTCCGTTTGCCAAGACCGGGGGGTTGGCGGACGTGGTCGGAGCGCTGCCTCCGGAGTTGGCGAAGCTGGGCCACAATGTTACGGTCTACTTGCCGTTCTATGCGCGTGTGCGACGGCTTCTCAAAAATGAACTGACTTATGCTGTTCGTTCGATCACCATTCCCTTTGAATACTACAACCGTTTTGTGGGTATAGTTGACGGCGGGAAAATTGCGGGAGTCCAGTTCTTTTTTGTAGATTGCCCAGAGCTGTTTGATCGCGAGGAGCTCTATGGCAGCGCCGGAAACGACTACCCTGACAACGCCGAACGCTTCGCATTGTATTGCCGTGCGGTGCTCGAGGCGTCGAAGCAGTTGGGTGTGCCCGACGTCTTCCATGTGCATGATTGGCAGGCCGCGCTGATTCCCGTCTACTTGCGGACGACCTATAACTCAGATCCAGTGTTGAGTCGCGCCGCGGCTGTGCTCACGATCCACAATGCCGCCTACCAGGGCGCGTTTCCGCCGGTCACAACTGAGCGGCTGCTCTTTCCCTGGGAGATCTTCACGCTCGACAAGCTGGAACAATTCGATAGCTTCAATTTTCTCAAAGGTGGGCTGGTCTTTTCCGACATGCTGACCACCGTGAGCCGCAAATATGCGGAAGAAATTCAGACCCCGGAGTTTGGCGAAGGGCTCGACACTGTTCTACACGGGCGTGCGGCGGTGCTGCGCGGCATTCTCAATGGAGTGGACTATTCGCAGTGGAACCCGGCTAGAGACCCGCATCTCGTAGCGAGTTACACGCCGGAAAATCTGACTGGCAAACGTGATTGCCGCGCCGATCTGCTAAAGGCCTTCAGCTTGGAAAGTGTCGAAGAAACGACCCCGGTCATTGGGATCGTCTCTCGATTTGTCGGGCAAAAGGGCTTCGACCTGGTGCAGGAGATCGCCGGCAAGCTGTCGGATATGGACGTTGCCGTCGTCGCGCTCGGCTCGGGCGAGCCGGTGTATGAGAAGTTCTTCCGCGATTGGGCCTTCTGGAACAAAGCGAATGTGGCCGTGCGAATTGGCTACGATGAGGGGCTGGCGCACAAGATCGAGGCCGGGGCAGACATTTTTCTCATGCCCTCGCTCTATGAGCCTTGCGGGCTCAATCAAATTTACTCGCTCAAATACGGCACAGTCCCTGTGGTGCGTGCGACAGGCGGGTTGGACGACACGATCGAAGAGTGGAACCCAGACCAGGGAACTGGGACAGGCTTCAAATTCAAAGGGCGGAACGCCGGGGCTTTGCTGTCGGCGATCGAGCGGGCGTTGGCGGCCTTTACAGACAAAGTCGCATGGGAAAAACTGATGCGCAACGGCATGGCACGCAACTATGGCTGGGAACGGCCGGCGCAGGAGTACGCCGCGGTATATGAAGAGGCCGTACGCAGATGTAAGTGAGAGGATTAGAGTAGAGCTAAGGGTCGGCGGCGGGTCTTTGAAATCACAGACTGCATCCGTCGGTGCGACTTCGTGTTGAAGACTTGCAGGAAACTCCAAACAATTAGAAACGGAAAGAGTGGGGTAGAGAGTTGCCCGAAATCATCGATTGGAATAAGTTGACGCCACCACCGCGCCGCGGCCGCCGCAGATTGTTCTTTCTCGTCGCGTTCATCGCCGTCGTTTTGCTCTTCGGCCGGACAGCGATCTCGTACTGGGTTGACCTGCTTTGGTTCAAGTCGCTCGGCTACGAACAGGCCTTCTGGAAGACGCGGGAACTGGAGTGGGGAATCTTTGCGGGCTTTTTTGTAGTTACGTTTCTGATTTTGTATGGGATTTTCTCCGCGTTGAAGCACGCTCATGAGGACGACTTACCCAGCGACCACACCATCTATATCGGCGGCCAGCCGATCAATCTGTCGATCAAACCCGTGCTGCGCATCGTTTCGATCGGCGGATCGCTGGTCGTGGCATTGCTCACCGGCGCTACGATGGCTTCGGAGTGGCAGACGCTCGCCCTGTGGTGGTATGCGCCCGGTGCCGCTGCGGGCACAGCCGATCCGATCTTCGGCAGATCCCTCGATTTCTATCTCTTTACTCTTCCGGCCTGGCAACTCATTCTCGGCTGGCTACTGACGCTGAGCGTAATTGCTTGCGTGATTGCCGTCGTGTTTCTTCTGGTTTCCGGCGGAGCACGAGCTCTGAATGCGAGCCGCGGACTGAGTGGCTTGCCCTGGCGAGGGCTGTCGATCTCGGTCGGATTTCTTTTGCTGGTTGTCGCAGCGCGGGTCTATGTCAGCCGTTTCGAAGGACTCTTCGAGCACCATACAATCTTCGACGGAGTCACTTACACCGATGCTCATGTGACCTTGACCGGCTTGCTTGTGGTCTCTGTGGCGCTGCTGGTAGGAGCTTTAATCGCCTCACTGAGCGGCACATTTGCGCCGCGCGGGCGCTGGCTTGCGTTGTCTGTTACTCCGGCCGTCATCTGTTATGGAGCGGTGGCGATCATTGGTTGGTATGTCTCGAGCTTTGTTGTCAAGCCCAATGAACTGGTGCGCGAACAGCCGTACATCGCTCATAACATCGAGATGACGCGTCAGGCTTACGGCCTTGACCGCTTTGTTCAGCGCGAGTTTCCGGCCGAGACGACTGTCGATGCGACTGACCCGGCCAACAATCAGCCGACGCTCCAGAACATTCGTCTGTGGGACTGGCATGCGCTACAGGACACGCTGCAACAGATACAGGAGATCCGAACTTACTACGACTTTCCCGACGTCGATATCGATCGCTATCAGATCGACGGCTCGATGCGCGAGGTGATGCTTGCGGCACGCGAACTGAATGTGGATAAACTCCCCGAAAGCAGCCGCAACTGGATCAACGAAAAGTTGATCTATACCCACGGCTACGGCCTCACAATGAATCCTGTGAATGGCTTTACGAACGAGGGGCTGCCCACGCTTTTGATGAGCAACATGCCGGTCCAAAGCACGACGCCTAGCCTCAATGTAACCAGGCCGGAGATCTACTTCGGTGAAATGACCAACACCGACGTCTATGTGAAGACGCGACAGCAGGAGTTCAATTATCCGCAAGGCGATACGAACAATCTGACGTCTTACCAGGGTACAGGTGGCATCGAGTTAGGCGGATTTCTACGCCGCGCGCTGATTGCTTTTGACCGCGGCGACCTGGCCAAACTCCCATTCAGCGACGATGTAAACTCGCAGAGCCGCCTGCTGATGCGGCGCGCAATTCATGATCGAGCTGCAACGCTCGCACCTTTCCTCACCTTTGATAATGATCCGTATGTTGTCCTGGGCGACGACGGCCGGCTCTCATGGATTCTCGACGCATTCACGCGGTCCGACAGTTATCCCTACGCGACGCACTACACGGTTGCCAGCCAGTCGGTTAACTATATGCGCAATAGCGTCAAGGTGGTGGTTGATGCCTATGATGGCACGACGACCTTCTATGTCTTCGATAATCAAGATCCCATTCTGGCAACGTATCGCGGCATCTTTCCCAGTCTCTTCAAAGATGCGTCGGAGATGCCGGCCGGGCTGCGAAAACATGTGCGCTATCCCGAACTGATGCTCAAGTTACAAGCCGAAGTATACGGTCTCTATCACATGACCAATCCCGAAGTTTTCTATAACCGTGAAGACTTATGGACTGTCGCCACCGAAATTGGCATGGGTGATAATGGCGCGCAACAGACCCTGGCCATGGAGCCAAACTTTGTACTCATGAAACTGCCGGGCGAAAGCGGCGTCGAGTTTGTCGAGATTCTGCCTTTCACTCCCGCTAACCGCAACAACCTCATTGGCTGGATTGCAGCGCGCAGCGACGGCGAGCACTACGGAACATCGGTGGTCTATGACTTTCCGAAGACAAGATTGGTGGACGGCCCATTGCAGATCGAAGCGCGCATCGATCAGAACGCGCAGTTATCAGGCCAGTTGAGTTTGTGGAACCAGCAAGGCTCTCATGTACGGCGCGGAACCCTGCTGGTGATTCCGTCAGGCAAAGCCCTGCTCTATGCGGAACCAATCTATTTGCAGGCCGATCGCAGTCCAATGCCAGAGTTGCGGCTTGTTGTGTTGGCATTGCAAGACAAGTTAGCCTACGGACCAACATTCGAGGCGGCTCTGTCGTCCTTGTTTGGCGGAGGCATTTCGTCGCTGAACGCGACCGAATCTTCAACGTCTTCGACCGCAACAACAGCCACAACGGCGCCAACAGCGACGGGAGTGGTTTCCGCTCCAGCGCAGGACGTGAATGCGCTGATCAAGGAAGCGAGCAAGGACTTTGACGATTATCAGCGTTTGACTGCGGCAGGCAAGATGGGCGAAGCCGGACAAAAGCTGGAGGCCTTGAAGCAGGTGATCGAGAAGCTCAACTCTCATGCCAAGTAACTGGGGTTGCAACGGCTCGTTCGTAGTGTCCAAGGTCACAATGCGGATCTTGGACACTCGTCGGCGTGATAAGTGTTGCTAATGAATATCTCAATCATTCTTGCCCATCCTGAGCCGCATAGTTTCAACCATGCCATTGCTCATACTGTCTGCGACTCACTAAAGCGTGGCGGACACAACGTTCTGTTTCATGACCTCTATCGCGAGGGGTTTAATCCAATGTTGCCGGCCGACGAATTAGACACGAAGGCAACTCCAAGTGATCAACTTGCTAGCTATTGCGACGAGTTACAAAGTTCCGATGGACTCGTCATTGTTCATCCCAACTGGTGGGGACAACCTCCGGCCGTAATGAAGGGATGGATTGATCGGGTCTTTCGCCCAGGAGTTGCATATCGATTTCGGGAGGGCGATGGAGGGGAAGGCGTTCCAGTCGGGTTACTGCGAGCCGAAACGGCAGTTATCTTTAATACCTCGAATACTCAGATGAAGCGCGAGATGGAAGTATTTGGCGATCCGCTTGAGGCGCTCTGGACGAAGTGCACTCTGGAGTTTTGCGGCGTGAAGAATGTCATTCGCGAGACCTTCAGCGTAGTAATCACAAGTACGCAACAACAGCGTGCTGAGTGGCTAAGACGAGTCGAGGAGATTGTCGCGGCGAGTTTCCCATCGGGAGCCGAATGGACTAGGCGAAGGTCGCTCTCTCGATCTCGTTGCGAGGCTCGCTAGCTTAGCCGCACGGAATCTCAAGCGCGCCGGTGAGGCTTGACACTTTCTCAACTCCATGGCTGCGGCACCAGGATTCAAGACCATGGGCCACGCGTTCGGTGGCCCGAGGGTCGGCATAACTGGCCGTACCCACCTGGATGGCGGTGGCTCCTGCGAGCAGGAATTCAACCGCATCCTCTGCAGTCACAATGCCGCCCATCCCGAGAATCGGGATGTCGACTGCCTTTGCCGTCTCATAGACCATGCGCAAGGCAATCGGCTTGATGGCTGGCCCGGATAGACCGCCTGTGATGTTGGAGAGACGGGGCCGCCGTGTCTCCGCGTCGATGGACATCGCCAGGAATGTGTTGGTCAGACTTACCGCGTCTGCTCCTGCATCGGCGGCGATCTTGGCCATGTGGGCAATCGAAGTGACGTTGGGCGAGAGCTTGACGAAGAGCGGTCTTTTGGATGCGGCCTTGGCACGACTCACCAGATATTCCAGCGATCCGGCATCGGAGCCGAAGGCCATGCCGCCGGCATGAACGTTGGGGCAGGAGACGTTCAACTCGTAGGCCGCGATGCCCCCGGCTTGGTTGAGCCGCTCGATAACCCCGATATATTCGCCCACCGTGTAGCCGAAGACATTGACGATAACATTGCAGCGCGGATAGCGGCTCAGGTGCGGCAGCTTGCGACTGATGAACTCCTCGACGCCTACGTTTTGCAGACCGATGGCGTTGAGCATTCCGGCCGCTGTCTGCACGATGCGCGGCGCTGGGTGTCCGGCCATGGGTTCCAGTGAGATGCCTTTCGTGACGAAGCCGCCCAGCCTGTCCAGCGAAACGATCTCTTCAAACTCGATACCGTAGCCAAAAGTGCCACTGGCGCCGACCACCGGGTTGGCAAGCTCCAAACCTGCCAGCGACACTTTCATCTCGGGTTTCACGCGCGGCAATCTTCCTTTTTTCGGCGGGCAGCGATGCGGATTGGCCTCAAGCTCATGATACTCGCCTGGCAAGCGGCGCGCACGTGACCAGAAGGAGCGCTAATCGGCGAGCTACAAATCGACGAGACGCTGAAGAGGCTGGACAAAGGCAAAATGTTAGGGACGGAAAGGCGAGTGTACCGATCCGTCCCGTGGTATTGGCAGATCTAATGGTGCTATGCGCCCACCGGCTCGCTGGTGTTGACCTTGACCGGCGTAAGCCAGCCGAAGCGGTCCGGCTTGAGTCCATTGGCAATCCCAAAGAACTCGTCTGCGATCTTTTTAGTGATCTCGCCGGGTTTGCCATCGGCCACGAGGATGCGGTCTATCGACCGAATCGGCTGCACTTCGGCCGCCGTGCCAGTGAAGAATACTTCGTCTGCAATGTAGAGCAGTTCACGGGGAATGGGCTGCTCTGTGACTGTCAGTCCAAGATGGCGGGCGATGGTCAGCACGCTGTCGCGGGTTATGCCTGAGAGTGCCGAGTTGGCCAGCAGCGGAGTGAAGAGTACACCATTGCGCACGACAAAAATATTTTCGCCGGAGCCCTCGCTGACCAGGCCGTTCACATCGAGTCCGATGCCCTCGGCGTAGCCGTTGACCTCGGCCTCCATGTGAATCAGTTGCGAGTTAAGATAGTTACCCCCAGCCTTCGCCAGGGCGGGCATGGTGTTGGGGGCCAGGCGGTTCCAACTCGAGATGCAGACGTCCGCCCCGCCGTGGCCGGCGATGTACTTGCCCCAGGGGAAGTTGACGATGTAGACCTCGATGGGCGAGCCCTTGGGACTGACGCCTATCTCGCCGTAACCGCGCAGCGCAATCGGCCGGATATAACAAGGAGCAATACCATTGGCTTCGATCACGTCCACTACACCCGCGCAAAGCTCTTCCAGGGTGAAAGGCAATTCCATGCGGTAGATCTTGGCCGAGTCAAGCAGCCGCTGCATGTGCTCCGGCAGGCGGAAAACGGCAGAGCCCTGCGGCTGACCGTAGCAGCGAAGCCCTTCAAAGACGCTGGATCCATAGTGGATCACGTGGCTCATGACGTGAATGTTGGCTTGCTCCCAGGGAATGAGGTTGCCGTTGTGCCAGATCTTTGAAGTGGTTTGGAATGGCATCGTAGTTAAAAGACTCCTTCTATGCTCCGAATACTTGTCCTATACAGCGTAACCCGGATTGGGTAGCCATGTCACGGCAGGTTCCGCACAGCCTCGGCAGCCGGGACGAGCGGCTCGGGGTTCAAGAATTCCAGCTTCAGAAATGAAAACGATAACGCAATTCGGCGGAGAACATTCTGGGGTCGTTGTAATGAAATCCCCCAACGGTGACCGAGTTGTCCTGAAGCACGCGATGATTCGTAACGTTGAGCACAGAGCCGGAGACTTTCCACTTTTCACCCAACGCGCGGCCGGCAGAGACATCGAATGTGGTGTGAACGGGCAGGTAAGGACCAGCGTATGGGCCATTGTTTACCGGGCACGGAGCAATGCAAGCCAGACCGTTTGAAAATCCGGAGCCGTAATAGACATTGGATGAGAACCATGTCTGGAAGGGCAGGTTTGTCTTGAAGCCAGTGTTGAGCGTCTCGCGCTGATCGTGATCGACGGGAGTGTAATTGAAGTTCGGTGGATAGCAGGCCGAATCGCCTTGTATGGAACAGGTAAAGCCTCCAATGATGGCGCCCCGCTGCTCGGCGATCTGATTTGAATAAGTCAGATGAAACTGACCGAAGCGGGCGAGTTGAGGTGATCGCAGCGTCAGCTCCCAGGCCCTCACCAGCGCACCATCGACGGCGATCGGGAAGTACATATTCGATTCGCCGAGATTTGAGTGATCGAGGAAGTTGTTTACGCGGTTTTTAACGTTGGCCACATCGAGCAGCCAGCCTTTCAAAGGAATCTGAATGCCGAACTGATGCTCTTCATCCCGCTCCGACGGCAAGGGCGTAAAGGTATTCTCGCCGGAGCCGAGACTCCCTGCGTAATCCAGCACTGAAGTGGCGACGGTTACGAGCGGCGCGGGCTGAAAGAAGTGGCCGTAGAAACCGCGCAGAACCCAGTGCAACCTCGGAATTTCGACCGTTGCCCCTATGCGCGGATAAATAGCGGATTCGTCGATTCCAGCTCGATAGATCGAGAACCTCTCGCCGCCGAGGAGGGTGATATAGTGGCCCAGTCGTAAGTGGTCGGAAACGTAGAACTCGTAGAGCGCGGCTGCTGCGCTTGTTGAACCATCGGGGTACACGGTGGCTGGAGACGTGGTATTGTCAGTCACTCCGAATAGGTCGTTTTCCCCCTGGTAGAAGGTGTATGCGCCGGCAGAGAAGCTGTTGGGGCCTGCGTCGAGGTGTCCGTCGGCCTGGCCGCCCACATAGTTCGAGCTCTGATGCCAGGTTGTCGCGGCCGGCCGGTCGTTTGGCAGTGAATCGTACGCAGCTTGATTGAAGTGATAAAAGGGTGCCACTGTGAACAACGCCTTGGGTGAGAGCGTATGCACCCAGTTGCCAATCACAAAAGAGTCGCGCTCTGCCTGTGCGTCCCGCAATCCGACCGAACTGTAATGAGAAGAAGTCGTCTCATAGTCGTTGGGGTCGGGGTCGTAGGGGATGTCGAAATAATCATGGCGGTATTGCGCATTCAATCGCAGTTGGTCCTTCGACGTCTCATTGCGAATCAACGATACAAAGCCGCTTTCTGAATTCGTGCTATCGTGATAAATCGCAGCGACTGGCGTGGCCAGGCCATAGTTTGCGCGTGAGCCCGTAACGCTTGTGTACCAGGCATTTTTCTCAGTGTGGTTGCCGAGCGAAACTTGCGCCTCCGCGGCACCCAGGTTACCGGCCGTGAGCAGCATGTCGCCTTCGCGGCTGCGCTCGAAGCCATTGCGCGGTAGCACGTCGAAGACTCCATAAGTCCGATCGCCCACGTCGGCCCCATAACTTCCGCGCTGCATCTCCACCTGGTCGATGTCTTTCGGGTCGATCTGCGGTCCAAGGTTGGAGGCGATTTTGGTGTTGGGGATCGCAATTCCATCGATGAGCCAACTTGTCTGGTGACCTCCGCGCATGTGCAGCATGTCGTGGCTCACGTACGCGCCGGGGACGTAGTCGGTAATCATCTCCATCCCGATCGTCCTGCCGGCGCCCGGCGTTTCGTCGATCATGGCGCGCGTGATGAGCGTGGATGGCGTCACCGAATCGACAGCCACGTCGGAGTCCGCCGATCCTTTCACCTCAACGGATTCAGTTGACGCCGCAACCGGCAGCGGGATATGCAATATCGGATTTGTTCCTGAGGCAATGGTTAGAGTTTGAGTGACGGTCGCAAAACCGGCGGCATCTATCCTCAACCGATAGACACCGATCGGCGCTTGAGGTAACTCGAAGCCTCCCTCCGAGTCTGTGGTGGCGCTCAAAATAAACGCGGAACTAGCGGCCTGAAGAACCACTTTGGCGTTGGCGATAGGCCGATGCTGGGGGTCGTGGACCACTCCGTGCACGGAAGCGAAAACAGTCGCAAGTGCGGGAAGGGAAGTGCCGAGCACCACGGCCAGTACCAGGCCAAGGCCCAGAGTAAAGCGCGACGACCTTAGCATGGAATAACCTCCTGGGGATCACGACAATGAAAGCACTCGACGGCGTGCGGATACGCCGCATAGAAGGGGAACTGGCACGTTGTGCGCACTCATTGTGAGCAGACTTGAGGGTTGCGTTTGTCAAGATTGGAGAGGTGCGTTTAAGCACATAAAGCGTCCAGCGAAATCTCTCGAAGGTTGACGTTTCTAACGCCCGTCTCAAACCAGATCGGTGATTATTGGAGGCCCGCGATTGGCTCGGATGCATAGAGCGCTCTGGCGCGCTGTGGCGCGGATGGCCACAGGTGTGTGAGGTTTTGCCGGCAAGACAGGAACACTAGCCGATGACGCCACCAAAGCCTTCATTGGCCCCGTTGATAAGAAGTTCCAGCTTGGGTAGCTGGGGCAATGCGGCGGGATGGCCAACGCTGGCTCGGAGTTGGATGATGCTTCAGTTGGCATCGAAGCCCCAGCGCTTGACTTGGAGCAATGATGGGCTCCATGGCGGCGACAGCACACCGGCAAGCGCGACTCTGCGTTGGCCTGGAGGATCTCCCCAAACGGTCCCAGCCAGAACAGCAGAATGAGACTCAAGCAGACTGCGCGACGCATCGTTTACCCCACCGGAATCGAGCCGTTTGTGCGCTACAGCGCACAAAAAACGGGGGTTCCTGGATTCTCTAATTCTTTAGGCGAACAAAGGCTACCGACTTCCATTTCATTATGCCTCAACCGGGATTTCAAGTTCTTCTCCGAGATTTGCGTCTCTGCGAGCAGGGCGCCACTAACAGGACGCAACTTTTCGACTCGGGTGGGTTTTCTACCCACAGATAGGTACTATTGTCTTCAGATGCGGTTTTGCGCCGGTAAGTGAAGCGATTCAACGAGTAATTGACAGGAGTGTTTATGCAACGCCTGTGCACGACCCTCGGATCTTCCCTGTGCCTGGTGCTGGCTGGCTTGGCGTCGAATGGTCAGTCGTCAAACGCATCCGCTCCGCGCACCAACCATGGGCAGCACCCGGCCGCGCAAGCTCTGAATGAGAATGAGCGAGTCCTTCATGCTCTGAGCCGATTCACCTTTGGGCCTCGCCCTGGCGATTTGGAGCGCGTCCGCGAGATCGGACTCGATCAATGGTTTGAGCTGCAATTGCATCCGGCGACCATGGATTTTTCCGACCTCGATCAGCGGCTGAACAGCTTCCCGGCCATGCGGCTCCAGACCGCACAATTACTCACCGCTTTTCCCAACGGGGCAATCATCCGGCAAGCGGCGAATGGTAAGCTTCCGATGCCGAATACACCCATTCTGCGCGCAATCTACGACGATCAAATCGCCTTCTACAAAGAGCGCGAATTGAAAAACGCTGAAAAGAAGACAGAGGCTGCCGCGGCACCGGCGCCGGCGAAAGAACCATTGCCTCCAGCGATGGTCGCGTCCCCTGGCTCCCAGATGGGCCCCGACATGAAACAGGAGATGGGGGCTCCGGCAATCGACGCGCCGAAAGCTCAAACGGCCTCCGAAGCTCAGTCCAATGCGACGGCGCTTCCCTCCGACGCGAGCAAGCCAAAGCCCGGCGAAGCAGCCCCCATCGCTCAGCCATCCCCCGCCGATGCGGAGATGCTGGCTCTGCTGGCGCTTCCACCAAAGCAACGCCTGGCTCGCGTTTTAGCCATGCCCCCTCAGCAGCTCGAGAGCTTTCGCCAAAACCTGAAGGGACCGCAGCGAGCGCAACTCGTCGACAGAATGACGGCTGGAGATCGCGAAGTTGTCGCCGACCTTGAGAATCCCGGCAAGGCTGTCGTCGATGAAATGAAAGAGCAGCGGCTGATTCGGGACGTCTACAGCCCCGCTCAATTGCAGGAAGTCATGACAGACTTCTGGCTCAATCATTTCAATGTCTATCTGCATAAGAATGACGAGACGCCCTATCAATTAGTGAGCTTCGAGCGGGATGTGATCCGCCCGCGGGCGCTGGGCAAGTTTGAAGATCTGCTCGTAGCTACGGCAGAGAGTCCAGTGATGCTGCTCTATCTTGACAACGCAAGCAGCATGGGGCCTGATTCGATTGTTGCCGAAAAAAACAAGGAACGCGCGCAAAAACAAAACAAGCCGACTCCGCCCTCCGGATTGAATGAGAATTATGCGCGAGAGTTGATGGAGCTGCATACGCTGGGCGTCGATGGTGGTTACACTCAGCATGACGTCACCGAGCTGGCGCGCGTGTTTACTGGCTGGACTGTCGATCAGCCTGCGCATGGCGGTAGCTTCCTGTTCGACGAGCGCAAACACGAGCCAGGCGAAAAGAAAGTTATCGGAGCAAAGGTCAACGACAGTGGAATAAATGAAGGACTGGCGATGTTGCATCGTCTGGCGACGCGGCCGGCGACGGCGCAGTTCTTGTGCCGTAAGCTGGCGATCCGATTCGCAGCCGACGATCCACCCCAGAACCTTGTGAATCGCATGGCGAAGAGTTATCTTTCGAGCGACGGAGATATTGCCGCCGTGCTACGGACTATGTTTCATTCGCCCGAGTTCTGGCGTCGCGATGTCTACCGGGCTAAAGTCAAAACGCCGCTCGAATACGTGGTGTCGGCTGTACGCGCAAGCAATGCGGAGGCCGGCAGCCTGATGCCTTTGTCCAACACGCTCGACCGCATGGGTATGCCGCTCTATGGATGCGTGCCCCCCACCGGCTATCCGATGGACGCCAAGGCATGGGTGAATACCGGGGCGCTGGTCAATCGTATGAACTTCGCGCTCAACCTGGCCGCTAACAAGCTAGGGGGAATTGAGACTGCATGGCCGGCAGATGCCTTTGATGGTGAGCTGTCGCGCGAGGTTACAGCCGATCAATCACCGATCGACTGGAGTGCCGATGAACTGCGGCTTGAGAAGCGGCTGATTCAAGCTACTGTAAGTGATCAAACGCGCAAGACGCTGTTGGCGCAGGTCGAAAGCCAGGCTCAGACTCCAACAGGCACTTCAGTTACTCCAAGTGCGGCTGTGCAACCGATCAACACTGCGGGACAGATCGGCGGCAAACCCAGTCCGTCCAATGCCGCAGCCACCACGGTTGTACACGATAAGCAAGACGCGCTCCTGGCAGGATTGTTACTGGGCTCTCCGGAGTTTCAACGGCGATAACGGCCGACTGATAACGACATGAATTGAAGACCGACTGAAGCGAGGGAAATATGAGCACCACGCGGCGTATCTTCTTGCGTAACGGCGCACTGGCAATGATGAGTAGTGCTGTGGTTCCCGCGTTTCTGACGAGAGCCCTGTTAGCTGAATCCGCGGCTCCAAATATACAAGGCAAAAAGCTTGTGGTAATCTTTCTGCGAGGCGCGGCAGATGGACTGAATATCGTCGTGCCCTATGCGGAAAAGAATTATTATGCAATGCGGCCCACCATTGCGATTCCGCAAAATCAGGTGCTCGACCTGGACGGTTTCTTTGGACTGCATCCATCGCTCGCCTCTTTTGAGTCCTTGTATCGGCAAGGTCATTTAGCGATTGTCCCCGCGACCGGATCGCCGGACAAAACGCGCTCTCACTTCGATGCTCAGGATTTCATGGAATCAGGTACTCCAGGCAACAAGGCCACTGTGGATGGCTGGCTCAACCGCGCCTTGCAATCGGAAGACATGTGTACGGATTCTCGCCACAAATTGGAACATACCGCCTTTCGCGCAATTGCACTGGGATCGGAGCTTCCGCGCACGTTGGCCGGCAAGGTTGAAGCTACCGCCATCGGCAATGTTCTGGACTTCAATGTTGGCGGACGCGGTCCCGCTCAGGCGCCGGCCGGCAATGCGTTTCAATCCATCTACGATCAGTCGAGCGACGCCCTGCTGCACACCGCCGGGGAGTCGACTTTCGAAGCCGTGAAGATGCTGCGCTCGACCGACCCTGCGCATTACATTCCTGCCTCCGGCGCAGCCTATCCGTCCACTCCCTTCGGCAACGGGATGAAGCAGATCGCGCAGTTGATGAAGGCCAATCTGGGTGTCGAGACTGCATTCACCGACATCGGCGGCTGGGACACCCATCACAATCAAGGCAGCGTGAATGGCGACCTTGCCAACCGCCTCAAGGATCTCTCCGATGGTATCTCGGCCTTCTGGCGAGATATGGGTGACGACGCTGAAAACATAACTCTAGTTACGATGAGCGAGTTTGGCCGTACCGCTGAACAGAACGGCACTGGCGGCACCGATCACGGCCATGCGAACGTCATGTTTGTTCTGGGTGGCAAAATCAAAGGCGGCAAGATCTATGGCAAATGGCCGGGACTTGCCAGGGAACAATTGAACGAGAACCGCGATCTGGCAATAACAATCGATTTTCGCCAGGTACTGGCTGAAACCATCACTGGAACGCTGGGAGTTACTAACCCCGAGTTTGTTTTTCCCGGCGCGCAACTGCGCAAGGATAACTTCCTCGGGCTGATTTAATCTAACGAGTTACTTCCTCGCCCGCGACAAAGACACGCGGCCTGAATGGCGCGGCGATAAAGTACATCAATTCGCGGTAGTCGGTAAACTCATGAATCAGGAAATCTGCTTCCTTCCTCATTTCAAGTGACCCTACGCGGTCCCCCATTCCAAGGCTATGCGCCGCATTGAGCGTTGCAGCCATCAGCGACTCAGCGGGACTCAACCCCATTTTCAAGCACGCCAGCGATAGAATGAATGGCATTGAAGCCACCGGAGATGAGCCTGGATTAAAGTCGGTAGCAAGCACAATTGCAAGTCCCAATTCGATCATCTTCCGCGCCTGCGGATATTGTTCCCGTCCCAGCGCAAAAACTGAGCCCGGCAATAACACCGGTTGTACGTGAGCCTTCTTCAGCAAGCCAAGCGTTTCGTCGCTCGCTGCCTCCAGGTGATCTGCGGTTGCAGCGCCCAGTTCCGCAGCCAGTGCGGCTCCCGTATTCTCCCGGAACTGCTCGGCATGAACACGCAATCCCAGCCCATGCCTCAAAGCCGCGGTCAGCACGCAGCGTGCTTCCTCAATGCTCAACGCATGATCGTCGCAGAAAGCATCGCAGTAAGCAGCCAGCTTTGCCGCGGCCACTTCAGGAATCAACTCCTCGGCAATCCACTGCACATACTCCTCGCGCCGATCCGCAAACTCCGCGGGAACCCCATGCGCCGCCAGCAGCGTCGAGACAATACGCGCCGGGCCCTCGGCATTGAGTCGCTTCAGAACGCGAAGCATCCGCAGCTCCGTCTCGCGCTCCAGCCCATAACCTGACTTGGCTTCGATGGTTGTTGTGCCTGCGCGAAGCAGCCAATCCCGATGCCGCCGTGCAATGGTCAGTAACTCCTCTTCGCTGGCCGCGCGCGTCAGCCTGACCGTTCGCAGAATGCCTCCGCCTTCACTTGCGATCTGCTGGTAACTGGTTCCGTCGATTCGCCTCTCGAACTCGTCAGCTCGATTGCCCGCAAAAACAAGGTGCGTATGCGCGTCGACAAAGCCCGGTGTCACGCAATGGCCTTCCGCATCGATGAGCACTGCGTTTGACGGAATATTGGATCGAAGTTCGCCGTAAGGACCAGCAGCAACGATGCAACCATCTTCAATCAACAGCGCCGCCTCATTCACCATCGCTAGTTCTCGCAGCTCATCTCCCACACGCGGACGCGCGGAACCTGCCAGAGTTACAAGCTGCCCGATGTTGACGACGGCCAACGATCCAGCCATTACTATTGCTCCGCCATCGGCATTTGAATACCCCTATCGCGCGCCGTCTGTTGCGCTAACTCATAGCCCGCATCGGCGTGGCGCACCACTCCCAAACCCGGATCGTTGTTCAGGACACGCTCGATCTTCCGTGCCGCAATCTCCGTGCCGTCGGCCACCGTCACCTGCCCCGCGTGCAGCGAATAGCCCATCCCCACGCCGCCGCCGTGATGGAAGCT
>CAYTJN010000076.1:0-4990 GCA_964438125.1 uncultured Occallatibacter sp.
CATCGGCTCTCCCGCCTTTCGGTTCGCTGTCTGTTTTATCTTCGTTGTCTGGCCAGAAAGTCCGTTAACCGCCTCCATGCGAACTTCGCACCTGGCTTGCAAGGCTAAGCTAAACGGAAAAAATTGGGCCGTCCTCCGGCTGACAGGAGTGAAGGCGCTCAAGTTGAACGTCAGCCTTTTTGGACAGACTAGCGAATTGGATCGATGCGAGTCATCAACCGTCGATGAATCTCTCTGGCCCTGAGAATGAAGTAGCCCGTGACGTGGATCGGATGTCGATTCGCCGATCGAAGCTCTACTTCCTCATCCAGATCTCAACGCGGCGGTTCATCGCACGGCCATCGGCGGTGTCGTTTGAAGCAACGGGAAGTTCGGAACCGAAGCCTTTCACAATCGAGGGCCTGATGCCTCGCTGGATGAGTTCCTTCTCGACAATCTTAGCCCGGTTTAACGATACGGCTTCGCTTTCACCTGAGGCGCCGACATTGTCCGTGAACCCGAAGAGCAGGATCTGGTTCTTCGTTCCGCCTTCGTCGGCAACCAGCGAGACAACTCGATCCAGATCCGTCTGTGCCGTGCTGTCTTTTTGCAGATCCCCGGCATTGAACCGAAGATCCAAAGACAGCCTCTCCGCTCCTTGAGTCAACTGCCTGTATTCATCCGGAGCCGTCTTGGACATGGTCTGCGCTGTTGCGACCACGTTTTGTGCAACGAGACCATTTGCTGCAACCACTTCCTGACCTTCCTTGGAGAGAGCGAATTCAACAAACCGCTGCGTGAACGCATTTTGTGGAGTTGCGGGAGTGTAAAGATAGAGCCGTCTGGATAGTGGGTAGTCTTCGGTTTCGACCGTCAACCGCGTCGGTTTGAGTGCCTCGGTCCCTTTATCCGAAACGGCGATGGATTTCGCGCTATGGACAAATGGAAGGCTCACGAAACCGATACCGTTAGGATCGCTCGAAACGGCCCGCGAAAGCTCATTGCTGTCTTCAAAGAGGCGGGCCGCGGGCGTCAATTGCATCCCGCCGAGCACCATGTTTTTGAAAGAGTCGAAGACCCCCGACTGATCATCTCGAGCGTAAACCTGAATCATGCCGTGAGAAGACCCGACTCTCGACCAGTCGATGATTTCTCCGGCGAAGATGCGCTTGATTGTGTCTTTTCGCAGCTCGCTGAGCGGATTGGAGGGGTTGACGATGATTGCGATGCCGTCGAGTCCAAGGACGCGTTCGCTGGCTGCCGGATGAAGGTCGCTCTTCGACACCAGTTTGCGAGTCTCGGCGGGTTTGAGCACCTGCGAGGTAATTCCAACGATGTCGCAATTATTCTCCGCCAGAGCTGTAACCGCGCTGGCGGAACTATGAGCAGCAATCTCGATCGACGAGACAGCACCGTCGCCCGGCAAGATTCCCTGTACGACCTCGATCTGCGGATCGGCGCCCGACAACGTCTGCACGTCCGTAGCGCCCTGAGATTTGAAGAAGGCGTCGGCCAGCGCCGGCCCCAGACTGTCTTGCATGGTGCCGGAGTCGGCCAGACGAAGAATCGCCGTTTGTGTGCCTTTGAGCTCGGCAGCATTGGCTCCCGCAGGAGCGTTGACCCACTTCAAGTCGAGTGCGAGTCCAAATAAAATAAAAAGAATAAAAACGGAGGAGATCCCAAGGACGATTTTGGCTGGTATATCTCTGGACGGGACCACCACTTCGCTGAGCTTTTTGTCGCACAGCGGGCAATAGGTCATGGATCTTTTCTCATGGGAAAAGTCCTCATGAGTGTTCGCAAGGACGCATTTGCCGTAGTTTGTGCAAATCTTCCGAGGCATAGTCTCCATCCTCCGGTCCGCGCAGCCGCGCTGGGGAAAGTAAAAGGAGGCAGGGGCTGCATTCAACTAATTTACACTCTAAGTTACGGAAGTTCTCGCCTCAACTCGTGACGTCAGGTACTTTGGTAATTTTTGCCGCCCACGGCTTAGAGGAGTGGCTCAAGTCAGTGCACCATCGCATGAAGATAGGCCAGTAGTGCCGCCATCTGATCGTCAGAGAACCGGCCAGCAAATGCCGGCATCATTCCCTTCCCTGCCAGGACGTTGTGGCGCACGGCATCGTCGGTGGCGGGAGCACCGCTGGGAAGGGTCTTCCGTTCAAACACTCCGTGTAGATCAGGCGGAATTTTCTTCAGCGCAAGGTCGTTCTCCTCGTGGCAGTGGGCGCAGCGCACTTCATAGAGATGCTTCCCTTCCGCCTGCTGCGGCGTGAGAACGGGTGCTGAATGGCATCCGGCCTTGAAGAAGGCTGCTCCAAAGCAGAACGCAACCGAAGAGATGCGTAGTTGTGATTGCATGATCAGATGGCACAGGGAATCACCGATTATGTCAATGGCGGCGAGGCTTTCAATTACAAAACAACTGAGCCGGTATACATTGAATGAATCTTAGCGATCAAGAACCTCCGTTTGGGACACTCCTGGAGCATGAGACCTATCGAAGATCGCAGCGCTGACGCACACGACCGATGGTCCAATTCGCTATTCTGAATCCATGGACGTACCTCCTGAAAACCTCATACCCATTGCGCACAAGGCCCAGAGTCGCTGTTTCGGCTGCGGTCCCGCCAATGACACCGGGTTGCATCTTGATTTTCTGCTCGCCGAAGATGGAAGCGTAGTTTGCCTGGTTACGGTTTCAGAGCGTTTTGAAGGGCCGGCCGGCTATGTGCATGGCGGCATCATTGCCACTCTGCTCGATGAAACGATGAGCAAATCTGTTCGAGCCCGCGGCTTGACCGCCATGACACGGCAGATGGAGATCGACTACTTACGCCCTGTTCACTCTGCAACGCCGATCCGCCTTGAAGGGCGCCTGCTCCGAAGTGAAGGCCGCAAACATTGGACCGAAGCGCGAATCCTTGACGCAAGAGGCCACGTTCTTGCCAGTGCCAAAGGTTTGTTCATTGAGATTCGCACCGGTCACGGAATCTAGGCACCGGCCACGGAATTTATCTTGTCCTGCAAATTACCGCCGACTCGTTGGCCTGCGGATCAGCGAATCGATTGATTTTTGAGCTTCACTTCCTGATGCCTTCGGCCGTGTGGAGGATCGGTTAGACGTCGCGGGGACCGATCGGCCGTCTCGGAGTTCCCCGCATTACTTTGCTTCTGTCATGCATAAGAAAGATGCCCCACCCCTATGCGTATCTCGCGCTCGGGGTGGGGCACACAGGTTCGTTACCGGTGACCATCGCTGCCAAAGGTCTAGTGGATCATGTTGATGGTTTCCTGGGTGATGGTGTCGAAGGTCGTCACTGCCTTCGAATTGGCTTCGAAGGCCCGTTGGGCGATGATCAGATCGGAGAATTCCTGGGAGATGTTGACGTTTGAGGCCTCGAGAGAGCTTCCTTCGAGCGTACCCAACCCGCCCGCGCCGGCCACTCCAACCGTGGCAGCGCCCGATGCTGTGGTGGTCCGAAAATCCGTTGAACCTACGTCGGCCAACCCCTGCAGGTTGCTTACCGTGGCAAGCCCCACCTGGCCCACAGTCTGATTCTGTCCGTTTGAATAGGTCGCAGTGATTGTGCCGTCCGAGCCGATGCTGAAGCCATTGTAAGTGCCGGCCGGATAACCATTGGCGTTTTGCCCCGACTGCGCCGATTTGACAGCGGACTGGCTCACCTCCCCACCGCCATTCGCGCCAAACAAGTTCCAGGTCACGTTCATCGGGGCCGCGCTGTCGGAGAGTCCGGCGAAATTGATGTTGCTCAAATTCGCCGAAGGATTCACCAGGTTGCCGTTCGAACCAAAGGTAAGCGTCCCGTTTGCGTTGGCCGAGGCCACCGGATCTTGAATCACGCTCCCCGCCGTCGAAATGTTTGCCCCGGTAATCGATAATTGGCCACCGGGTGTGGACGTGACCGTTACCCCCGCGATGCCCGCGGTCGTGATGGCACTGTTCAAGGCATCGACATACTGGTTCAGAGTCTCGCCCAGCGTGATCGTCGGCGCGACCGTAGTCGATGCCGCGCCGCTTGCCGTCTGTCCGGTGATCGTGAGGCTTGTCGTCGGATCGACCGTAGCGATTTGGCCGGCGCTCATTCCGAAGTTGTAGTTGACGGTTGTCGCCGTCAGATCCTGACTCGCGCCGCCCGCAACTTTAAGGGTGTCTGCCGGACCTACGATGGACAGCTGTCCGCCGGTCGATGTCACCGATACGCCGCTGGGACCGGTGTCGATGCCCGCTGAAACCAAGGCCTGATTGAGGGCCGCGGCGTACTCCGCCACGGTTTCTCCGGCAGTCACAGTGGGTGCGGTGGTTACGGCCGTGGCCGGGCTCCCAGTCACGGTGGGCCCAGCGATGGTCAGAGTCGTGGCCGGATTGACCGTCGCGCTCGACCCGAAGTCATAGCTGATGGTTGAATCGGCCAGCCCCTGCACCAGGTTGCCCGACGTGGACAGATTGGCCCCCGTGATCGCCAATTGGCCATTTGTGGCCTTGACCGAAACATTGGCGATGCCCGCAGTGGTCAAAGCTGTCATCATGTCCGTCGCGTACTGGGTCAGGGTTTCCCCGGCAGTGACCTGCGGAGCGATCACGCGCGCCGTGGTGCCACTCGCTGTCTGTCCGGTGATCACCAGATTGGTGGTTGGATCGACCGTGGCGCTCGGCTGAAACGCGTAGTTGGTGGTGGTTCCCAGCAGGTTTTGTGTGGCGCTTCCGCTAAAAGTGAGCGAAGATGGTCCGACAATCGACACCTTACCGGTGCTCGTATTTGCGCTCACCGTCACTCCGGTAATGCCTACGGCGGCCAATTGCGCGCTCACCTCAGACGCAAACTCAGTGACGGTTTCGCCGCCCGGATTCGTCGGCACGATGGCTGCGGTCGTGACTGCTTTTCCGGCACCATTGATGCCTGTGATCTTCAGACTCGTGGTCGGGCCAACCAATCCGGCCGAAGTCAACCCGCTGTTGGGGTCGGTATAGGTGCCAAAGTCGTAGTTG
>CAYTJN010000076.1:5000-19001 GCA_964438125.1 uncultured Occallatibacter sp.
TGGGCTAGATGCTGAACTGAAGTTGTAAGCAACGCAAGATCCTTTTCGCCTCCGATGTCATCCTTCGGTTGGGGTCGGTATAGGTGCCAAAGTCGTAGTTGGTCGTCGTTGCATTGAAATCCTGAACCATGCTTCCACCGATGGTGATTCCCTTATTGATAGAGACTCCGCCAGAGGTGTTCAAGTCCGATGGCCCGGTAATCGACAGCAGGCCGGTCGTGTTGCTGCCCGTCACTGTCACGTTGGTGATGCCCGCAGTGGTTAGTGCCGATTGCAACGCATTCGCATAGGCTGAAACCGATTGGCTTGAGGTGAAGGTCGGCGCGGTGATCGGTTGAGCTAATCCCGGCTCGGTAATGCTCAAGGTCGTCGAGGGATCCACCAATGCAACCGAGCCGTTGCTGTTGGAGAAGTTGTAGTTCGCGGTCGTCATCGCCACATCCTGCTGAATGCCGCCTGTGGTCGATATGGCGGATGGTCCGGTGATGGTCAGCAATCCAGTTGAGTTGCTGCCCGAGACGCTGACGCCCGCGATTCCGGCCGCGGCGATGGCTGTATTCAGATCGGTTGCGTAGGCGCTCGCGGTCTCAGGGGTTCCCGTGAACGTCGGCAGATTGGTGGTTGCCGTTCCTCCTCCGACAGTCGGGCCCTCGATCCTTAGATTGGTGTTGGTGGCCACGGTGCCGGTCAAAGCGAAGTTAAAAGGAATGCTTGTACCGGTGAAGTCCTGGGTGACGCTGCCCGCGTTTACGGTCATATTCGAAGGGCCGCTAATGGTGATCTGGCCAGTACTGGTTACGGTGGCCGAGGCTCCGGAGATGTTCGCCAGGGAGGTATTCAGAGCCTGCGCATACGCTGCAACGCTTAAACTCTTGTTCGCTCCAAATGACGGCGCTGTGGTGTTCACGGTATTGCCATTGGGATCGGTCCAGGTGAAGGTCAGGTTTGTGCTCTTGTCTGCCGCGGCCACCGCGCCGTTGCTGGTGACAAAGTTGTATTGGTTCTGGTTGGCGGTGAAGTCCTGGGCGATAGTACTGTTACCCGGCATCACGGTCATCGTTGCCGGACCGGTCACGGTGATTTGACCTGCGGCGGTGAGGGACGCGCTGCCGCCCAGAGGTGCTAAGGAATTGTTGAGATCTTGGGCGTAGGTCGCCAGATCTTCATTGGGCTGTATGGGGGGGAATGCGCTCGTGATCGGCGCTCCGCCATTTGCTATGGTGAATTCCAGATTGGTGCCTGAATTAACCGTAGCCATGCTTCCATTGCTGTTGGCAAAGTTGTAAACAAAGGTGCCCGCCGCCGGCGATGAAGTCGCTACCGCTTGATCGGTCACCGGCACCTGCGCAATCGCGGTCGCGGGCAGCGGACTGCTGGCCGCAACTGTGGTTGTGTTACCGGCCGAAAGTGTCGCGGCGTCGATGGCCGGAGTTCCCGCAACCGAGGCCAGCGTATCGCTCACCGGGGTTGTGGTCGTCGCCACCTGGGGAGTCAGGCTGTTGGAGATGATGGTTCCCAGGGTGTCCTGATTCACGAACGCCGGGCCACCATTGGAATTGGTGATCGACATGTTCGAAGGCCCGGTCATCGAAAGCACGCCGTTCACGCCTGTGACCTTCACGTCCGTGATGCCCGCCGAGGTCAACGCGCTCTGCAGGGATGCGGCATAGGCGGAGACCGATTGCGGACTGGTGAAGGGCGGCACAAAGGCCGGTCCGAGTGAGCCCTCGCTGATTTGGAGCGAGGTTGTTGGATCGACCATGGCCACTTTGGTCGAGCCACTGGCGGGATCGGTGTAGGTGCCAAAGTTGTAGCTGCTTGTGGTCAACGGTACATCCTGCTGCAACGCGCCTGTCACACTGAAATTGCTGGCTGTCGTTCCGACGAAGGACAACGAGCCGCTCGTGCCCGTGGCCGGAACGCCGTTGACACCGGTGGCCGTCACTTGAATCCCCGCCGCGACGAGCGCGCTATTGATATCCGATGCATAATCCTGCGCCGATTCATCGGAAGAGGAAGGTTGCACGGTCACAGATTTTGCTCCGATCGCAATCGTCAACATGCTGCTTCCATTCGCCAGTCCCGTAGGAGCGAGTGTGTAGCTGAGAGTCGTGTTTCCTCCGGACTGCACTGGATTGTTTTGCGCCAGGGCGGTGCCGTTGGTTGACAAAACCGGCGTAGCCCCGCTCAGCAGAATGGGGGTTGTGGTCGCCGCAATCGCTGACGTTGTCGTTGTCGGAATCGAGGTTGCCGTCGGCAGTGTTTCGGCAACAGGGAGAGTCGCGGGAGCGCTGGCAGCCGCAGCACTTGCCGTCAACGTGTCCGGCAGGGTGACGGCATAGCTCCACTTGTTGCTGCCGAGATTGGTGTAGGTGACTGTGGCTTCATACGACTTGCCCAGGGAGTCGAAGACCTGCACCTGGCCGGGAACCTGCGTGCCGACCGCGGAGGTCGAATCGAGGCTCTGCGTCATGCTGAAGCTGGTGGTCGCAGATGGCTGCATCACCTGGCCGGTAGGAATCGTGAGGTCACTCAAACCCCCGCCTGTATTGATTACTCCGTTGAGCGCCATATACCCCATCACCGCCTGCCCCTGGGTGCTCTCGAGCGTGCCGGCGGAACTGGTCTGGAAGTTGCCGTCGCGGGTGTAGAGTTGGCTTCCGTCGCCTCCGTCCAGCACAAAGAACCCCGAGCCATTGATCGCCGCATCGGTCGAGACCCCGGTCGAAGAGACCGAGCCGCCGGTAAAGTCCGTGCTGTTGGAAGAGACCTGAACTCCGGTTCCAACCTGAATCTCATCTCCCGATCCGGTCGTGCCGACCTCCTGGTAGAAGAGATCGCTGAAGTTGGTCGTCTGCGCCTTGAAACCGGTGGTGTTCATATTCGACAGGTTGTTGGCAATCGTGTTGAGCGCCGTCGAGTCGGCATTAAGACCGCTGAGCGGGATATAGAAACTTGGCATGGTGTCTCCTCGTGCATCTGATTTTGGCGCAGGCCTTCGCGGCCGGCGGTTGAACCTTTTCTTTCCGGTTGCTTCATGCCCGTAAGTCGACTAATCGACGCGACTCCGCCCACTCAGCGACTGAGCCACGCGGTTGGCCGCGGCACTTGCGGGTGGAATGCCGAGGTTGCCGGGAGCCAGCTTTGCAGCCGCAGCGCCGATCGCACCGGGGAGGCCCGCTGCGGCCGGGGCCGGTTGCGCCTCTGCGTCCGCGCCCTTTGGAGCTTTGGCCGGCCCAGTCACTCCGGGTGCGGCAGTGTTGCCTGTGGAAGTCGTTGCGGGCGGCGTCAAATCCGTCGAAAGTGTCTGGTTGATGCCGATCAACTGCTGCAAGCTGTTCACATTGACCAGCTGGTTGATGTACTCATTGGGATCGGTGGTCGCCGTCGGATCCTGATTTTTCATTTCGGTCACCAGCAAGGTCAGAAAATCGTTGGCCGAAATCGTGGCCGAGTTGCTGCTTGAGCTGCTGGTACCGCTTGTGCTGCCGCCCGCCGTGGCCGCCATGGGCGTTGCCGTTCTTGCCGAAAGGGCCTGCGCCGTCTGCTGGTGATTGAAAACTCCCGCTACTGCCGCCATCTTTCCTCCTTGCATTTTGCTGCACTGAATAGCGTTCTTAGAACTTCTGCATCACTCCGAATCAAGCCATCACCGAGATGTGAACTCCCCCTGGCCCAGCCGCCGGCGCGCTTCCGTCCAGTTCATTTTCCCGAAACAGAGAACTGGAAGCATTCGACGTCGAAGTCGAGGCCTCCTGAGACGAGCCGAATGCCGAGGGGTTCTCAGCGCCCTGCCCAGCTTGTTGGCCCATCTGCTGCCCTGTTCCTTGCTGAAGGTTCTGTCCGGCATCCGCGTCGCTGCCTTGCCCTGACCACCGGGACTCAGGCGCTGTCAGCGTCAACGTGTCGACCGGGTTGTGATGCTCGTCCAGAAACGCGTTCAACCCCGCCAGGTGACCGCTAAGTGCCTGGGCGGCGTCGGTTGAGCCGGCAATCACCTCGGCGTGAACCCTGCCCCCTGCCGATTCCGCACGGACACCTACCCAACCGAGCGCCGGATCTTGAAAGCCAGCCTCGGCCCGCTGCGCTCCGGCTTGAATCCAGACCGGCTTCCCCGGTGCACCTGCGGAATCGAGGGTTGCAAAGGCCTCGCGAGGATCTGAACCACTTGCCGCAACTCTCGTAGCGCCCGCCGCCCCACCTGTAAAGCTCTCGCCTCCTCGCGCGTCCGCAAGCTGTCGAGCCATCCCGGATGGGTCCAATGACGGAGCGGTCGGCTGCATCTCGAGACCAGCGCTGGCTTGCGGAGCCGATGAAGATCCTTCCGGAGCGCCTGCGGACTTGATTGGAGTGCGGCCCACGGGCTTCGAAGCGATTCCACGACTGTTCGAGACTGCGCTGTTCGCCATTCCGGCCGAGACCTCGCTGCCCGTCGGAGCGATCTGCGCCGAGACCGCAGAGGCCGTGCCTCCGTTCACTGGCAATGGCAGTGAGAGATCGTCGCCGGCTGTCGACGGAGTCACTTTTGCAGAGTGATCTGCCGCGCGCGCCGAAACATTGTCCGAGTTCTGGTGTATCGCCTGGGGCGACACCGTGACCGGCTCTGCTGACTCAATGAGGCGCTGACCTTGCTCCGGCCTTACCGCCAGCATCGGATTCGGCTGGCCCGCGGGGGGCGAACTCTGGCCCGTCACCACAGGCACAGTCGACCTTCGACCCGGCGATAGGGTTCCGGCAACATTCTTCCCGCCTTCGAGAATCAAACTTTGGCCTGAGCTTGGAGCGGAGCTCCATAGCGAGGCTTGTGACGTTGCAACGGCCTGAAGCGGGTCCAATTCTGGAGATGGATGGCTTTCCTCTTCTGGAAGCTTCTCAGATTCCCGATCCGGCATCACCGCAACAATCGGATTCAATACCGGCACTCCCTCCTGGCCCATCTCCTTGCCCGGAAGAAGTTCCGCAGCTTGTCCTTGTGTTGAAGTCGCTCCTTGGCCAACGTTCTGGGTCGGGCTCAAATTGACCGCTACCAAATCGATTCCGCTTGGCGTCGAAGCGAATCCCCTGGTCGAGTCCCGGGTCAGCGGCGCCACCTGAATCGGCTGCTCTGCCAACGACTCGCGCTGCCTGGAGTTCGGGTACGCATCGAGTGTCTGAGAGTCCTGAGTCGGTGCAATAGTTTGCTTCGGTTGCTGAGTAGGCGCGACAGCCGGTGCTTGTGCTGCCTCGTCGCTTGGAGACAGGCTCGGAGAGGGATTGTGATTTGGCACTTCTGTGGGAGTCGCTACCGGACCCGTCGCACCTTCCGGTATTTCTATCTCCGCTGGAACAACCTTTTGGGCCGAGTCCCGGTTCAGTTCGACCGGTTGAGTCGTGCTCTCTATCGGGCCTTCGCTCCGAACAGATCTCACCGGAGGCTCAACGCCGTGCCCGCCGACCCCAGCTTGCGTCGCTGCATTGTTAACCGCGGCAGAGGCTGCATTGAAACCGCCAGTGCTGGACTCAGGAGAACGAAAGGGGTACCGGTCAGAGTCGCTCGATGAAGAGGCCGAGAAACTTGCCCTTGGCGTTTCCGCCTCCTCGGGTTGCGCCTTGGACTCCGGGTTTGTGGCAGCCATGCCCGCAATTGCAGAAGGTGGTGCCGGTACCGGATGGCCAACAATCCCCAAAGGCGTTGATGCAGCCAATCCCTCCGTCGCGAAGACCGCCGGCTTGAGGACTTTAATGGAATGGGCTGACGAGGCTCCGTTGAACGCTTCGTTCTTTGAGACCCGCTCCGGCTTCCTTCCCGACACGAGTGACTCCCTGCCAGGCTTTGGGGTCGCGGACTGCCCCGCGCCGGCACTCTTCAAAGTCGGCATGGTCCCTGCGTCCAGCTCAGTCGACGGCGATCCAACAGGACGGTCCACCGAACCTTTCGGCGTCGATGCAGGCGAAGCACCCTTCGGATCGGTGTCGCCCGGGGTGGATGGGTCTAAGACAGGGTCGAGCGAAGCCAGCAGCGATTGCCAGCCACTACGAAAACTCTCTGCCCCCTGCCAGATTGTCCCGCCCGACGATCCCGGAGATTTCGACGGCAGCAGGATTTGATTCGTGGCCCCCGCCGGCCCTCCACCGTGGACCGCCGCGGGAAGCTTGCCTAATCCAGGCAACGAACCTCCGTTCGATCCGATTTCGATTCGTGGGGCAAGAGTCATGCGCGGGATGAAGCAGAAGGCGTGCCAAAGGAGTGGAAGGTGGGTTAGAGACTTGTCAGGATCGGGACCGGAACTCCCGATGTAGGAAGCTCGTTCGCCTTAATGTGGATTTGGCCTCAAGTTTTATCAATAACCGGCGTGAGCTGTCCGCTCGAAGCTTTGCAGGCAGTTTCCGTTTGTGGTCTGAATCCTTCCGCCGCCGCAGTCTCGGGTTCTGCTTGCGCCTGCTCACGGTATTGCCGCGAGCCATACCAGTTGTCCAACGCCTGCTGTCCGCGACGGTCGGCATCAAGGGACGCCTGCGCCTCGGCATCCTGAATCAGGGTCTCTGCCTGGCGGCGCTGGACTCTCTTTAAGATGAACTCCTCGCGTCGAAGCCGGACCTCTTCCTGCTTGACGGCAATTCTTGGTTCAAGCACGGCGAACAAGCGTTTCGTGGCATGGCTCTCTGCGAGGCCGGCCAGCCGATCCGGCAACTCGCCCGTCTGGGCGCTCGTCTCAATCAATTTGCGGCCACGGCGCTCCCGCTCAACGGTAGCCCTCAACGCGTTTTCGAGGCGATTGAGCTCCCCGAGAGCCGATTCAAGAGCAACGCGATTCTGCTCCTCCTCAAGCTCCCGGATATGGAAGAGGCGCAGCAACGCGCGCGAGGCGGCCACGGTTTAAATCTCCGCGGCCAGCGCCGCGAGCCTGCTCACACAGTCGGCGAGCCGAACCTGCTCATGGGAGTCCTGGGTCATGAATGCCCGCATCGCCCCCCTCGCTCGCAAGGCGCGGTCGAGATCCGGGTCCGAGCCCGGCTTGTAAGCCCCGATGCGAACCAGGTCCTCGGAGCGGGCATAGACGGCCAGCAGTTTGCGCAGCAAGGCCGCATTCTCGCGATGAGCTGCCTGAGTTACGGCGGGCATCAACCGGCTGATCGAGTCCAGCAGTTCGATGGGGGGATACCAACCCTCGGCAGCCATGGTTCGAGAGAGCACCACGTGGCCGTCGAGCAGAGATCGAACCGCGTCGACCAGCGGGTCTTGTTGGTCGTCGCCCTCCATCAATACCGTATAAAACGCGGTAATCGAGCCCACACGGAACTGTCCGGTCCGTTCGACCAGCCGTGCCAGGCGAGTGAAGACCGAGGGTGTGTAGCCCTTGTTCGTGGGCGGCTCGCCGGCGGCCAGGCCAATCTCCCTGGCAGCCATGGCGAAGCGGGTCAGCGAGTCCAGCACCAGCAGTACGTGCTTGCCTTGACCGGCGAAATATTCGGCAATCGTAGTTGCGGCCAACGCGGCCCGCATACGCTTGAGCGGAGACTCATCGGATGTCGAGACGACGACGACCGATCGGGCACGTCCTTCCGGCCCCAATGAATCTTCCAGGAACTCGGCCACCTCGCGGCCCCGTTCTCCGACCAATCCCACAACCGTCACGTCTGCCTCGGTATTGCGGGTCATCATGCCGATCAGCGTGCTCTTGCCCACTCCTGAACCGCCAAAGATACCCACCCGCTGTCCCCGGCCCACCGTCAGCAGCGCATCGAGAACGCGAATCCCCGTTCCCAGCGGTGTCCGAATCGGCACACGGTCCAGAGGCCGCCGCACCACCCCCTCGAGCGGCAGCGAAAGTGAGACCACAGGGGGACGGCCGTCATCGATCGGAGCGCCCAGCGCATTCAGCACACGGCCGATCAGCTGTGGCCCTACCTCGATCTCGGGATTCACGCCCAAGGCCTCCACGGTGTTCCCAAAGCGGATGCCCTCGGTACTCTCCACCGGCATCGACAGTACATTCGAACCGCGAAAGCCGATCACTTCAGCCAAATGGGCGCGGCCGAATTGATCCTGAATCTCGCAGCATTCGCCGACCGAGGCCAGTGGGCCTGCCGACTCGATGGTCTGAGCTACAGATTCCAGCACCTGCCCGCGCCAGCGCCAGGGCTGTCCGCGCTCGAGGCGTCCAAAGTAGCGCGCAAGAAGCTCTGTCATGACCGGTGCTCCTGGCCCCGGCCCGCGCTGGCTGCGACGAGTTCGTCGGGGTTATCTTTCGGATCGCAGGTTCTCGCTCCGCCGGCCCGGTCAAAGAAACCCCGCTCAATCTCACTCAACTGTGCGCGGATTCCGATATCCACCGAACCCAGCCCGGTTTCAATCACGCAGTCGCCCAGCAGCATCCCTTCCGCTGCCTCAACAGCCGGCTTCACAGCCAAATTTGGAACCAGCGCGATGGCCTCGGTCCAAAGATCCAGTTCGCCAGCCGGCACGCGCAGCCGCACCTGGGTCGATCCGGAGAGCTGTCCCAGGGCCACCCGGACAGCCCCGGTCAGCAGCAGGGGGTCCATCTGCGCCTCGCGACGCAGAATCCGAGCCGCCACAGCCAGGGCCAGCTTCACCACCTCGTGTTCGACTGCATGCATGTACCGCTCTCGCTCCTGGGTGAAACTCTCGATCAACTCCGCAGCCTGCCGTGTGCGGCGCTGCACTGCTGTTGCCATTGCGGCAGCCTCGGCTTCGTGCTCGGCCTGGCGCCCCTCCTGACGGCCCCGCTCGCGTCCAGCCTCAAAAGATTTGCGCGTTTCTTCCGCGAGCCGCTTATCCAGCTCCGCGCGCAGTTGACCATCCGCGTTTCCTCTCGCTTCGCCGGCCGTCGAACCAGGGGAATTTTCGGCAGCGCCACCCCCACTCCCCCATCCCTCCCACCCTGGCTGCGCCGGCGCGTTGGGATCAGCAGGATACTCGAAGGCCTCGATGCGCCTGGAAGCGGTCCCGTGCGGTGCTCGATCCGTCTGCTGCAAAAGAACTCTCCCAACTCAGCGAATAGTTGACGACAGACATCAGGTCCATCCCGCCGTTTCAGCCCCGGCTGCCAACTTTACCTTGCCCGCCGTCGGCAGTCTTAAGCCAGCATCTCGTCGCCGGTCTCGAGCTTCAAAACCACCTTGCCTTCGGCTTCCAGACGGCGCGCCAGGTTGAGAATCTCCTGCTGGGCCTGCGCTACCTCGCGCGAGCGCACCGGACCGAGAACCTCCATGTCTTCTTTCAGCATTTCTACCGCCCGCGAACTCATGGACTTGAAGATCTGGGCGCGCAATTCGTCCTTGGCCCCGCGAAGAGCCAGCGCCAGTTGCCGCTTGTCAACGCCGGAGACAATCTCGCGAATGGTGGCCGGCGGCACGGTCACCAGATCCTCAAAGGTGAACATGAGATTGCGAATGCTCAGAGCCAGCTCCGGCTGGCCGTCCTCGATCGTTTCGAGAATCTTCTTCGACTCCTCGGCGTTGAGCCGGTTCAGCAGATCGGCCACTGCCTTGAAGCCCGAGTAACTCTTGCGCGCCGTATCACCCACGCTCTCCAGGCGACGGTGCAGAATGTGCGCCACTTTCTGCGCCATCTCTGGCGAAAACTGACGCATTTCGGCGAGTCGCTGAATCGAGAGCACCTTGCGGTCCTCACCCAGATTGTCGAGCACCATCGAGGCACGCTTGGGATCGAGATGGGCCAGAACGAGCGCGATGGTCTGCGGATGCTCGCTGTCAAGCAGCTTGCCCAATTGCTGAGGGTCGGTGCGCTGCAGTTTGGCCAGATTGCCTTGCGCGGCTTCTTGCGAGCGTCGCACCAGCATCAGCAGATCGTCCGCGCGGTCCTTGCCAAAGGTCTCCATCAATAGCCGGCTGGCGTAATCCAGCCCTCCGTGCACCATGAAGTTCTGCGTCTCCAGAAGCTCCCAGAACTCCTCCAGGATTTCGGCCGAGAGTTCCGGCGTGATCCCCCGCAACTCGGCCAACTCCTCGGTAAGCCTCTGAACGTCCACCTCCGGCAAGGCGCGCAGAATTTCTTTGGCGAGTTCTTCGCCCACGGCCACCAGCAGAACGGCCGCCTTCCGGACCCCGCTCAGGTTGGCCGATGAGCGATGCCGCGCCACTCCGTTCTGGTTCCCATCGTCCGCCAAAGTCCGGTCCTTTCCTTACAGTTTCCGTTTCTATCGTCCGTGAATTCCTTCGCTGCTTCCTGCAATCAACCGAACCATGGCTCAGTCGGAGTGAATCCAGCTTTGCAACAGGCGAGAACTCTGCGTGGGTTCCCGCTTAAGATGACTGCTTACCTGCTCGAAGATCTCCTGGGTCCTGATCCGCTCCGGGTCTACCTCGACCGGTTCCGGCGGCTTCAAGGCACGCGCCTCGGCGACTTCGCTGCGGGCCGGCAACTCCTTCACTGCATGTTTTAGCGCCGGCCCGGAGCGCGCGTGGCGCAGTGCGGGCCGCACCCCGAAGGCCATCACCAACAAAATCCCGGCCAGCAACGCCGCGTATTTAACCACCACCGGCGAATCCTCAGCCGTTGCCAGCAACTGAGCTGGAAGTGTGACGGTGGGCTGCGAACGATTTTCATCGAAAGCCAGATCCGAAACCTGCAACAAATCGCCACGCGGCCCCTCAAAGCCCACCGCAGCCTGCGCCAGCGCGGTCAAGCTACGCAACTCCTCCGCCGACCGCGCCTGCCACTTCGCCGCTTTACCTTTTGAGGCGGCCTCGACAAGCCGATCATTCACCACAACCGCCGCAGTCATCCGCCGCACCTTTCCGGGATTCTCTACGACATGACGTACGGTCTTCGAAGCGGCATAGGTCCCGGACTCGCTCTTGGCTGTCTGCGGCAGACTGCTTTGCTGCGGATAGACAGGCAGCGCTTGCGAGTTGGGGGCATTCGAGGCTGCTCCGGGGATACCGGCGGCCACCGGCTGCGGGCCCGAAGTCTGCTCGGTGCGCTGCATCGACAGTGTCACGGTCTGATCCGGGTCATAGTTCTCTTCTGTCTCCTCGGTGGCCTCCGGATCGTAGTCCAGAGTCACCGAGGCGCGTACGTTCCCCGCGCCGGTAACGGGCTCGAGTGTCGCGATCAGTTTTTCTTCCAGAGCCTGCTCCGCGCTCAACTGTACGGCTTCGGCGGTCTTCGGCCCCAGCGGCAGGTGGCCGGCAGCATCGACCAGGACGACACGATCCGGCTGCAGCCCGTCGACTGCCGAGGCAACCAGGTTGCGAATCGCCTCCGGCTCTCCATCGGCCAGCGTACGATGGCGCGGCTTGAGCACGACAGAGGCCTTCGCCGGCCGTTCCTGTTCCCGAAAGAGTGAATCGTGAGGCAACACCAGATGAACACTCGCCGACTCGACGTCCGAGAGCGAGGCGATGGTGTGTTCAAGCTCTCCCTCGAGCGCTCGCTGATAGTTCACCTGCTCGTCGAACTCCGAACCCACCCAGTTGGGCTTGTCGAAGATCTCAAAACCCAGCCGCCCGCTCTTCAGCCCTTTGGCGGCGGTCAACAGGCGCGCCTTGTCCAGTTGTGGGGCCGGTACCATGATCCCCGCCCCGTTGGGCGTTGGCTCAAAGGGAATCAGCGCCTGGGAGAGAATCTGCCCGGCCTGACGCGCGTCCTCCGGATCCATATCCGCATAGAGGACCCGCCAATCGGTCCGCAGCCCATACCAGAAGAGCCCGGCGATCATTGCCGCCAGTAACAGCGCTGTCACAACAGCCCAGCCCCGCTGCGCCGGATGCATCTCCCCCCAGCGAACCCTCGCGCGGCCCCACAGGCCTGCCAGTTTATCGGCCAGTTGAGGTTGTCCGGGAATTGCGGGTGCGCTCTTCTCCAACTGTGTTCCCGTGGCCATTGTCTCCCTGCTCCCGCCCGCTTGAAAACCCTTCCAGACGCCCCGCTCTTAGAACTGCATTCCGACGACCTGCTGGTAGGCCTGTACAGCCTTGTTGCGCACTGCTAAAGCCAGTTCAAAAGCCATGCTCGCCTTCTGCGTCGCGATCATCGCTTGATGCACGTCGACGCCGGAGCCGCTCATTAATCCGGACACGGCTGCGTGAGCCTGGCCCTCAAGCTGGTTCACCTGCCCCACTGCATCCGTGAATAGATCGGAGAAAGGAGCGGGCGAAGCACCCGATCCGTTTCTGACACTCAGGGGCGTTGTGACACTCGCACCCGTCACTCCAGGCAGTGCCAGTGGGGGGATTGCGATTGGGTTGATGACAAGCGACATCGAATCTCCTTTGAGAGCCGGCAGCGGCCCCAGGGGCTGGCTTCGGACCGTGCTTCGGACTCCACCTGAGCCTTACTGGCCTTACCGCGGTCGGCGCAGGCACAAAAATGAACAACGGCCCTAGGACTTGGCGATCTCCAAAGCCGAACTGATCATGCCTTTCTCGGCTTGCACGGCAGAGCTATTGAGACCATATGCACGCGTCGCCCCCATCAAATCCACCATCTCTGTGAGGGGATTAATGTCCGGATACGAGACATATCCATCCGGCCCGGCATCCGGATGTCCGGGATCGAAGCGCTTGAGCGGAGGCGACGTATCTTCGACCACACCCGCAATTTGCACGCCCGGCGCGCTCCCGGCGCCGCTCGCCAGATGGTTCAGTGTGCTGACAGGATGAAGCAATGGCATCGGCGCCGCAAGTGGCGGCAGTGCAACGGATGCTGAGCCTTCGGCGAGTGTCGATTGTGCGCCCGCGGGGCCGGATGCCGCATTGAATGTATTGACAAACTCCCCGTCCCCGCCCTGGGCCGCAAAAACCACGTGTTGCCGCTGGTAAGGTGTGCCGTTGGCCGTGCGGGTCGTCTCCGCGTTGGCCATGTTGGCTGCCACCACCTCGGCGCGCATCCGCTCGGCTTGCATGGCGCCGCCCGATGTCTCCATCATTCCGAAGAGATTCATCTTGAGTCCTCACCCGCGCCACAAGGCTGCACGCGGCGCTCCAGGTTATTTGCCATCGGCATGAATAGCGTCCAAGACGCGTTGGTTCTCCTGGCGCATCAGCGCGACGCCGGTTTTAAATTTCAATTGGGCCTCGGCCAGGTTGAGGCCTTCCCGATCCATTGAAACGTTGTTCCCGTCGGGCCGCGCAATCAGCCCGTCCACGGCTGTCACCCGCACCGGTCGCGCCGCATTTCCCTGCTCCACCCCAGTCATCGCCTCCCGCATCTGGGCGGCGAAGTCCATGCCCACTGCGCGGTAGCCGGGCGTGTCGATATTGGCCATGTTGGCTGCGGTCAGCTTGATCTGGCTGGTGGTCAGATCCAAATAGCGGGCGATCTGGTCACTGAGTTGCGTCTCAACTTGCATCAGCCTACCCCCTTTTTACGAAGGACCCGAGCTCCTGCGAAGTGCCCGATCCTTTCGCGGTGATTTCCAAAGCGGGGGCCTGACAAACTTCTCGCTGCTCCACTCCCGGCGCGGCCCCAAAGGCCGGGACGAGGCTCTAGTTCATTGCCACTCCGAAGTCAATCTCCTGCGCGGTCAGCACGGCGTCCTCGCCGGCCAGAATCGCGCCCCGCTCGAGCACGTGTTCGAGTTCGCGGACGTTGCCGGGCCAGCCATGCCCACTGAGCTTGGCAAGTGCGCTCGGATCGACCCTCTTGAGCGGAGCTTCGCGGCCCATGCGAGCCATGAAGTGGTTAATCAGCAGAGGCAGGTCCTCGGCGTGCTCGGCCAGCGACGGCGTACGGATGAGAAAGACGGCCAGGCGATAGTAGAGATCGGCACGAAAACCGCCCTCCTGTGTCTGCTGCGCCAACGGCTGGTGGGTCGCGGTCACGATGCGAACGTCCACCTTCACCGTCTCGTTGTCGCCAACGCGCTGCAGCTCACCGCACTCGACGAATCGTAGAAGTTTGGATTGAAGCGAAAGGGGCATCTCACCGATCTCGTCGAGAAAGAGCGTGCCACCGTCGGCGGCCTCAATTCGCCCAATGCGTCCTTGCACAGCGCCGGTGAAGGCGCCACGGGTGTGGCCGAAGAGCTCGGCCTC
>CAYTJN010000077.1:0-18928 GCA_964438125.1 uncultured Occallatibacter sp.
GCCGCTGCCACTGCTCGGTCGAAATCTCCTCGCGCACCTGCCGCGCATTCTCGCGTGCGCCGTTAATGCAAAACGCAACCGCGATCGGATTGATATTGTCAAAGACAAGCGTGGAGGCCATCGACTCCAGGTCGCCGTTCCACTCGATGCCTTCCGGCTTGCCCAGGGCGGCCATCATCCGCTGCCAGCGTATCGCGGCCGTCGCGCCGCCTGTATCGAGCATGAGCCCCATCGTCACGTCGAGCTGACGCACGGTGTTCTCGCCCCGCTCCAGGTAGCGGCTCATCCAGTACAAGCTGTCGGCAACCCGCGATAACATGGTCGTGCTCTCCTCAAACTCCAGTTCAAGTTACTCGAGAACCCACGTGTCCTTGCTGCCCCCGCCCTGCGAGGAGTTCACCACCAGCGAACCTTTTTCCAGAGCCACTCGTGTCAGGCCTCCCGGCACGATGTTCACTTTGTCGCCAAACAGAATGTAAGGCCGCAGGTCCACATGCCGTGGTTCCAGACGATTCCCGATCAGGCAAGGTGCGCGCGAAAAATCCAGCGTCGGCTGCGCAATGTAGTTGCGCGGATTGGCCTCGATCTGCCGCGCAAACTCTTCGCGCTGTTTGGCCGTCGAATGCGGCCCGATCAGCATTCCATAGCCGCCGCTCTCGCCCACCGCCTTCACCACCAGCTTGTCCAGATTGGCCAGCACATGCCGCCGCTGCGTCTCGTCGCTCATCAGATAGGTCTCGACATTCGGCAAAATCGCATCTTCGTTCAGGTAGTAGCGGATCATCTGAGGCACATAGGCGTAGACCGCCTTGTCGTCGGCAAGGCCAGTTCCAAAAGCATTCGTCACCGTCACGTTGCCCGCTCGATAGGCATTGAAAAGCCCCGAGCAGCCCAGCGACGAGTCGGCGCGAAACACCAGCGGATCGCTGAAGTCGTCATCCACCCGGCGATAGATCACATCCACGCGCTTCAGCCCGTCCGTCGTGCGCATGTAAACAATGTTGTCGTGCGTCACCAGGTCGCGCCCCTCGACCAGATCGATGCCCATCTGCCGCGCCAGATACGTGTGTTCAAAGTATGCGGAGTTGAAGACCCCCGGCGTCAGCAGCACGATATTCGGCTCCGGCCTGCCTTCAGGCGCCAGCGAACGCAGCGTGGCCAGCAGCAATTGCGGGTAGTGCTCGATCGGTCGCACGCCATAGCTCGAAAAAAGCTGCGGAAACGTCCGCTTCATCACCCGCCGATTCGTCAGCATATAACTCACGCCCGACGGCACGCGCAAATTGTCCTCGAGCACCACAAACTCGCCCGTATTCAGGCGCAGCAGATCCGAGCCCACCACCGCGACATACACGTTGCGCGGCACCTGCAGCCCGCGCATCTGTCGCCGATAGTGCTTGCAACTATAAACAAGCTCGCTCGGTATCACCCGGTCGCTCAGAATCTTGGCATCCGAGTAAACATCGCGCAAAAACAGATTCAGCGCCGTGATTCTCTGCGTCAATCCCCGCTCGACGCGCTCCCACTCCGCGGATGTCACCAGGCGCGGCAGCAGATCGTAGGGAAAGATGCGCTCCGTCCCCTCATCCCGTCCGTAAACGGTAAAGGTGATGCCTTGAGTTAGAAAGGAGAGATCGGCCGATTGCTTTCGCCGCTGCAACTCGTCCTCGGGCAGCCGCGCCAGGGTCTCGGCCAGCGCGCGATAATGCTCGCGCACCTCTCCGCCCGCCCCGCGCATCTCATCGAATGCGCCATCGAGCAGATAATCTCCGTAAAGCGAATCCATTTCCAACGGATGGCTGGCGCTCATGTGGGCTTGCAACTTTCCTTGCGATGCGATTTGCGGCGGCTATCGGACCTCGGCCCGAAATGCCCATCCGACCTGAATCCCGTTCCTTAACTTTTTAGCAGATGGCACATAAGGGACCTGTGAGGAAACAGCAAAACCCGCGTGAGGACTCCAAGCGCATCGCAGTAACGCCAACCTCCAGGTCGGCTGTCGTGTGGGTCTTTGAGATCCACAGTCGAGGTCAACTGCCGAATGCACCTTGATAACGTCCTGCGCATGCGCACAACGTCAAACGGCTGGCATCTCTGCCAGCCGTTTGACGTCTTTTTTTCAAGTATTACAGTTGGAGATCGGAGATCCGGAGGGAGCAGGGCACTTTAGCGCCCTGAAACGCAGCCAGTTTACAGGGCCTTCAGGCCCGGATCTTTGCCTATTAACCCCGCCCCAAATCTCAATGCCCCTTGTGCGCGGGTGGTGCAGTGTTTTGGTTGTGGTTTTCGTTGTGGATCTGACGGCTGTTCTGGTTCTGTTCGCGGTTGGCCTGCTGCCTCTGCTGCTGGTTCAACGCTCCGCCGTTCGCCGTGCGTTCGTTGTGCACCTGCTGGGCCACCCGTGACTGGTTCTGATTGGTGCGCGCCGCTTCGCCCGAGGTCATCTGTCCGCTGCGCAGCCCATTGGCGGTTCGCTGCTGCTGGTTGGCTTCCCGATTGTCCACTTCGTTCGGCTTCACAGTGTTTCCGTTATGCTTCTCGTTGTAAATCTGGCGGCTCGCTGCATTCTGTTCGCCGTTGATCTGCTGCTTCTCTTGCCCGGTCAACTTTCCGCCATTCGCCGCGCGATCGTTATGCACCTGCTGGTCGATCTTCGACTGCGTGTGCTCCGCCTTCGCCGCTTCGCCTGAAGTCATCTGCCCGCTACGCAAACCATTGGCAATCCGCTGGTCCTGATTCGCCTCCCGTGTATTCGGGTTGTAGTGGCTTCCCGCGCTACGATCCGCCGACGAAATCGGTTGCGCCTTTGCATGCTGCTGCGCCACCTGGTGATATGAATTGATATTTGAAGCCGCTGTCGTTGCCGGACGGCCATGGTTCACCGACGCAAGTTGAGACCGATCCTGCGCCGCAAAATGTTCGTGCTGCGTCTGGTTGCCTGTCGGCTGAATATGGTTCTCGTGTTCCGCCCGCATCTCCATCGGTGAGGGCCGAGCCGAGATCCCGCCGCCGCCATTGAAGCTCACATGGTTTACATTCACGATCGTGGTCCGCTGAACGATGGTGCGATCCTCGTAAACATTCGTCACATGCACGCCGCCGAAGTTGGCCACGGCGCGGTTATACGCAAACACTCCGCCCCGCCATTCGCCGCCGCAAAAGCCCACGCCGCCGTATCCAAATCCGTAATTCACTCCACCGTAGAATCCGATGTGCGGACCCCAGTAGCCGGGGTGCCATGCATAAAGGCCGCCCCCGAAACCCCAGTAGCCAGGCGTCCACAAAACGCCAACGCTCGGCGGCTGCACCCACACTCCAGGCACCCAATAGTAGCCCGCATCGCCATATGCCCAGTAGCCCGGAGTCCAGTGATACCCCGGCGCAGGCAGAGGAGGTTGTTCGTACACAGGCAGCGGCGGCGGAGCAATACCAACAGAAATGAAGACACCTGCGTGAGCCTGCATAGCCGGCATCACCAGCAAGGTCGCGGCCAGCGAAGCTGCAAAGAGCAGAGAGCGCAATGTTGTGCGAAGAGACATCATCTTTCCTCCATCTACCGGCAAGCGGAGCCTTGAATTCGCCCTGGCTACCCGGAGTTGTTTAGGTCCGTTCACTGAAACCCAGGTTCCAAATGAATGTTGCTCAAGATTTTAGTGCATTTAAATAATTGTGTGAACTTATTTCCTTCCCAAGCAAGCAAAACCCGCTGTCATTCTGAGCGAACCGGGCACACTCCAACCTACGGTGATGAGTGGGCCACCTGCCTCATTCAGCGGTTCTTTTACTTGGGAAACTCCAGTGTCCTGAGTACCGCGTAGTAAGTCTTTTCGAATTTATCCTTGTACGACGCCTCTCGATAGAACAAGGCTGTCTCGTAACTGCGTCCATGCACTGTAAAGACATCGATGAGGGTGTGCCCTTCCGAAACCGGCGCGCTTCGATCCCGGAACTCCTTTGCCGCGATAACCCCCTCTGTCGTCTGCAGTTCAGTTTGTTGCGTGAAGTACCCGTTGTCAGGCGTTAAATATTCGAGCACCACAACCTTGTCGATAGACTTCTCCTTTTCCGGCCACGGGGAGATCATGATCGAGGCGCCGTCCGGGGTAACAATCATTGGAACGGGACGCATCTTTACCGGAAAACTGTCGATCGTGAAACCCGATGCATGAGCATCGCGGTGCCAGTCCGATGGATAGTGAACAATCAATCCGGAGCGGCGGTCGTGAGCGGTCCTGGTTTGCGAAACCAACGGTGCGGCAAGCAGGAGCGCTGCTGCGGCCATCAAAAATGCGCGCCGTTTCATTTCTTTATCTGCCCCGCAAGTTTGGCGAGGGCGGCCTTGCGCGCGGCGTCGAACCTAAAGCGAACGTCGGCCGTGTTGCCGGTCAATTTTGTCTGCACGCCCTTGATCATGGGAACATTCTGCTGCCAGCTCGTCTCGCCTTCGTAAGCTTTATACAAGGCGTCGGTTGAGATCAAGCCCTTGGAAAGATACGTCGTTTGCAACAGCGTAAACACATCGTCGGTGGCGCTCGCATAACTCGTATAGATCTGATAGTTCGTTTTCTTGGTAGTACCGGCAAAAACCGAAAAATGATAGCTGTTTCCGTAGATATTGTATCTTCCGCCATTGAGGTTGGGATTGGTTGCCATCGAACTCTCCGATCGGCAGATTCCAAGCACAATGGAAGGGTCCGGTCCGGCCTCCCCGATCTCCCGAGCCTTGTAGACCAAATACTGACCGGCAGTCGGTGGAAGGCCCTTCAGAAGCGGATTAGGGCCTGCGGTCATCCCCGAAAATTTTGTCAGGAAGTCGTCGATGACGTCCGCTAAATTGCTTTCCCAAACCTCCAGATCGCCGCCGCATATTCCTTCGGTCATAGCTTCCTCACAAGACTACTCGGCACCCTTTGCGCCCTGCAATTTAATGAGTACAACGTAAACCTAAGGGAGCACACCTCAAAGCGTCAAGTGGTGGGTGACCCGGTCACCAAGCCCATGATCGGCCTGAGCGATGAGAAGCCGTGTCCCGTTCATCGCAGCTTTATCGCGATGAACGGGGCTTAAGGTCGAATCTTGCCGGATGGCCCGGTCATCAAGCCCCCGCTTCCTCCCGAGGAATAGGAGACACCCCGCACCAGAAGTGTCAGAGCACAAAGTGGGTCGCTAAGAAAAATGCCGAAAGCCAAGAAGCATCGTCGGTGTCATTCCAGAAGTCTCCAGTCGCCATGGGCGTTTTTCAGGACCGATCCGTTCTTCGTGGGGATAACCCATGCTGGATGAGCGCATTGACCTGAAGTCGCCAGCAGAGGTGGCAAATGGTCAAAAATCCTTCCACGTTGGCCCGGGCAGCCAGACTCTAATCGTCAACCATTCCGGTACTGTGAACGGAAGACAACGATCGGGCCGTCTTCCGGCCAGCGTAGAAACTTAAGATAGCTGGTATCTCCCGTAGGTAAGCGCCTGTTCTACGAATAGTGCGCCCAAATCGAGAAGGCCAAAAGGTGTGCTTGTAATGTCGCTGGACACCACCTGGCTTGTAGTTCTGCTAATCAACCCTTGTGCCTCAAGCCTATGAAGTGCGCTATGTGCGTCAATGAAGCGAATCGTACCATTCTCGGTCGAGAACTCAGTCTCCTTCCATGCAGCAAATACAGCATGAAACCAATCATCTTGTAAGAGACGTTCTTGCGATTGCTCCCGGCCGCGCACTAACTCGCGATATTTTTCAATCAAAGGTTTCTGATATCCATATATAGCGCGAAGAACAAGGACCTCTGTATCGGTCAGGATCTCGGCAATTCGCGTGAATTCGGCTAGATACATAACCCGTAACTGATTGTCCTCTGCTCCGTTCGTGGGCAGAAGCCCATTCAGAAGCAATCGAGCGATTCGCTTCACCTTACCAGGATCTGCAGTCCTTTCCGCAGCGCCCGCTGACTGTCTAATGGCACGGCTTCCATCATCTGTCCTAGCAGTTTCCATAAAGCTATTCAGTTTAGAATGGTAGTCTTCGAACTTCTGTTCATGGCGTCTAAGATCGATCAGCACCGCGGAGAGCACTTCAGAGATGCCGCTTGTAGCGCCCGAAGATAAGATATCATCACCTTCCAGGGCTGTCTTGCTGAGGATAGCTGTCACCGGTACGATAGCCAACGCCCTTAGCAGCCGCTTGACGATCACAGTCGTAGGGGAAGAGCTAAGGTTCTCGAATTCGCTCTGCGTCAATAGCGCCTCCGTTGCCAAGCCGGTTATCTGCCGATTCATGGTCGTTCCACTCCTACAGGGAGATCTTGATTGCTTTAATTCAAGAATAGGAGATTCGTCTCGCTAGTGTGAAGCGGCCTTGCTCCAAAATAGCTTCGGGTCGAGATGGAGCGGCTGTCCAAGCTTGCCAACAGGGAACCTCGGGTCGTTCTGGGTGGTCCAAGCGGCCCGTTCGAGAATCGGATCCTTCTTTACCCTTTCGCCGGGCTTGTAGAGGCGGTATGGCGGAACCTGGACAATTTCGTATTCGTATTCCCAAGCGTCACGGCCGCTTGAGTCCCGGCCCGTCTTTCGGAATTCGAGAAATTCCTCGGTTGTGAAACTTGGCCCCTCAACTGTCACGTAAAGTCGCTCTATATCTCCGTCTGGCTTCCCGGTAGGGAGCTCTACCCGCCTATCTATCACCATCCGTTCGTCGGGATGCATAGTGGGCAGCTCGAGGCGCTTGCTCACGGCATCCATGAGTAGGGGCCGGACCCCAGGCCAAAATACACCCTGGCTTGCGATCATGACGGAAGTCCCCATCAAGGTGCTTCTGCCTCTATTGATCACCGAGAACGTGATCTCGTCTCCGCTGTAGGCCACATCGGGAATCATTGCTATGTAGGACTCCCCGCCTGTTATGTTCTCTAGGCTCTTCTCTGAGAGTTGGTCTATTCTCTCGGTTTGGGTCAGTACGTTGTCCAGGTGCGAGATCGTAGACCGATACTGCCCAGCGCCGTTTGTAATTGACGTCTTTAGGTCGTTCGCAATTTCGCGGAAGGCTCGGTTCTGATAGTCCCTGTAGTCTCGTGCCTCTTGATCGCTTCTCTTGATAGCCCGCACTTCAAGCACTGCGAATGCAATTAGTACTGCTATCCACATGAGCTTTTCCGGAAAGTGCATTTTTGGGCGGACGCTCATGATGCCGGCCGCGAGGCCTAAGAGGCCAATTGAGACGCCCGGCGATTGCGGCCAAAGTACAGCGATGAAGGCCCCGCACACTCCGCACAGCGGCAGCCCCAGTGAGAAGACCTTGCTTGTGTCCCACCAAGTGCGCGCGATCCTCCAAAAGCTGGGCATGGCCGAAATCACTTGGAACCTCTCTTTGCTGGTGTCTAAATAATTCTACTCACGGATCGGGGCCGGGGCTGAGGAGTGCGGTTCGATTTTCGATATGCGCTAAATCTCTAGTCACTCATTGGCGGCGGATTAGTCCTGACTAGTCGGCCAGTCTTCAGCGATTTGACTGCGTCTCGCCACAATCAACGCCAACCGCCCAAGTCATCCATTCAACCTGCCAACTCGCCGCCGGGTGCCCCATCCTTTCGCGTTCTTCCTGGCGAAAGGGTGGGATACCACGAACCCAGCAACAGCGCTCTCAAAAAGACGTGACCCTTGAGCCAGCGAATTTTGAGCCTTGCCTCGAAGCCTCGAACCTCCTTTGTCCCTTACAGTCGCCTGATCCCTGACCCCTAACCCCTGACCCCTGATCCCTGCTTCTATCACCTCAATCGAATGCCCTCATCGCGCAGCACCTTCCTCAGCGACTTCACCATCAGCCCGCGCCAGAACGGAGTCTCTGCCCGCGGCTTTGGAATCTCACGGCGCGAGCTGGGCGATATCGTCCGCTGCCACTTCTCCCAATACTCCCGTAATCCCTTCTCACTCAGTCCTCTCTGCTTGACGAGCCACCGCTTCCTCGCCGCTTCGATCCGCTTGTCCTTGGCCTTATCGAGCTTCCTCGCATACGATTCCAAACGCCGCCGTTCCCGATCAGCCTCCACAGCCGCCGCCATCTGCGTCAGCGTCCCTTGCTTCGGCGCCAGCCCGTACACCAGGTCGCACCCCAGCGCCTCGGCAGCCTTCCGCATCGTCTTCAACTCAATCGCCCCCAACTTCTCCGCGGATTCCATTCGGTAAAGCTCGCTCTTCCCCACCTTCATCCGGCCCGCCACCTCCGCTGCCGAAACACCCACCGCGCAGCGCACAGTTCGCAGCCAACCCTGACCGCTCCCTTGCAGATTCTTCGCCGCGCGTCGTGCCACCCCGAACGCCATCGCCGGCTCTTCCACCTCGCTCAGCCGCTCCTCAAAACCTTTCGTCCCCATCCGATTCCCCTTTCCCAGCCATCCACAAGCCGCTTAAACCAACAAAAAACGCACAGAAAACAGCCGAAATCAGCCTTTTTTGAGGCTAAAACAGCTTCTTTTCGCACCATCCTGCCCCGATTCTCGCAAAAAAGCTTCTATTTATATGCAATCGCCTTTTGGCGTGGCTTTGTCCGCGAACTGCGCCTCTGTTCCCGCCCAGCAAAAAGCCCCCGGCGGTTAGCCGGGGGCTTCGGTTGACTTGCGGTTTGAACTCTAAGCGCTGAAGAGAAGTATCCCTGCGGCCTTCTCTTCGCTGGCGTTCTCATCGGCGCTGACCGGCCGATAGTAGAGTTGATCGGCGTCCAGGTAGACCTCAAGGAAGGCTGGCCGCGCAGTGATCTGACCGGCGATCAGGGCCTCTGACAGCGGGTCCTCGACATACCGCTGCAAGGCGCGACGCAGTGGGCGCGCACCGTAGCTGCGGTCGATCAGGGTCTTGTCGAGAATCCATTTCTTGGCATCCTCGGTCACCGAGATGGTGATCGACTTCTGCGCCAGGTTGGCGTTCAACTGCTGAACCAGCAGTTCGACAATCTGAATCAGGTCTCCGTCGGAGAGCGACTGGAAGAGAATCACTTCGTCGAGTCGATTCAAGAACTCAGGGTTAAAGGTCTTCTTGACCTCCTGCCTGACCAGTTCTTCCACCTTCTCGCTAACCAGTTCTTCGCGATCGCTCTGGAACCCCAGCCCCTGCTTCTTTTGCAGATGCCGAGCGCCGATATTCGAGGTCATAATGAGGATCACGTTCTTGAAATCGACTGTGTTTCCAAGGCCGTCCGTTAATTGCCCGTCCTCAAAGACCTGCAACAAAATGTTGAAAACATCCGGGTGTGCCTTCTCGATTTCGTCAAGCAACACAACCGAATAAGGCGAACGCTTGACGCGCTCCGTCAACTGACCGCCCTCCTCGTAGCCCACGTACCCCGGAGGCGAACCGATCAGCTTCGACACCGAGTGCTTCTCCATGAACTCCGACATATCGAAGCGGATCAGTGCCTTATCCGACCCAAACAGGAATTGCGCAAGTGTGCGGGCCATCTCAGTCTTTCCGACGCCCGTGGGCCCAAGAAAGAGGAAGCTTCCAATCGGCCTCGCCGGCGACTTCAGACCGGCACGCGATCTGCGTATGGCGCGAGCCAGTGCGCTGATTGCCTTCTCCTGCGAGATCACGCGCTTGTGCAGTTCTTCTTCCACGCGCAGCAGCTTCTGAGTCTCTTCTTCCTTGATACTATTGACCGGCACGCCCGTCCAGCGGCTGACCACATCTTCGATGTCTTCGCGGCCCACAATCCCCGCAGCCGAGTCGTCCAGGTGATACTTGTCGCGCATCCCGCGCAAAGCTTCGCGCTCTTTGCGTTCTTCATCGCTATAAAAACGAGCTTTCTCAAACTCGTGGTTGGCAATTGCAGAGTCCATCCGATGAACAATAAACTTGATGCGCTTCTGCACCTCGGTGATCTCTTCAGGCAGCGAGGTCTGGCGCAACTTGACCCGCGCCCCGGCCTCGTCGATCAAGTCAATCGCCTTGTCCGGAAGGAAGCGGTCCGGGATGTAGCGATTCGAATGCGAAACCGCAAACTCTATGGCTGCATCCGTATAACTTACGGCGTGGAACTTCTCGTAGCGGTCCTTGATCCCATGAATAATCTTGATGGCGTCGATCTCGTTGGGCGGGGGCACCTTGACGGCCTGAAAGCGCCGTTCGAGTGAGCGGTCCTTTTCGATCGATTTGCGAAACTCGGCTGGAGTTGTCGCACCGATGCACTGGATCTCTCCGCGCGAGAGCGCCGGCTTCAAAATGTTGGCCGCGTCGAGTGATCCCTCCGCCGAACCCGCGCCAACCAGCGTGTGCAACTCGTCGATGAATATGATGGAGTTCTGATTCTCCATCAGTTCTTTCATAATGGTCTTGAGCCGTTCCTCAAACTGACCGCGGTATTTTGTGCCCGCCACGATGAGCGAAAGGTCGAGCCCAAGCACCCGCTTCTCAGCCAGGAAACTAGGCACCTCGCCGTCGGCAATACGTTGCGCTAACCCTTCTACGATTGCGGTCTTTCCCACACCCGGCTCACCGATCAAGACAGGATTATTCTTGGTGCGACGGCAGAGAATTTGGATCACGCGCTCAAGTTCTCCGTCGCGGCCGACCAACGGATCGAGCTGCCCATCCATGGCCGCCTGCGTCAAATCGCGGCTGAACTCGGCCAGCAGGCTGCTCTCGCGCTGGCGCTGTTGCGGCGGGGTCTTTTCCTGCGCCGTGCGGCCCAGATCTTCGCGAATCTGCGCCAACTTCAAGCCGCGCTCCTGCAGAATTTCGGATGCGAAACATTTTTCTTCGCGTAGCAGGCCCAGCAGCAAATGCTCTGTGCCAATATGTTTATGACCCAATCTCTCGGCTTCTTCCGCGGCATAAGCTAGCACTCGTTTGCACTCATTCGAAAGTGGCAGGTCCACTGAGGTCGAGACCTTTTCGCGAATGGTTGTATGCGCCTCTATCTGCTTGCGAATCGATTCTACCGACGCATGCGAGCGCAAAAAGCGGTTAGTTAATGCCTTATCCTCGCGCAAGAGTCCGAGCAGCAGGTGCTCAGTCTCGATATAAGGCGAGCCGAACTGGCTGGCTTCATACCGCGCGAAAAAGATCACGCGCCGTGCTTTCTCCGTATAGCGTTCGAACATGTGATCCCCCTTGTGCCGGCTATCGGCTGGTGTGACCGTCCGGTTCACGTATTCTCCACGACCAAGACCTGTCGTCGGGAACGCCGCATTCCAGCTTCAGCCCACCTGCACGCGCCCTATTTTCACTTGCATCGCCGTCGGGACCATGGGAAATATCGCTCGGTCCCGAAAAGCTCTTTAGGATGGCTTAGATGTCTCTTTTGCACATTAAGTCTTTCGCAATCGACCTGCTAAAGAGACTCCCACCCTGCCCTGTCAACCGTGACGGAAACTGAAACATCCAATCTCGATTGGTTACTAGTTATGACTCAAAATCACAAGAAAAGGCGCTTTTTCTGGACGCTGGTTGCTCAATCTCAAACACTTGCATTGCTCGCCGGCAAGCCCGTTTGATCCCCGGCCAGTCCTCTCGCTGCGAGTTTCCCTGCTTCCAGTCGTAAGATTCGCGTACAACGTGCGGCCAGGTCAATGTTGTGCGTCACAAGGATTGAGGTCAGGCCGTGACTTGCGTGCAACCTTTCGATCAGATCGAAGACCCGTTTAGCGGTCGTTTCGTCCAGGTCACCAGTGGGTTCGTCGGCCAACAAGAGCCGAGGATTGTTGACCAGCGCTCGAGCTAGCGCAACGCGCTGCTGCTCACCGCCTGAGAGTTCGCCCGGCCGATGGTCGCCGCGGTCCTCTAAACCGACTTCGTTCAACCACTTTGATGCCGTTGCGAAGGCCTCGCGTTTCATTACGTTGCGGGCCATCAAAGGCATCGCCACATTTTCCAGAGCCGTAAACTCAGGCAACAAATAATGAAACTGCCAAACGTAGCCGATTTCGCGGTTGCGAAAGGCTGCCGCCTCGCGTTTCTTGAGTTGTGTCAACTCGGTTCCCGCACAGTTTACCGTGCCCGCTGTCGGTGCGTCGAGCGCCCCAAGAATGTGCAGCAACGTACTCTTTCCCGCGCCCGACTGACCGACAATTGCCACCATCTCTCCGGCCTGGACTTCAAAGTCAAGACCGCGGAAAAGTGTGAGGGCTCCGCGTGCGGTCGTGTAGGTTTTTTCGAGACTTCTAACTTTGATAATCGGCGCGTTCGCAGTGGCTTGGATGGAGATTTGCCGCTCCTCCACCCGCGACTCCGAGGCCCGCGCGGTGCGGTTCTCCTGGTCGGCCGCCGCTTGAGAAATTTGGGTCATCCGATTATCCCTATTTTACCGTGCCGGGTTAGATTCTGCGGCGCGGCGGGATTCCGGAGGTAATGCTCTGCTAATGATCTGGCCCCGAAAAGAGGTCAGTGCTTCCCTTCAGTCGATTCACGGCAAATAGCAGGCTTCGACCTGCGATAAAAGACCAAGGACAAGCCAAGCAACCCCGTGCCCAACAGCAGCAGAGACGATGGCTCGGGAGTCGCCGTCAAATCTTCAGAAGATGTGAATTCGATAGCGCCTGCATACTGGCTCCAATCCGTACCGTCGTCCTGGCGGAGAGTGCCCGTGCCACCGGTGCCGCCATCGGCATAGAATCCGCCATAGCTCGTATTCCAATAGGCGGTGCCAGGAAGAGGGAGGCTGCCGCTCGAAGGATCTGTGCCCGAAAGCCCGAAGTTCAAACTTTCGTTCGGCCCTGGTATGCCTGTCGGGCTAGCTCCGTGATCGGTGGTATTGAATGCTAGACCGTAAATGATTGAGGCGGGAGCGGTAATGCCTGCCAGGTCGAAAGTCACGAGGGAAAGCGAGCCGTTATAACAGGAGCCGTCTGAGCCTATGTAGCCGGTCATGCAGCCCGTGGTCCCGCTTGCTTCAGGACGCCAGGGGATATAGGCATCGACGGTCTGGCTGCTGATGAGGGAGCCAACCGTGTTGCTCGCGCCGACATTATAGAGATTCAGCGTAAGCGGAATTGAAAAGCCTGTCGATGTAGACGAATAGGTGGAAGCAAGAGCCCAATCGCTCATGGCGACAGTGGCGCTTGAGAGCGCATAGGAGGGATTGTCGCCCGAGAATTGGATCATACCGCCGAACTCAGCCGTCGATGTCGCTTCATACCCCAGAGAAGGAAGATTAGGAGGTAACGCGCTTGGAATGTTGTCGTAAATGACGACGCTGTCGGCAAACGCCAACGGCGCAAGGGCAATCAGAAAACCAGACAAAATCGAAAGTCTCGCAATCATCTTCACGGCCCACCTCGGGCAACAGAGTTGTTAGGGGAAGGCTAAGAGTACCTCTACGCACGCCTTCTGGCAATAAGAATCCAGCCGCCGCAATTCCGCAAAGGTAATTCATTGAGCTTCCTGTAGTAAGGCCTGTTGCTACAAGTGGTAATAAAGTTGTCGTCGAAGCTGGCGCGTGCGGCGTCGATCGCAGAGGCTTTACGGCGCACAAGCCCACTTTTGAGCCGGATGAAACCACGCATAAAAGCGCCCGCGTAGGACGAGAGATATTTTGGCGTAAATCCGGGCAAAAGAGACAGAAAATCGAGCAAATATCGCTTAAAAGGACCACTTTTCCGCTTAAAAGTGCTCCGTTTGCGATGAATTCCAAACTTTTCAATGAAGCGCAGCAGTGTTCAGCCGGGCAATGCGGCCGTTGGGACCGACGACGAACGGCAGCGAGAGGGCATTCCAGTTGCCGTCGTCGAACGGTCGCCACCCACGCTTCAGTAATCGATCTTGCTCGTCGATGCCATCCACGCCGCGAAACTTTGCCAGGCTTCGTCGCCCAGCAGTTGTGTCACCGGTATCAACTTGCGTTCGGCCTTATCTTTGCGCAGTTCCTTGTAAATAAAGTCGTCGTCGAAGCCAGCGCGGAAGGCGTCTGCTGCGCTGGCGCCGAAATAGATCGCGTCCATGCGCGCCCAGTACGCAGCGGCAAGACACATTGGGCACGGTTCGCAGCTCGAATAAAGCTCGCAGCCGGCCAGCGTGAATGTGCCCAGCGCACTCGCTGCACCTCGAATGGCATTGACCTCGGCATGTGCCGTCGGGTCGAGTGTCGTGGTCACCGTATTTGCGGCCTCGGCGACGATCTGGCCGCCGCGCACGATCACTGCTCCAAACGGCCCGCCTGCGCCGCTGGCGACGTTCGCAGTAGCCAACGCGATGGCGCGGCGCAGAAACTCGGGATCTGGCTGAACCTGCATTGCTTCATGTTAAGACAATGATGGGAGAGAGCATGTGAATTGAGACGCAAAACAATTCGGGCGGCAATCCGATGAACATCGGATTGTGACGAGCATTGTGGAAAAATGCGACGTTCATTTCGACCCTCCTCGTTCGGCGCGATCCTACAGAAAACACAGCTCCCGCAGCCCTGATTTCGTACTCCTTTTGCACATTTGCCGTCCCACCGGCAAGCAGCAAACGGTGAATTTACCGTTGTATTCCGCGCAATCCGAGCTATTCTGTCAATACCCCCGCAATTCAGGCTGGACCGCTCAAACGAACGATCAACATTCGCAAGCGATTCCGTCATCCCAGTTTTTCGACTGTAGAACTATAGATTTCTCTCCTCAGCCAAGGTTTTTTGAACCGATCAAGAGACCCATTGAGAGATCCCTTTCCGAGGCCTGCACATGACATACACTCTGCGTACGTTTTCATCTTCGCTTCCTTGGCTGCCGGCGGTTGCCGCGGCCTTCGCGCTGTGCGGTTCATCGCTTGTGGCACAGCAGACGCTCGGCGGCATCACAGGCGAGGTGACCGACTCCTCGGGCAGTGTGATCCGCAACGTGAAAGTGGTTGCGGTCGATGAGCAGACCTCTCTGACGCGCACGGCCAGGACGAACGACTCGGGCGTGTATGCTTTCGTAAACCTGCCCATTGACACCTACACGCTGACCTATACCGGCGAAGGCTTCGAGGCGCAGAAGACGCAACACATCACGGTGCAGGCCGACCGCACTGCGACAGTGAACGCTATGCTTCAAGTTGGCAAGACGACGACAACGGTCGAGGTCGAAGCCTCGCCGCTGATGAATGCCGTCGACACCACCGTCGGCTACGTCCTGGATAAGTCGGAGATCGAATCCGTGCCGCTGGCAACCGGCAGCTTTACAGGTCTCGCGACTCAATCGACCGGCGTTAGCGCAGAGCTGTCTGGTGGCTCGGGAGTCAACTCCGGTCTTGGCAATGCGCCGATCTGGGCCAACGGGCAGCGCGACACATCGAACACCTTCCTGCTCAATGGCGTCGACGCCTCGAACCTGTTCAATGGCAAGACCACCAGCCAGGTGGCTTCGTTCCGCGTCATCAATAACACCGGCAGTGGCAACATGACCGCCGGCGGCGTCATCCAAAGCAGCGCCTCGGTCTATCTCTCCATCGGCAACTCGATTCCCAGCCCGGCGCCAGAGACGATCGAAGAGGTCCGCGTGAATGCCTCGATGTATGACGCGCAGCAGGGCTCGACCGCCGGCGCGCATCTCGACATGAGCACCAAGTCCGGCTCCAACACCTTCCATGGCACCACGTATGTTCACCGCGGTACGAGTTGGCTCAATGCTGCGCCTTTCTTCTTCAACAACGATCCCGACATTCCTGCCAATCAAAAGGTTCCAGAACTGCATCGCTACATTGCAGGCGGCACCGTCGGCGGCCCGATCCTCAAAGACAAGCTCTTCGGCTTCATTGCCTATCAGCACCTGCATGTCTCCGATCAGGAGCTCGGTTACTCGCGCTTCTCAGTGCCTGTGGGATTGAGCGACGATCGCAGCGCCGGCGGTCTGGCCGGTATTGCCAACGCTGGCTGGAATGCCGGCTTGACCGGTGCCGATCTGAACAACAATGCCGTGAACCCGGGCAGCAGCGTAGCCTACGCCCTCTTCAACGCGCCTGCCGTTGCTGGTGAACCCGGCAAGTGGCTGATTCCGAATCAGACCGGCGAGACCACGGCCGCTCACCCTTATAATGTCGCAATCCCAGGCACGGCCTACTTTCTCGCCGATCAAGCGGTCGCCAACGTGGATTGGAATGCTTCACCGAAAGACACTCTGGCTCTGAAGTATTACTACCAGCACGATCCGACGATTGCGCCTTTCGCCTATTCGAATGTGCCTGGATTTGCTCAGCATATGGATGCGGGCAGCCAGGTCTTCTCCATCAATAACGTCAACATCCTTCGGCCCAACCTTAGCGTCACCGAGACGCTGGGCTTCATTCGCGAAAAGCTCTACTCGACCAACGAGCAGCCCTTTAGCCCAGACAGTATCGGCATCAACAATCTGGGCTCCAAATATCTCTCCGGCGTCACCATCGTCGATATTCTAGGCGTGAACACGCCCACCTCAACGCAGACGCTCAACATCGGTCCCGGCTCCAACCAAGGGTCGCTCACCGGCGTCTTTCAAAATCGCTTCATGCCCTCGGGCAACGCCATTTGGACCCTGGGCAAACATACCGTTGCGGCGGGCGGCAGTTGGTCGCATACGCAGTTGAATCCACGCGACCGTCGTCCCGGCGTTGCGGGCACAGTCTCCTCGTCCGACTTTGGACAGTTCGTCCAGGGGCTGGTCACGGCCAACTACGACTTCAATACCACCACTTTTTTGCAGGGCAATGGCGACCGCTACTTCCGCTCCAACGAGACCGGACTTTATCTGCAGGACAAGTATCAGATCCGTCCCAACCTGAGCATCACCGCGGGCATCCGCTACGACCTCAACGGTTCCTTCAGCGAGAAGTACGGACACATCTACAACTTCGATCCGCAACTGTTCGATCCCGGCAGCGCCAACGATCCAACTAACTCCGGCGGAACATTCAACAACAACGGCTACGTGGTCGCCAAAGATTCAAGCGACACCACGCTGGTCGGCCGTCCATGGGGCATTGGACCACGGCTCGGCGTCGCCTGGTCCCCGGAGCGGTTCAAGAATAAGGTTGTGGTTCGCAGCGGCACCGGCTTTTACTACGACCGCGGCGAACTCTTTACCTATCTCTCGCCCGGTTATGCGGCGGGCGAGGTGCATGGCGGACCCTTCGGCGTCAGCCAAACACAGCCCTTCGTCAATTCGCAGACCTGTGACCTGGGTCAGGCAAGTTATTACCTCGGCTACATACCCACCTGCGCTCCCGGCACCAATCCCGGCCAGGCGGATCTGTCTAATCCCTGGGGCTCTTCACTCGGACCGGCGCCCACCGGCAAGGCCGCCGACATCACGCAATACTTGCCCAACGCCTCCGCCATCGCCGCCGGTGCTGAGCCCTTCACCATGGGTGCTTATGACCGGAACAACAAGCTGCCCTACTCGATCAACTACACGCTCGACGTTCAGTGGCAGCCGCGCAACGATCTGGCCATCGAGATCGGTTATGTAGGCAACCTCGGCCGCCATCAGGTCATTCCGACGCCCTTCAACCAATCTCAGATCGCAAGCCCTTCCAGCCCCATCCGCGGCCAGTTGTACTCCTACGGCTACACAGTCACCCAGTGCGTTTCCTTCAACCTTGATGGATCATGCGCGGCCACGGCTCCCATCAATCTGCCGGCAAACCAGGGCGGCGCATTGAACAGCTCTTACCTGACCAACTCCGAGGGCGGCAACGTCGATTTGCGCGTGCCCTATATCGGCTACTCCTCCGAGTCGATCGACTTCCGTGCCGCCGGCATCTCGCAGTACAACGCAGGCCAGATTCATGTGGACAAGCGCATGGGGCACGGCTTCCAGGCCGGCGCGTCGTATACCTTCTCGCACTCTACCGATGAGCAAAGCGCCCTGGGCCTCTTCTATAACGGCGACAACCCCAACAACCTGCGTTCCGGTTATGGTCTCTCCGATTTCGATCGCAAGCACGTGCTCAACTTCAATTACACCTACGATCTTCCGAGCTTTCAGCCCGAGGGCTCGCTGCGGGGCGACTTCACCAATAACTGGAGCCTCAACGGCGTCACCGTTCTGCAAAGCGGCCAGCCCTTCAGTGTCATCGACTATTCGGGCGCAGTCGGCAGCGTCTTCTACAGCACCTTCGACGGCATTAACAATCCCATCGTGCCCCTGGCTTCCAACTGCACGCCGAAGAGCGCCGTCACTGGTAAATCCGGCGCATGGGGAACCCCGGCGCTCAAAGCAAGTTGTTTTACCATTCCACTGCTCAATCCCGGAGATCTCAACAACGCGATCCCTTCCAACGATCCATATGAAACCACTTTCATCCCCAGCGGGCAGCGCAACATCTTCCGCCAGGCGGCGCAAAAGCGCGCCGACATCTCGCTGGTCAAGATCATCTCGTTCCAAGAGCGGTACAAAGTGCGCTACACGCTTGATGTATTCAACCTGACCAACACCACGAGTCTTGACGTCACCGGAGACAACGTCACGCAAAACCAGAACTACAACAACTTTCCGGCCGCGGGAACGCCCGTGATGCCAACCGCCTGCGACAGCACCAACGCGGGATTCTATAACTGCGCTGCCGGCCTGGGTTACACCACGCACACCATCGGCAGCCCACGCCAGGTGCAGATGTCGCTCCAACTGGCTTTCTAGAGCGTTCTGGGATTTACCGTCGACTACCGTGCCCCATCCTTTCGCCTTTTTCTGGCGAAAGGATGGAGCACTTTGATCCCCGATAAGTCCCGTTCATCCTGAGCGACGCGACCCTGAGCATGGCGAAGGGGAAGGGAATCGCAAGATCTTCGGTTCGTGTATCAATTGAAGAGGGGAGCATTCCGAGCGCATTTTGCAGACAATTAAGTTGCAATGGCGCACAATAGAAAGTATCAGTGGAACTGACGTGCACCATTCGCTTCCGGTCTCCAATCTCTACCGGAAAAGGTACCCCCCCCCACCCCCCCTCCTATATTTTCAAAAGCTTGCAGGTAATTTATTGGTAATCTATCTTTCCTGGTAATGGAAACATAGAAAGG
>CAYTJN010000078.1:0-18858 GCA_964438125.1 uncultured Occallatibacter sp.
TCGCCATGGGCTGGTATCTCGATGGCCGCGTGACAGCGGTGCTGGGCACGCACACACATATCCCCACCGCCGACGAGCGCGTGCTGCCCGGCGGCACCGCCTACCAGACCGACGTAGGCATGAGCGGCCCCTACGACAGCGTAATCGGCGTCGAAAAAGAGCTCGTGCTGCATAGATTTCTCACCGGAATGCCGGGCAAGTTCGAGGCCGCTAAAGGCAACCCGAAGATGTGCGCGGCGCTGGTCAACTGCGATCCTACGACTGGCCGCGCCTCACGCATTCAGCGCATCATGCTGGGGGAATGACGAAAAGCAGGGATCAGAGATCAGAGATCAGGGGTGAGCTTTGGGTTTCTGGCGATCTGACAAATTCGCCTCGAAGAAAAGTAGCCAAGCCTCCTCTGTCCCCTCACCTGATCAGGATTGCCTTCGCATCAGGGTCGTTTGCCTTCACGGTCTTTCCCATGATGTCGACCGGCTTGCGTTCGACGGCCTTTTCTTTCGACCTGGGCACCGGGGAATGAGTGGCCTTGAGTAGCCTACCCTTGCCGTCGAAGGTCATGGTCCACAGCATGGGCCGAGGAATCGCCGACGCGTCGGTAAACGAGATGACGGCGCCACCGTGCATGGGAATATCCAGCCGGCCGGGCGGCGCAGCAGGGAGCTTGTTGACCGCAGTCTCCTCCGGTGCCATCTGCGGATGCGCACCGGCCAGCGCGCCGTAACAGAGACCCGTTTCGAGCCACGTAGGCGTTTGCGTTGAGTGCTCTTCGGCGCGAATCTGGTTGAAGACCGAGAGGGTCAGCGCGTTGATGGGCGAGGGCGAAAAAAGCGAGTAGCCGCGGCGCAAGATGGGAATGATGCGCACTCTTCCGTCGGTGCCGGCATGGGGAATCGAGGCCGAAAACGCGCTCACGTCGCCTTCGCCGTTGTTGCGCATGAACTGCAAGAGAAGATGATTGGGCAGCGCCGGGCAGACGATCTGCTGCGAACTCCACTTGCCCTCAGGAAAATCCACGCCGGCAAACCCGGCGTGTTCGCCGATCAATGATTGGGCATTCGCCGCCAGATCGCGATCCTGTTGACTCATCTGTTCGTATGGGCGGAATTCAAGTGCGTCGACGGGCTTAGTCGTCTCGCTGCCAGGAGAAAACGGCATCGGGCGTTGCGCGGCATTGCGCACGTGCCTGGGCTGAGGCGCCGGAAGACCCTGGTCAGGCTGAGCCGCGACGGGAACACATACGGCTGCCGTTGTTGCAACAGCTAACATGGCCGCAAAGATTCTTGATTGTTCCATCCTGACCCAAGCCTACCACCTCGCATGGAGATCCTTGCTGAGAGTCTCTGTGCGATAAAAAGGGCAGCCTTATGCAGGCTGCCCTTGATGGCCCAGGAGGAGGATCTTTCGCGCCGGCCACGATCCGGCATGGTCAACAAGTCAAGCAGTTCAACCGATCAGTGCGCTGCGGGGTGATGAGCCGCAGACGGCTTGTGAGTAGCGGTGGGCTTCTTCTTCTCCGGCACGACGACGCCGTCCTTCAACACGATTTGCGCGGTTTGCGCAGTCGTTTCCGTGGCTGGAACCTGGGTGTAGGAGTCGTACGTACCATCCAGTTCTGCCGCGGGTTGAATTCCATAGACCATCTTTGCCGCCGGAATATCCTTGTCGGCCAAAGGCGTCTTCAGATTGACGATGAAGTCCGCATACTCGGGTGTGGCGCCCTTCGCGTCCGGCGAGACAGCGAGCTGAATGACGGAAGCGGTCGCCGAGATCACCTCTCCCGGAACCGGCGTTGCCTTGCCCTTCATGAGAGCCCAGAGTTTGTCGACATCTTCCTGGTTGCCGTTTGCCAGAACAAACTCTTTGTCGCTCAGCGCCAGGCTGTTCAGGTCAGAAGTCTCAACAATCAGCTTGTGAACAATCTCAGCCGGCGTCGGGGCTGCGGTGAGCGTAAAGGTTCCCGGCGGAAACACCGTACCTGCCGCCTGGGTCTTGACAGCATCGAGCCCGTCTAAATTGCCGTGATATTTGGTGTAGTAGAACTTCATCTTGGTTTCGATGGGAGCCTTCAGGCTCGGAGGAGCAAAGCCCCACGCGCGGGCATAGAACCAGACCGCCTGCACCAGGTCGTTTCCTTCCGCATCCTTGGCATCCTTGGCGTCTTTATCGGCCTGGGGCTTGGCGGCGGGATCGGTCGTGGCCTTTGCCTTGGCCGCGGTCTGAAGCACCAGCTTGGCGTCAACGGCTTCCTGCTTGATATAGGCCTCGGCCAGTTGGAGCGTATCCCAAAATCCAGGTCCCTTCGTCGTTTGATCGGTGGGATAGAGCATCAGTTCCGTGCGATACTCCGAGATCCCTGCCTTGAAGTCCTTCTTGGAGACAACGTCGTCCAAAGCGATGGCCGAGTGAAACGAGGGATAGGTTCCACTGGTCATCTTCTTCCAGTCGTCGCTGGCAGTAGCGGCAGGCTTGGGTGCAACGAGGCCCTTCTGGGCGAGTGCCGCTGCATCGTCGCAGGTCTGCGCGTCGCTCGTCTTCATGCACTGGCGATTTTTGATGTAGACCGAGATGAAGATGGCCTTCATGTTATTTGGATCGACCTGGAGCAGCCGGCTAGCCGCGCTGAGCGTCTTGTCGGCGTCTTGCAGGCTCTGATAGGTGTCGATCAGTGCGTCAAGCACCGCGGCCTTGACGACGCTCTGCGGATACTTGGTCAGGAAGTCTTCCAGTTGACTTGCTTTGGTTTTAGGATCGGATTGCGTGTTGGCCAGTTGATAGGCGTTGAATTCTTGCGGATCCTTGATGGTAATCGAATCCTGGGCTCGCAGCATGGGCGAGGAAACGAGGGTGATGCTCGCCAATGCCATCACAGACGCGAAGACTAGCTTCTTCATTCAGTGCTCCTGGGAAATGCCAAAATGGAAATCAATGTTAAGCACCCGCTCGTGGTATGCGCAACCGTTCTTTTGGGCGGTTGAGCGCCGGGGTGACGGATCAACGATACCACGGCTTCGAATGCGGTGTTGGAAGGATTATAGAAAGCCTTGCCCCCGATGACAAGGGAAGTTATTAGGGAACGAAGGATTTCCCTTGGCAAGGCGCGCCGCCGATAGCCCTGGTAAGGCTTTGAACGCCGAATTCGGTCGGCGGATGGGCTCCGGCGATCGGCGCACTCCAAGCAAAACGGTGCCGCAAGCCCCCACCTCTGCCCCAGTCCTCCGGCTTGCCGCTTATTCGGGCGCATACCGGCTTAGACACCTGAACCGGGAAAATGGTTCCCGGTTCTACTGCAGCAGCCGCACCAGTTCAGCCTGCTCGGCCAGGAAGGCATCGTGGCCGTGGGCGCTAGTCATCTCCCGGTAGTCGGCTGAGACGCCGGCCGCGCGTATCGTATAGGCAAAATCGCGCACGTTCTGGGGCGGAAACAGCCAATCCGAGCTGATGCCGACAAAGCTCAGCCGAGCGCGAATCCCGCCAAAAGCCTCCTCCGGCGAGGAAAATCCGCGCAGCGGGTCCCATGTATCCATCGTGCGCAGGATCGCCAGGTAGGAATTGGCGTCAAAGCGCTCGACAAAGCGCTCTCCCTGGTAGTCGAGGTAGCCGGCAACGTCGAACCGCCCTCCAACCAGGCCGAGCCCTCCATCCTGCCCCGCGACCAGGTTGTCCGCTGCCCACGGATCCTCCCCGTTGCGGTTCGGCTTGCGGCCATAGCGCTCGTCAAAGAGTTCAGTAGACTTGTAGCTCATCATGCCCACCTGCCTGGCCAGCGACAGTCCCCGGCGCGGGGGCCGCTGCGGCAAGTAGCGGCCGCCCAGCCACTCCGGGTCATGCACGATGGCCTGGCGTTGCAGATGGTTGAGCGCCAGCCCCATCGCCGAGAGCGGAGCAACGCCGATGATGAGCCCGCGCTGCACGCGCTGTGGGTCGTGGATGGCCCAATCGAGAGCCTGCATCCCGCCGATCGATCCACCCAACACCAGCCGCAGCCGCCGGACTCCAAGAGAATCGAGCAGCTTGGCCTGTGCCCGCACATTGTCGCGAATCGAAACAAGCGGAAAGTCCGGCCCATAACTGCGCCCTGTCTCAGGGTTCACCGAGCCGGGGCCCGTCGAGCCATAACAGGAGCCAAGCATATTGATGCAGATCACGAAATCGTGTTCCAGCGAGAGCACCGCGCCGGGAGCGAAGATCTCAGGCCACCAGGAACCCACCAGCGCCGAACCGGTCAGCGCATGGCAGACCAGCACGGCGTTGTCCCGCGCCGCATTCAGCCGTCCGTAGACCGCATAATGCAGCGTGACGCCGGCAAGTGCGCGGCCACAATCCAGCCGCAGGTGCTCGTCGAGCACGAAGTCGCCCTCATAGGTGGGGGTGAGCGTTGCTCCGCCCGTCCCCCGTGGAACCGGCCACGCGTCGGCTCCGGTGCTCGATTCGGTCATAACTTTCATTGTGCAACAAGACCCGCACTTTCGGCTTTACATGCGAACTTATGCCCGTTGGCAGCCTCAATCGCCTGATCCAGATCGGCAATGATATCGCGAACGTCTTCAATGCCTACCGACAGCCTGACAAGCTCCGGAGTTACACCCGTGTCGGCCTGCTCGGCCGGCGAAAGCTGCGCATGCGTCGTCGATGCCGGGTGGATGACCAGCGACTTCGCATCGCCGATGTTGGCCACCAGCGAGAACAGCTCCAGCGAATCGATCAGCTTCTTTCCCGCCTCATAACTGCCCTCTGAACCGGCCTTCACACCAAAGGTCAGCAGCGCTCCCTGGCCTGTTGGCAGATACTTCCGCGCCCGCTCGTAATACTGGTTCGATTCGAGGCCGGGGTAGTTGACCCACTCAACGCCGGGATGCTGCTCCAGATGCTTTGCAACAGCGAGAGCGTTCTGCGAGTGGCGCTCGAGCCGCAGATGCAGCGTCTCGATACCTTGCAGCAGCAGGAAGGCGTTGAAGGGTGAAAGAGCTGCTCCTGTGTCGCGCAAACCCTGCACCCGCGCCTTGAGAATGAAGGCCAGCGGCCCGAAGGCCTCGGTGTAAGAGAGTCCATGATACGACGGGTCCGGCTCGGTGAAGTCCTTGAAGCGCCCCGAAGCCGCCCAGTCGAATTTGCCCGCATCCACAATCACGCCGCCGATCGTCGTGCCGTGACCGCCCAGAAACTTAGTCGCCGAGTTGATCACAATATCCGCGCCCCACTCGATCGGCCGCACCAGCGCCGCCGAGGCTGACGTATTGTCGATCACCAGCGGCAACTTGTGCTCGTGCGCGATGGCGGCAATCTTCTCAATGTCCACCACATCGAGCTTGGGATTGCCCAGCGTCTCTGTGTAAACCGCGCGAGTCTTTTGGTTGATGGCCGCACGCAGGCCGTCAAAGTCGTCCGCGTCAACAAACTTCACCGTGATGCCCAGCCGCGGCAGCGTGTAGTGGAAGAGATTGTAAGTCCCGCCATAGAGCGAGGTCGTCGAAACAATCTCGTCTCCCGCTCCCGCCAGTGTCGTCGCCACCAGCGTCTCCGCAGCCTGCCCTGACGCCGTCGCCAGCCCCGCCGCCCCGCCCTCAAGAGCCGCGACACGCTTTTCAAAGACGTCGGTGGTCGGGTTCATGATGCGTGTGTAGATGTTGCCAAACTCCTTGAGCGCAAAAAGACGGCCCGCGTGGTCGGCGTCTTGAAACAGATAAGAGGTGGTCTGGTAGATCGGAACAGCGCGCGATCCCGTGGTTGGATCGGGCACTTGGCCGGCATGGACGGCAAGGGTGGCGAGGTGCTGCTTGGCTTCGGACATGATCGACTCCTTAAGGTTTGTGTCTTCTTGGGGATGTTCAATTACTGAAATGCCTTGACTGCCGATAAAACCTGGGTGCAATGATCCATCGCGCACTTTGCGATGGGTGGGAATCATGAACACAAAATCAAAACGGCCCGAATCCTCTTCGGACCCGGGCCGCCTGTCTTCAAGATCGGTTGCGCTTTGCGCATTTACCTCTCAAGAGCCACACGGATGGGTCCGCACGACCTGCACATACACATGGCCATGACCGCAATTCCGTGTTCCATTGAGTTCCGCATAGCAAGAAGTATCAACGCAACGCTGCGCCGATGTCAAATCAAATCCAGAATCGGCAATGTCCTTTGTCAACGATGATTGTAAGTCGATCAAGCTGGAGACATGGGATAGGATAAGTCTGAATCATTATGTTGTTAAGGTAAACGAGAGTTGGCGACCCTGCGCGTACTCATCGCCGGTGGCGGCACCGGAGGACACATCATCCCGGCACTGGCCGTGGCTCGCGAACTCGCCGCCCACCACGCCGCCGAGTTGCTCTTCGTTGGAACCGCGCGCGGCATGGAGTCGCGTTTGGTCCCCGAGGCGGGATTCAATCTGAAGCTCGTTCATGTGGGCCAGCTTAAAAACGTCTCCCTGGTCACACGCCTGCGCACCTTCATGGACCTGCCCCGCAGCATTTTTACCTGTCGAAAACTGATTCGCAGCTTCCGTCCCAACGTCGTCTTTGGCGTGGGCGGATACGCCTCCGGTCCAGCCATGGCAGCAGCCTTGCAGCTCAATATTCCCGCCATGGCCTTTGAGCCGAACGCCATGCCCGGCCTTGCCAATCGCCTCGTCGGCAAGCGCGTGCAGGCCGCCGCCGTCAACTTCCCCTCGGCAGCAAAGTGGTTCAACAACGCCGAGGTCACCGGCATCCCGGTTCGCCCGGAGTTCTTCACACTCGCGCCGCCGCCCCTCGGCGCCCAGCCCCATCTGCTTATCTTTGGCGGCTCGCAAGGGGCACTGCTTTTCAACGTCCACCTGCCAATCATCCTCAAAGATTTGCTTGACGCGGTGCCAGGACTCACCGTTCTTCACCAATGTGGAGCGCGCCATATCGAGACGACCCTAGCCGCATACTCCGCCAGCGGCGCCGATTCAAGCCGCTGGCAGGTCAGCCCGTTCCTCGACGACATGCCCGCACGCTTTGGGAGCGCCAATCTGGTCATGGCCCGCAGTGGAGCTTCCACGGTTGCCGAGCTGGCCGCCGCCGGCAAGCCCGCGCTGTTGGTTCCCTTTGCCGCCGCCGCCGACAACCACCAGCTACGCAACGCCGAGGAGATGGTCAAAGCCGGGGCAGCCCTCTTGCTCGACGAAAAGGATCTGGACGTCCCCGGCAAGCTCCTCGGCTCGTTGGCCGGTCTGCTCACCTCGGCTGAACGGCTGGCGTCGATGTCCGCCGCAGCCCGCACCCAGGCCCATCCCGACGCAGCCGAGTGCATCGCCAATCGCCTGGTCGAACTGGCAGCCCTCTAGCATTTTTGGGAGTTGTTCAGCCCGGCATTTAGGTGGGTTTCGCCGCGATCCCGCAGAAAAAAAGCCCGCCTGCCGAAGCAGACGGGCCTTTTCTTGAGAACCAGGCAACAAGTGTTACGACAGAAAAGTCTTACCGGTGTCCCCCGCCGCCGTGGCCGCCGCCGCCACCGCCGTGGAATCCACCACCACCACCGCCACCCCCATGGAAGCCCCCGCCCCCGCCGCTAAATCCGCCGTGTGCAGCCATGCCACCTCTGGGAGCCGCATAGCCGCGAGCTCCGACGCCGTAACCGCCACGTCCCGCATAGCCACCGCGATTTCCGTAGCCACCGCGATTGCCGTAGCCGCCACGATAGCCGTAACCGCCCCTATATCCGAATCCGCCGCGACCCCAACCGTGACCCCAGCCCCATCCATACCATGGACCGACGCCGAGGAAGACGCCACCATAAAACCAATTCGGTCCGTAATATCCATAAGGCGCGCAAGCATAGGGATAATAAGCGTAATAGCCCCACTCGCAGACCGGCGGCCCGTAGGCCTCGGGAGCGGGAACGACTGCGGGGCCGACTCCAACATCGCCCGCGTCTGGAGCTTCCTGTGCAATTGCCACCGTCGCCAGCGGCACTGCCAACAGAGCTGCCATCAGAACCATGCGAACGCTTCGCATACTTGCCTCCTCGTGCTGCCTGTCCCCGCTCGTTCCACTCCGGGTCCGGAGTCAAACTCCGTATTCAGCACTGCCGGTTCGAGCTTTCTATTCCCAACCGGCTTCTGTTCTCTCAGACAGCATTTCAAATAATAAGTTGCGGTCGGGTGCAAAAGATTTCTTCGCGACGGGCAAAGGGCGTTTTACCGGGCATACAGCCCTGTAAAACGCCCTTTCGATGTCGATCTCAGGTGGGATTGAGCCGTGCAATCCCTAGTTCGCCAGCACCGCCCGATAGCGGACCTTGTTCTTCTTCACCTTTTCGATGGCCGCGTTGGCCTGGGACATCGGGAAGGCCTCCGTCTTGGCCCCCACACCGTGTCGCGCCGCGACGTCCAGCATCTCTTTCAGCCGATAAGGGCTTCCGGTGGGATTGCCGCTGATCGACCGCATTCCAGAGATCAGTGGGAAGGCATGAACGCTGACCGGCGACGGAGGAACCCCTACAAAGCACAGCGTGCCTGTGGGCCGCAATGTCTGCACATAGACGCCCCAATCTTGATCGGCATTGATGGTGCTCAAAACAAAGTCCATCGTTCCGGCCACTTCTTTCATGGCCTTCGATTCCCTGGTGTTGACAAAGCCTTGCGCCCCGAGCGCGCGCGCCTCTTCTTCCTTTGCCGCTGAGGTCGAAAACGCCGTCACCTCAGCGCCGAATACCTTGGCAAACTGGATGGCAAGATGGCCCAGCCCGCCGATTCCCACCACTCCCACTCGCGACGATGGATTGACCCCATGGCTGCGCAGCGGGTTGTAAACCGTAATGCCACCGCACAGCAGCGGCGCTGTTTGCTCGCTTTGAAGCGCGTCGGGAATTGGAATCACAAACCGCGCATTGGCGCGAACCCGGTCGGCATACCCGCCGTGCCGGTGTACGCAGGTTCCTTCAGCCGCTGGGCAGAGGTTTTCCATGCCCCTGGTGCACCACTCGCAGATCCCGCAGGAGTTCGATTGCCAGCCAAGGCCCACGCGCTGGCCCACTTCCAAAGAACGCACTTCTGTTCCGATGGCCGTGACCTTGCCCACAACTTCGTGGCCCGGAATGAAGGGATACTGGCTGATTCCCCAGTCGTTCGAAATCAGATGGAGGTCGCTGTGGCAGATCCCGCAGTGAGAGATGGCGATCTCAACCTCCTGCGGGCCCAACTGGCCTGGGTCATATTTGAACGGCAAAAGCTCTGCTCCAGCGGCATGCGCTGCAAGTCCTTGAATTAAGTTCATGATGAGTCCCGAATCCTCGCTGAAGTGGATCAAACAGGGTGGCCCGAACGCGGATGCTCGCCCTGGAAATGTGGCTTGAAACTCCCCCGCCTCACCTAGTCTAACCCGCCCCCCGGTTCAATGCGCAGATTCAGTACCTGAAAACCAGCCAGAACTCCTCCGGCCGACGCATCGGCGACCACCTCTGCCGACTCGCCGTTCAGGCTCGCGTCTTGCGCGGCACGTAGTGGTTCCAGAGCGTTGGCCATTGAAAGCGGAAGACTTGAGAGCGTTTGGCCCTCCATGCCGACCTGTGTCTCGGGCACAAGAAGGCTTACATAGATGCGGTCTGCCGCGTGCTGGCCCCGCGCATGGGCCAACGCGGTCTCCAGATCCGGAGTGTGACTTTGCTGCCTCGGCTGGTCCAGAGTCCGGTCAAGTGTCCCGGCATCCGAGACAAGAAGCCGCACATTCCCCGCTCCAAGACGGGCGGGCAGCTTCACCTCGATCAGAACATTGCGCGCCGCCTGCCGCCAAGGCCTGACAATCGCCTCAACCTCTACCGTGTCGCCGGCATGAACAATGCTGCTAGAAACCAGCCGCGCTCCTTCCAACTCCACATCGACATGCCGTGGAACGGCCTCCACATCGAGATTGACCCCGCGCACCGCAACTCGCCGGCCACCATTCGAGTAAAGCCGCGCAAACTGTTCCCCAGCCAGCAAAGCAGCCTCCAACGGTGCTGGCATCGGGTCGCCGGCCGACGCCCAAAAGTTGAGCGGCGATGGCGGGTAGCCATCCATATCGACGCTGCCTGTCAGGTGATAGCTGGTCTCCGCCGTGTTGTCGTTCGACTCGAGCAGCGATTCGTACAGGCTCACCAGCACCGCCTGCGGTGTGATCGAGGGCATGTCGAGGACTTCAACGTTCAGCTTTCTTTCCTTGCCTTGATCGTGAATCTTGATATGAATCGGGATCATGTGCGCCCGGGCCCCGAATTCGCCGCGAATGGCTGAGTCCCGGTCCTGGCTGAAGGCGCCGATCGTCTCGCCGGTGTTGATGATCTTGAACGCATTCAAGGGCGAGGCCAGGGTTGCAACGACCTCCGCCGTGGTCATGGGCAGCGAAACAGGCCCAGCTTGAAGCAGGGGATGTCCGCAGGCCAGCAACTGCTTCGGATCGATGTAGGTCACGGTGCATGTAGCCGCGATTTCGAGATCTCCGCGGACCAGTTGCGCGCTCACAGCCGACCCCGGCACAATGCTGGCCATGGCTGTGGCTGAGGGCGCGGAATCGATGCCTCCAAACCGATCCGACGAGCCGCTGCCACCTCCCGCAGAAACCATTTCCAGGCCGGTTCCAGCCATCTTTTGCTGCCAAAGCCGGACCGCCTCGGGATGGAAGCCGCTCATCACCAGCGGCGTTTCCATCGGCTGCATCGTCTCTTGACCCTTCGCGGGAGAGGATTCGCTGCCGGCATCCGCTCTCAGATCTCTCACGTCCGCTGCCGGCGCGGGAAGATCCCGCACCTCGAGCATCTGCTCGATGGGCGTGATGCCCGCAATCGGGTCTTTGCTGAACAGGCCGATGCGATAGGAGAGCGAGCCCAGCAGCCGGTTGCCAATGTAGACCGGGCTCCCGCTCATTCCTGCTACGACACCCGTGTACTCGGGCTTGGTCCCGTGCAATTGGGCCAGGATCATGTCGTGGCCCGGTCCGCGCGCTCCACGCAGCACGCCCAGGATCTCCACCTCCATCGGCTCCGGGGTGTTTCCCGTGAAAACCGTCCAGGCCGTTCCCAAGAGCCCGCGATGCACCTCGCTGAGAGGAAAAAGTCCGCCGCCGGTCGGTGGTCCGCCACCGGCAAGCGTCTTCAGTGACGCGGTCTGCGCCAGAAGGGCCGCGGAGGTGAGGAGCACGGCAAGAGCCGTCAATGCCGGCCTCGCCAGCCTGGAATTAGGTCTCATCAAGCAAGTTTCCACATTCCTTAGACTACAACGAAGCTCAAGCGATACCGAGTTCGGCAGAGTGTTCAGACAGTTACGAGGTCTAACCCTCCTTCAGAGCCGGGCGAGGTAGGTCAACAAGTAAGATGAAAAATAATTGCTTACTTTACTATTAGAATCTTACTCTTGACATTGTGTCTTACTGACAACATAATGTAAGCCATGGAGTCTGTATTCGCAACTATCAGCACCAAAGGCCAACTGGTGATCCCGGCCTCGATTCGCGATGCGATGGGGATTGAGCCTGGGACCCGCATCGCGATTCGCCAAGAGGGTGGTCGAGTAATCCTTGAGCCGCAGACGCTGGCTGCTAAGCTACGTGTTCTCAGAGAACTGCGCGGATCGACAGCGGGAGGTCCTTCGGGGACAGATATGTTGCTCCAAGATCGCCGCCGGGAACGCGACCTGGAATTGGCCAAAGACGGCTGTTGAGGCAAGAGAGTGACCGTTTTCGTTCTCGATTCTTCAGCGGTGCTTCGTCACCTCGACGATGAAGCAGGCGCTGATCGGGTAGAAGCAATCTTTGAGATCTGTGCTCGTGGCTCCGGGACAATCTGCATCTCTGCCGTTCAATGGGGGGAAGTTGCGGCAATCCAGCGCAAGCGTTTCGGTGGAGAGGAAGAGAAAAAAATCTTGCAGCGACTCATGCGGATTGACCTTAGCATCGTTCCTGCGACCGCCGAGCGCGCGGTCCATGCAGCGCAGCTTCGCGTGGACCGCAAGCTACCCTACGCCGACGCCTTCGCCATCGAACTCGCAATGGACTCTCCCGACCACGTTCTTGTGACCGCCGACTACGACTTCAAAGCTGTCGCCGATCTGGCGCACATAGAGTTTCTACCCGCAAAATAGATTCCAAATCTCTTCACCCGTTGTGAGCGGAACCGAACCGTCATCGCCTTCTGCCTGGCATGTTGGAGTAGCCGGCGCCAGACCCCGGCGGCATTGCCACCGTCGTGTCCCTGGGATAGACAATCGTCACTCCTGGGTTGCGCAGGCTCTCCCCGGCAAGATACTCCCCAAAGATCTCCGCGTGAGCCTTCAGATAGTGACGCAGCTCGTCACGAATCGCCCCGCCACTTCCCGATGATCCATAACCGTGGATCACTTCCAGCCGTCCCCGGTAGCCGCTATTCACGCAGGAGTTGTAGAAACGCACGAACTCCCGGATCGCCTCGGCGACCGTGCAGTGGTGCAGATCAATGGACCTGTTCTCACTCATGGCTGTCATTCACTCTAGCGACTTACGCGCCGCATCGGTTCCAAACTTGCTCGATATAGCTGTCGGTCATTCCGGCGATGTAGTCGGCAACGGTACGGGCCAACCCCTCGGTCGCAATGTGCGCCTGATGGTCCACGGGCAGCAGAGCCGGGTCGGCGATGAGCGCGGCAAAAAGCCCCTGAACCACCTCGGTGGCATTCGCGTGTCCCTCTTCTATGCCAGGGGAGTTGTAGAGGTTTGCATAAAGGAATTCCTTGGCGGCGGCGCGAGCGACTTCCATCTCTGGGCTGAGCGAGGCCAGGCGATGAGGCGCGTGGCGAATCTCGTCCAGGGTCGTAGCGCCAAGCGCGGCCACTTGCCGGTTGGTCTCGTTCATCAGATCCGTAACCAGAGCGTCGAGAACGCGCTTCAGCGTCTCGTACGTTGCCAGCTTTGCAGACGTCGCGGGGTAATCCACCATGACCGCGTCATGGAAGCCGCGAAACAGTGTCACGCCTTCGCGCACCTGCTCCAGGGTAAGAATCCCCGAGTCGAGGCCGTCGTCTAGATCGGCAGTGGTGTATGCGATCTCGTCTGCCAGATCGATGAGCTGTGCTTCGAGGGGTGGGAATTGGTCAAGCAGATATTCGGCAAGCTCCGGATGAGCAGCGGCGGAATAGTCGTGAGAGTGCTTGACGATGCCCTCGCGGACGCCAAGGGTCAGATTCAATCCCCGAAAGCCGGCATAACGCTCTTCAAACCAGGTGACGATGCGCAGGGCATGCAGGTTGTGGTCAAAGCCCAGTCCAAAGCTGCGCAGGCATTGGTCGAGGGCCTTTTCGCCGGCGTGGCCAAAGGGCGGATGGCCGATGTCGTGCACCAGCGCCAGCGCCTCAGCCAGTTCCTCGTTCAGCCCCAGCGTGCGGGCCAGCGTGCGGGCGATCTGAGTTACTTCGAGTGTATGTGTCAGGCGGCTGCGAAAGTGGTCTGAAGGAGCATCGGCAGGGAGCCGCGCGAAGACCTGCGTCTTGCCGGCAAGGCGGCGAAAGGCGCGCGCATGCAAGACGCGAGCGGCATCGCGAGCAAAAGGTGTGCGATAAGAATGAGGCGGCTCGGGATGCGCGCGGCGGCTCAGTTCGCTATCTGCACGAACGGCAACTTTCGCGGGCAGCGCATCAATCGGCCTTGCTTCCGAAGTCATCTTCGCAGTCTAACTCAAAGGTCCGAATTACTCCGGCTTGGCCAGCCCTGTTGTGCTTTCCTGCTTGGCCAGCTTGACCTGTGCGGTCTGCAACTTCTTCTGCACCTTGGCGACCTCGGCCGGTTCCACGTCGGCAGGAGCTGACTTGGCAAACTGCGCCAGCGACAGTTCCCACTGCGCCGCAGCCAGGCGAATACGTCCCGTCTTCTCGTAGAGATCGCCCAGGTGGTCGTGCACAGTAGGGTCTGAGCGATCACGTTCGACGGCCTGTCGCAGGTTCTCTTCGGCCTGCTCATAATCGCCCATCTTGAAGTAGACCCAGCCGAGCGAATCGAGATACGCGCCGTTCATCGGCTCCGCCTCGACTGCCTTATGAATCATCTCCAGAGCTTCTTTCAAGCGAACACCCTTATCCGCCAGCATGTAGCCAAGGTAGTTGAGGGTCATCGGGCTTTCGGGGTCCAGATCCAGCGCCTGCCGGAAGTACTGCTCCGCCGGCTCATAATGTTTCTGTCGCTCGGCCAGCTCGCCGCGAAGGAAGAACATATAGGTTCGCTCCTCCTTCTCTTTCTTCGGATCTGTCTTTGTCGTCAGCGCTTCGGCCTTGTTGAAGGCATCTTCGGCTTCTTTCCAGCGGTGCGCGCGAACGTACATCTGGCCCAGCGACAGCCAGACGGCCCGATCGTCGTCGCTGTTGGCGAGCAACCCCTTGGCCAGCGCCACACCTTCCTCGGTCTTATTTAGATCGGCCAGTTCCCCGGCCAGCATCAGCTTCAGGTCGCGATCCTTGGGATTGGCCTCTACGGCCTTGCGCGCAGTCTCGACAGCCTTGTCGTACTGCTTGGCGTCGCGATAGGTGTCTACCTCAAACTGGTAGCCGCGAATCGCCGTATCGCCGCCCAATTCGATCATCTTCTGATAGGTCGCTATGGCCTCGGGAGTCTTGTTCTGCTCGTGATAGACCGCGCCCAGCCGCTCGAGAAAAATGCCGCGGTTATTCTTTTCGTCTTCTTTGTAAGCGCCGTTGGCGTGCGATGTCAGCTCCACCATTCTTTCGTAAACTTGCGCAGCCTCATCGAAGCGGCCTAGAACGTCCAGCAGCAGTCCCTCGTTGTAGCCGCCGTCAAGATTGTCCGGCTGTTTTTTTCGCGCCTTGCGAATGGTGGCCAGGGCATCCTCATACTTTCCCTGGCGGCGCTCGATCTCGCCGATGTGAATCAGTGCCTCGGCATTCTCGGGGTCGGCCTCCGACAACGCTTTGTATTGCTTGAGCGCCTCATCCAATTGGTCGTTGTTCAGCAGAGCCTGGGCCAGCGCATCCCGTGTATCAGCGTCTCCCGGCTCCATGTCAACCGCGCGTTGAAAAGCGGCAATGGCCTGCTTGGGCTGCTTCAACTGCTCATAAGCCGCGCCCAGCGCGTCTTCCATCTTTGCTGTCCGGTTATCCAGCGGAACCGCTTCGATCACCTTGGCTTCGTGTTCGATATCGCCGCTCTCGGCATACAGGCGGGCTAAATTCAGCACCACCTCTTCGCCGTCGGGATCAAGGTTCTGCGCAATTTTGAACTGCTCTTCGGCCTTCTTCTGGTCGTGCTTGACAGTGTAAAGCTGACCCAGCACCATGCGATCTTCGACACTGTTGGGATCGAGTGCGACAATCTTCTCAAATTCCGCAATGGCCTGCCCCAGCGCATCGCCGCTAACCGCGTCGGGCACCGCGCCATTCTTCCCTTCACTCAGCGTGCGCAGGTATATTCTCCCTAACAACCTGTGGGCGTCGATATTATCGGGCGCTATCTTCAAGAGCGACCGTTCAGTGATTTCGGCCTCGTGCGTACGCCCAGAACGGAAATACAAATCGGCCAGCGCGTTGTTCAACTGCGGCGAAGCTGGGTCGGCGTTCAACGCCAGCTTGTACTCCTCAATGGCTCGCGTCACCAGTTCCGGACGGCCCTCCGTCACGGCCTCTTGTTCGTAGGTGTTTGCAAGCGTCAAGTGATAGTAGGCCTGGGCCCGGTCAGGAGCCTGCGCGGTGGCATCAGTCGCGCCTGGGGCCTCGGATGTTTGTGCCGGTGCAATCTGAATGGGAGTCGCAACCGGCGCCTTGGTCGGTGCCGGACTGGACTGCGACGGCTTCTCCGAATCGCTTTGAGCCAGCGCCAGTCCACCCGGCAGCAAGGAAGCCACCGCGATAAAAATAAAACAAATTGACAGCAAAAGAATATTTTTTCTCATCATCCCGAGGGAACCCATTCCTTCAGCCAGTTGGACTAGCAAAGAGTCATGCTAAAGGACAGCAGACTGCATAGGCAGTAAATTAGATGCAACTGCCCACTCTACAGACGATTTTAATCGCTTTTCGGATCAACATCTGAACCGAATTCTGGTTTTCGCCCCGCGAACCCAATCGTAAGCTCTTCCATCCGGCACGAAAGTGTTGCTATCGCCCTGTTTGCAGCCCAGGCGTTGCCCGCCAAAACTATGGAATTCCGAGCAACTTGTGAGTTTGCAGACTCAGTCGCCACTTCGGGTGATCGAGGCAATAGTGCAATGCCCGCGCGGTATTAGCCTCGCGGTCAGGTCCGTCCATCGGCTGCAAGAAAAAATGCCGAAAAGGGAGCAACTCAAATCTTTCTGGATCGGCTCCCTGCTGCGGATAGACCAGCTTCAGCTCGTCTCCGCTCCGCTGCACAAGGTCAGCTCCTGCTTTGGGGCTGATGCAGAGCCAATTCAGACCCTCTGGCGCCGCGATCGTCCCATTGGACTCGACAGCAATTTCAAAATCGCGCGCCCGAAGAGCAGCGATCAGTTCAGCGTCGAGCTGCAACAACGGTTCGCCGCCCGTGCAGACCACAAACGGCTCACCCAGCCCAAGGCCATTCTTTTGAACACCAGCAGGCCATCTCCGCGCGACGGCCTCCGCCAAATCCTCAGCCGAGTCGAATTTGCCGCCGCCCGGCCCGTCAACGCCCACAAAATCCGTATCGCAAAACCGGCAAACCGCCGTGCCTCGGTCAGCTTCGCGGCCAGACCAGAGATTGCAGCCCGCAAAGCGACAGAAGACTGCCGCGCGACCGGCGTTCGCCCCTTCGCCCTGGAGCGTATAAAAAATCTCTTTGACCGCGTAGCTCATCTAAACCGACCCCAAACAATTCGGGTGCCCCACCCTCGCTGCGTCTTTGTTTTTGCGGCTAGGGTGGGATACCACGAACCTCCGAAGACTCGATCCTCATTAACCCAGGGTGCCCCACGTCCCGCATTTGGGACCTGAAACGCATCTCCCTACGCAACCGGATCCTCAATCCGATTCTCCTCGAAACCCTTCCGCCTCAGCAGGCACGAGTCACACTGCCCGCACGGCCTGCCCTCCGCCGAAGGATCGTAGCAGCTACTCGTCAGCCCATAATCCACGCCCAGCTCGATCCCTTTCTGAATGATCTGTGCCTTGGTCAGCGCGATCAGCGGCGTGTGAACCTTGAGTTCCTGGCGGCCCTCGACCCCGGCCTTGGTGGCGAGGTTTGCCATCTTCTCAAAGGCCTCAATGAACTCCGGCCGGCAGTCGGGATAACCCGAGTAATCCAGCGCATTGACCCCGATAAAAATGTCGCTCGACCCCAGCACCTCCGCCCAGGCCAGCGCAAACGAAAGAAAAATGGTGTTGCGCGCCGGGACATAAGTGATGGGAATCCCGTGGCTCATCTGGTCCGCATCGCGCCCCTTGGGAACCTCGAAATCCCCTGTCAGCGCCGATCCGCCAAAGACCCGCAAGTCGATCTGTGCAATGCGATGATCCGCCACGCCGACTGCCGCGGCCACACGCCGAGCCGCATCGAGTTCGACGATGTGCCGTTGTCCGTAGCTGAACGAAAGCGCAAAAAGCTCGTAGCCCTGGCTCCGTGCAATCGCCAGCACGGTCGCCGAGTCAAGTCCCCCGCTCAACAGCACCACCGCGCGTTTTGCATTTGCTTCCATGCTTCTCCAAACGATTGACTGGGTGCCCCAGGTCCCGCCTTTGGGACCTGGGATACGACTCATCCTTATTTCAAGTCCCCACCTTTTCCAATATCGATCGCAGCCGGCAGCGGATTGCTCTCATCGATAGACGCCGCGATGCACTGCTCCAGCACCCCCTTGGCCTCGAGGATAAACTCAATTGCATCGCGCCCCGCACCCTCGCCGCCCCGACTCGGAGTGACATAATGCGCCTCGGCTTTCACCTGTGCCCGAGCATTGGCCACGGCTACCGCAAATCCGCACGCGCGCATCACCGGCAGGTCGATCACGTCGTCACCCATGTAGGCAATCTCGTCCAGAGTCACGCCTTCTTTCTTCATAATCTCGCGCACCGCCTGCATCTTGAAGGCCTGGCCCTGATAGACGAACTCCAGCTTCAAATCGCGCGAGCGCATCGCCACGGTCTCCGAAATGCGTTTAGTAATGACTCCCAGTTTCATGCCGCCCAGACGCGCCAGCGTTACGCCCGCACCGTCATGCGCGCTGTAGCCCTTGGCCTCGATCATTTTGTTGGTCGTCGTTCCATCGGGCGAGACGACCGGAACTGGAATAATCCAAATCTTTCCATCGGTCAGAACGCCATCCACGTCAAAGAGAATAATCTTGATGCGCTTGGCTCGATCCTGCGCAGAGAGTGTCATGCGTTAATTCTACCTATTGCAAGCCGCGCGAATCAGTGAGAATCAAACCATGGACCAGAATCCGCAGATTCCCGCTTCAAAAGAAACCATTGTGCCCGAGGACTTTTACTACGAGGGGCCGAACCTGGTTTTTACCGCGGCCTACCACCTCAAGCGCGGCTACTGTTGCGGCTCCAACTGCCGGCATTGCCCTTACGGGATTGCTGCCACCGCGGCGCCTGAACCTGCCGGCGAGGACCCCCCGACCGGCGCGTTGAACTAGACCTCGGATCGGAGGAGCCGGGTGAAAACCTCGGATTGGAGAAGCCGGGTGAAAACTTCGGATCGAAGGAGCCGGGTGCCCCACCCTCGCCGCGTCTTTGTTTTTGCGGCTAGGGTGGGAAACCAAGAACCTAGTGCGGATAAAAAACAATAAACATTTTGCAGATTAATCATTCAACATGGCGCAAACTAACTTGTAGAGGTCGTGCGGGAAGCCACTTCATTCAGCCGTCGGGGAGCCTACCCCCCACCCCCCCTCCCATATTTTCAAAACCTGAGCCACTTGCAAAATACCCTGCGCACCTGGGCGAAATCG
>CAYTJN010000079.1:0-18562 GCA_964438125.1 uncultured Occallatibacter sp.
AGTTTGCCTACACCGGCCGCAAACAGAAGAAGCGCCAGTTCCGCTCGCTGTGGATCGTGCGCATCTCGGCCGCCGCTAAACTCAACAACATCAGCTATTCGCAGCTCATCAACGGCCTCAAGAAGGCTGGCATCGAGCTCGACCGCAAAATTCTGGCCGACATCGCAGTCAAGGACGCTCCAGGCTTCACCCGCCTCGTCGAGCAAGCCAAGACCGCGCTGGTCTCGGAGAAGCAGATCAAGAAGCTCCAGGAACAAACGGCAAGCTAACCACTCGAAAAAATCGAACGGCCCGGCGTCCCATTACGGATTCCGGGCCGTTTGTTTTTTATGGACCTGGCCAAATTTCGTCACAAGCGTGATGGGGGTCAAACGGTCTAGGATAAGTGAAGCTTCGCATTGCCTTTCACATGATCAATCGAAGGAAGCAGCGTCGAAGAAAGTCCCGCTGGCATCGCGTGTTCTTGGCGTGTGTGGTGGCGTTTGCTACTTTTCTACTGCTCCTGCGGCTCTTTCTGTATACACACCGGCATGGGACCCACTGAGAATGAGAAACGTAATTCGACCCCGTGATCAGAGGAAGCGCTGCGAAAACTTCGGGGAAGCACTGTACCTACCGGTACGAACCCCGTGGCCGCGATTCGCCTAACCATGTCTTGCCGGACCCGCCACCGAGCTGGTCCAGTTTAGGGGCCCCTTAGCCTGGGTATAGGTCAATCAGAAAGGAGACGCTTTGCGATACGACGGGATTCAATGTATGCGGGCCTTTGCGGCAATTCTAGTCATGTGGGCTCACATTAAGTATGTGGCTAGCTTTGGCCCGAATCCCTTCATTGCATCAGTTGCCGGTTCGGCAGGGGTCGACATATTTTTCGTAATCAGCGGATTCATCATTTCAATGAGTGCCGAGCGCGCAGGTTTTGAAGGGCGTGCTTTCCTCGTCACGCGCCTATGCAGGATCGTACCGTTCTACTGGCTGATGACAGCACCTTTCATCCTGTTCGATGCACTTTCACACCGATTGTATTGGCGCTCCCTTCTCAACAGCGTTACGTTTATCCCGCTCATGGATTTCAACAAATTCAATAATCCAGTCCTCAGTTTCGGTTGGTCCCTCAGCTTTGAGTTCTGGTTTTATACCTTATTTGCAGTATTGATGGCGATGTTGGGTGCGCGGGCTCTCCCTTTCATGGCTCCGGTGATGGCCATTCTCTGTGGGATCGTGTGGTTCAGTTACCGGGGAACTTGGTTCACGCCAAGATTCCTTTTTCACCCACTCACCCTTGAGTTTGCGGGCGGAATCGTTCTCTATCAACTGCGAAAACTGTGCGGCGTCAAGACAATTGCAATCGTAGCGCCCCTTGTGTTGGTCTCTGGCTTGATGGTTCTGAAGACTCAGAGTTTGGGTTGGCACGAACCAATCTTAGCCAGTGCTTACCTCGGATTCAAGAGAGCTTGGATCTGGGGAGGCTTCAGTACGCTGCTTATCACCCTCACAGTGTCGGTAGATAACTTGCAATTGATCAGTTGGCCAAGATGGGCCGTCTCAATGGGGAATTCTTCCTATTCGATATATTTGATCCAAATGTATGCCCTGTATACCAGCGCAGGAGTTCGCATGTTGTCCAACACCGGTCCGTGGATCTCTGTCCCACTGTTTGTTACGTTCACCATTGTCGGGGGGCACTATCTCTCAAAGCAGGTCGAAATGCCCTTAACGCGCTGGGTCCGCCTGCGAGCACAAGTTAAGCCTTCCGCAGGAACGTGATTGTGTTACGCCAAAGAATTTGGACTATGATTTCAGCCGCTTCGATCAGAAAGTGCCGGATGTCCCAGATTACGTATTAAAGTCTGGAACATCCTGAAGTCCTACCCCTTGCGCGGCTTTACAGCCTCCTTGGCCTCCGCGTGCCCGGCGGCCGGGGCTTCTGGCACATCGGCCTTGGCGCCGCCGATCCCCAGCTTCTTGCGCAGCTCCGTGTCGATCTTCGCGAAGATTTCCTTATTCTCCTTGAGAAATGTCCGTGTGTTCTCGCGGCCTTGGCCAATGCGCTCGCCGGAGTAGGCGTACCAGGCGCCGGACTTCTCGACGATATTGTTCGCCACAGCCAGGTCCAGCACGTCACCTTCGCGGCTGATGCCCTCGCCATAAATAATGTCGAACTCCGCCTCGCGGAAGGGCGCAGCCACCTTGTTCTTGACGATCTTGACCTTGGTCCGATTCCCGGTTACCGTTTCGCCATCCTTGATGGCCGCGATGCGGCGAATGTCCACGCGCACAGAGGAATAAAACTTGAGCGCCCGACCGCCGGTAGTGGTCTCCGGGTTGCCGAACATGACGCCGATCTTCTCGCGAATCTGGTTGATGAAAATCAACGCCGTGCGCGACTTCGAAACCGTCCCCGTCAGCTTGCGCAGCGCCTGCGACATGAGCCGCGCCTGCAGGCCCATATGCGAGTCGCCCATCTCGCCGTCCAGCTCGGCCTTGGGCACCAGGGCGGCGACAGAGTCCACCACCAGCACGTCGATGGCGCCGGTGCGAACCAGCGTTTCTGTAATCTCCAACGCCTGCTCGCCGCTGTCGGGCTGCGAAACCAGCAAATTGTCGATGTCCACGCCCAGCTTTTTGGCGTAGCTGGGGTCCAAAGCGTGTTCCACGTCGACAAAAGCGGCCAGACCGCCAGCCTTTTGCGCCTCGGCGATGATCTGCAACGTGATCGTTGTCTTGCCCGATGACTCAGGGCCGAAGACCTCGATGACCCGGCCGCGCGGGATTCCGCCGACGCCCAAAGCCGCGTCAAAGCTGATGGAGCCGGTCGAGATCACGGCAATGGGCACCAGCGCCTCTTTGGATCCGAGCCGGACGATCGACCCTTTGCCAAACTGTTTTTCGATCTGTGCAAGGGCGAGTTCTACGGCCTTGGCGCGGTCATCGGCAATTGCCATTTTGTGGGACTCCTCAAGAAATGCTCACCCTCGCGGCTCCTGCTTTACTCACAGGAAACGGCGCAGCGGCCTGGATTGGATTTCGATGGGATTGTAGCAGGATGGGACAGACAATGACAGCAAAAAATAGCGAAGAGATGGTGAAGCTGCAAAGAAGGCTTGAACCGCCACCCGCGTCGAAGCTTTCTCTCGCGCGTGTAGCCGCCCCAGTTCGGTTCGGCAGCCTCTTTGGATGTGTTGCTCAGACAGTGTAAGCGCCAATGCGGGTCTCGCGGGCCGTGAGCGAGTCGCAGGCCCGGTCCAGGGTTTCGTACTCCTGGTCGTGATCCTTGCGGAAGGCTCGAAAGTCCTCTTCGCTGACCCAGCGATCGATGGTCAGGTAGTTGCCAGTGATATAGGCGTCGCGCAACAACTCTGTGCCCCGGTAGTTGGGCGACGTGCGGAAGAGTTGAGCCCATGCCCCCTCCGGTGAATAGGCGGATTCAAAGCCGGCCACCCTCTCCTCGGAAATCTCGAACTGCCAGACAACGACGAACATAGACGCCCTCAACCTTCCCCTATGGTATCGCAGCGGGTTTGTCTCGGTGAAGCCGCAACTCATGAATGATCCAGCGAAGCCGCGAATAGCTCAGCTCGGGCGTTGACTCCGCACCTCGAGACGGGTCGGGCACTGACCCAGGCGGGAATAGCGATACTCCCGTCTGATTTTCAGAGTAGGAAGGAACTTTCCTGGGAATGAGTGTGAAAACAATTGCATATAGGTAAATGATTAACAACGCAGATGACTGAATCTAAACGAGACTATTTGGCCTTGAACGTGCATATTTCTTATTACCAGCCTGATTGAGGTGCTTCAACGAGCGGGTCGAACTGTTGTCTCTAAACATTTTGACCTTCTTAGAGGCCTAAGGCATGTAGAATCGAATCGCAGCAGAATAATTTTTGTGCGTTCGATCCAGCCGGCATTTGTGCGGAGAACAGAGGCCCGCGAGGGCGAATTTTGGAGGTAAGGGACCGATGACTAAGTTCACGTTAGCAACTCTCGCATTGGCGATTGCTCTTGCGACTGCCCCAGCCGCACAGGCCGAGTCGTATTACTTTTTCAACTTCTCGGGAAGCTGCAGTCAGGGCGCATCGGGCTGTGACAATCAGGATGGTACGACGAATCCTACCGGTGCTTCCGCGATTGCGGCTGCGGGTACTCCCGTCAGCATCTCCGGCGGAGGATATTTCACCGTTACAGGTTCTGGCCCCACGTTTGACATCGTAGGTTTCACTGGAACGATCGACGGCCTCGCTGCAACCCTGATCACTACTTCGACTCCGACTGTCACCTACAACGGCGGTTATTATTATCCCCTTACCCACGACCTGACTCAATCCGGCTATTTTGGCAAAACTCAGGTTCCGGGCGGCTACACAGCGGATTTCTTTGACAACCTGCTTACGCCAACGTCCTCAACGGTTGTGGACAACACCGGCATCGACTTCAGCCTTTCAAACGGGGCGATCGTTGAGATCTTCTCCGCAGGGGACACATATTGGTGGAATGAGGTTGTCAATGGCGCGTGGCTGATCGACCCGGACTTCACCCAGGACGTTACCGGCCAGGGTGCAGATCCGCTCGCTTTAGGTCTGGTCCCATCCCCTGAGCCTTCCTCGCTGCTGCTGTTGGGCACCGGGTTGCTGTTCATAGCAGGTTTTCTCTTTCGCAAGGCAAAGCCAGTTACTGTTCAAGCTGTCTAGTTACTCAAAGATTCTGCGCACGACGAGCGGAGGGCATGGAAACCTGCCCTCCGTTTTTTGCGTGTGCGATCAAGCGCTTGACCGGGCCCTGAACTCGGTCTGTTCACAAGCAAGCTCCAGTTTCTAACCGCGTGACCTCGGAGATCGAAACGTCGAACGATTTGATCGATGTTGGAGTAACTACCGAAGGTCTTTTCGACAGCTCCAGACCTGGTTTTTCGTTAAGGAAAATTCAAACAGCATAATGAAGAACTACGATAAGCTCCCGTGTTCCAGTTTGGCCTTCGCAAAGCCTTCATATCTTTTTTAAATTAGCGAATTTTTCCATCAGTTTTTTCATGCCGTGCTGAGAGAAGAGCACAGTCAGCTTCGCGTCTTCGCCATCGCCCTCGCGCATCAGGATCGTCCCTTCGCCGTACTTCGAGTGCCGAACGCGCTGACCCTTCTTGAGATTGGCCGCGCCGCTCGATTCAGGCAAGCTGATCGTAGCTTGAGGCGAAGCCGGACGCGGCAGCGAGCCCGGTCTGCCCTGACCCGTCTGCCCTCCGAAAAATCGGGCAATGTTGTCGATCGACTTTGGATCGTCCGGCATTTCCCCGCCTCCGCCGCTCGGAGCAGTCCCATTGCTCGACGAAGCAGGCTTGGCCTTGGGTGTCATCCAGGAAGCGACAAAAGGCTTCCCTTTCGAACCGGCGGCGAAGCGGGTCCCATTGCCGGCGTTGACCGATGTGCGCGGGGCATCCTGATTTTCGTCTTCGTAGTTGTAGTGCCGGTCGCCAAAGTCGCTTGCGGTGCCTGGCCGGCGATTGTAAGTATTCGGGTAGCCTGGGGTCGACCACGACGACGTCTGAGCCCGCCCACTGAGGTTTTCAATCAACTGGCTGGGAACCTCTTCGAGGAAGCGAGACGGCATGCTCACCTCTGGAGCGTCATTGCCGTAGCGCCGTCTGTAGTGGGCGCGTGTAAGGATCAGCGAATTCATCGCGCGCGTCATGCCGACATAGCAGAGCCGGCGCTCTTCTTCCAACTCGTCTGGATTGTTGAGGGTGCGAGAGTGGGGGAAGAGACCCTCTTCCAGGCCCGCCAGAAAGACCAGCGGAAACTCAAGCCCCTTAGCGGCGTGGAGAGTCATCAGCGTGACGCGTGCATCGGGATCGAACTGGTCGGTATCGGAGGCCAGAGCCGCATGGTCGAGGAACTCCGCCAGTGTCTCCCCCCGTGCCTCGGCGTCGTGGGCGGCGTTCGCCAACTCCTTCAAGTTTTCAATGCGGCTGAAGGCCTCCGGCGAGCCTTCCGTTTCCAACGCCTTGATGTAGCCAGTCCGGTCGATGATGAACTTGATCAGCTCGGGCAGCGTAGCAGCGTCCCCCGGAGAGCGGAATGCCGGCTTCTCCTCCGTCTCTTCCTTCGGTTCCGGCGACTTTTTAGGCATGGTAAGAAAGGGACGTTTGGCCTCAACAGAGAACGGCGAAAAATTGCTGGCGTCGAGAAGTGCGAGTTGATCTTCGCCGCCGCCAAAATTGAAATCGGTCGCAGATTCGGCGCTCGCTGAGTCGGCCGTCGCGGCGCCAAATCCGAAGCCGGTATCGGCGTCCCCTTCAGGCTCCGCGCCCGCGGCAACGTCAGCCGCAAGCTTGCCTGCGAAATCAGGATCCATCATCGCCTGGGCGTCGAGGATAAGCTGCCGAAAAGACTCAATCGCCATCAGTGCGCGGGCCGGAATGAGCCGGTTGGCCATGGCGGCGCGCAGAGCATCCCAGGTTGAAGCCCCGGTTTCGAGAGCCAGTCGTTCCAGTGTCTCGAGCGTCGTCTTGCCGATGCCACGCGCCGGCGTGTTGATGACCCTCTGCAAAGCCATCGAATCGTGAGGATTGCGAACCAGTCGAAGATAGCAGAGCAGGTCCTTGATCTCGGCGCGCTCATAAAAGCTGAAGCCCCCGACCATGGTGTAAGAAATGTTGTAGCGGCGCAGCGATTCCTCGACCAGGCGGGACTGCGAGTTCGTGCGGTAAAGCACTGCGCAGTGCGCCTCGGCCGCATCCGGACTGGATTGCGCATCGCGAAGAAACTTTTGAATGCGATCGGCGATGAACAGAGCTTCGTTTTCGCCGTCCGGGGCTTCGTAGTAGCCGATCAGACCTCCGGCCTGGCGATCGGTCCAGAGTTTTTTGCCCTTGCGTTGAAGATTGTTGGCCACCACCGCACCGGCAGCCTCCAAAATCACCTGCGTCGATCGGTAGTTCTGCTCCAGCCTCACGATGCGAGCGTTAGGAAAGTCCTTTTCAAATTCGAGAATGTTGCGAATATCCGCGCCGCGCCAGGAATAAATACTCTGGTCCTCGTCGCCAACCGCGCAGACGTTCTTGGCTTCCCCGGCCAGCAGTTTCATCAGTTCATATTGAGGACGGTTCGTGTCCTGGTATTCATCGATTAACAGATAGCGATAGCGGCGCTGATAGCGCTCGCGGGCCTCACTTGAAACCTTGAGCAGGCGAACGGCCTCCAGCAAAAGATCGTCGAAATCCAGAGCGTTATTCTTGCGCAGTTCAACGCGGTAGCTCTCATAGATGTGCGCGATTCGCTCACTATTCGGGTCTTTCGATGCGAGGTAATATTCCTGCGGATCGACCATATGGTTCTTGGCCCAGGAAATGCGACCTAGAACGGTGCGCGGAGTAAGTTGCTTGGTGTCCAGTCCCATCCGTCGCATGACCTGCTTGACGATGGCCTGCTGATCGCTTTCGTCATAGATAGCAAAGGAGCGCGTCAGACCGTCGCCGCCCACCCTGAGCGCTTCGATGTCCCGGCGCAACAGCCGCACGCAAAGCGAATGGAAGGTACAGATGAGTGGTTTCGCAAGTGAAGAGTGATCGAGCAGCCGGCCGACCCGCTCTCCCATCTCGCTGGCAGCCTTGTTGGTGAAAGTAACTGCCAATATGGAGTCAGGCGCGATGCCCTTTTCGCGAATGAGCCACGCAATGCGGCTGGTGATGACGCGGGTCTTGCCCGATCCGGCCCCGGCGAGAATCAGCAGCGGGCCCTCGGTGGCCTCGACGGCGGCGCGTTGTTCGGGATTCAGATTGGAGAGTTGCGGCTGCAAAATTCAAGTCCAGGCGGGAAGGTTCCTGTCTCTAGTGTACCGTTCAAGGAGCGTTCGCGCAGGCCGCTCGCTATCCTCAAGAAACAATGACAACTTCCATGAAGAGATCGGAGATCCGGAGGGAGCAGGGCGCTTCAGCGCCCTGAAAAACAGCCAATTCTCGCGCCTTTAAGCCCTCACAATTTCGAGTCACTGATACCACAGTCGCAGATCGGAGATCCGGAGGGAGCAGGACTGATACCACAGTCGAGATCGGAGATCCGGAGGGAGCAGGGCGCTTTAGCGCCCTGAAAGCCGCCAATTCACTGGGCCTTCAGGCCCGGACCTTCGCCAGTTTACCCGCATTTGACGAATCTGCAATTGGAGTACTAATTCACCAACCTGAAGTAGCGCTTTGCCTTGGCCACATCCTTAAAGATTTGCGCTTTGAGCGCCTCGGGCGAAGGCCACTCGATCTCACCACGAAGCCGGAAAAGAAACTCCAGTTGTATCGGCGTATCTTCGTCCATTTCAACCGGCTCAAAGTTGAGGATGTGCGACTCGACGGCAAACGAGGCCTCGCCAAATGTGGGCCTGTTGCCGACATTCGTAACTGCCTGAAAGCAGCGTCCGGCGACGGTGAGCCGCGTGACATAAACTCCAAAGGCCGGAAGCAAGCCGGGGTACGATGCGAGGTTGACTGTGGGCACCAAAAGACGAGTGCCGATGCCGCGGCCGCGGGCCTGAGTGGAACGCACCTCAAAGGGCCGGCCCAACATCCAGCGAGCGCGTGTCATATCGCCCGCCGCTACACGTTCGCGAATAGCGGAACTGGAAACCTCGAGACCATGCGTGCGAACCGGGGAGTGTATGTGAAGGCCAAAGCCGAACTCCGCCGCAAACTCCAGAAGCTCCGCAACGCCGGCCTCGGCATTGTGGCCGAAGCGGAAGTTGCCGCCCTCATGAAGGCCGCGAACTCCGAGAGCCTCAATCAAAATGCTCTGCACAAACTCCCGCGCCGGCAGCGTGGCCAGCGCCGCGTCGAATGGCAGCACGAGCACCGCGTCGATGCCCGTGAGAGACAGCAGCCTCAGACGCTCGTCAAGCGGCGTCAGCAGGCACGGGGCCTGGGCCGGACGGAGAAACTGCTCCGGGTGAGGTTCGAATGTAATAGCGACCGCACGCGCGCCAAGCGACCGCGCCTCGGCTACTACACCAGAAAGAATCTCCCGGTGGCCCAGATGAACTCCGTCGAAGTTGCCGATGGCGGCGACAGTGGGTCCGAAGTTGCCGGGAATCTCCGCCAGCGAGCGGAAGATAAAAATCTTGCGGACTGGGTCGTTGTTCATGGGATCACTTACTCCTCATGAACTGGGCAGTTGGGCAGTCAAAGTATTCCGCCCCTTCGCAACGAAGAAGGCGAAAGGTTGGCGTCCGGTTCCTCCCTGGAGCTTGCGTCAGGTTCATCTCAGCCTTGACTCCTGGGGGTTGTTCGAGCGATCCAGATTCACCGGCAGACTGAGGCCGTCGTAAGAGAGGCGGATGTTTTCCGGTAATGCTCGATTGGTCACTTCGTGTCCCAGTTCGTGGGCAATGTGCGTGAGCCAGGTCTGTCGCGCGCCAATGCGGCGGGCCCAGGCCACGGCCTGCTCGACGGTGGCGTGGTTCGGGTGGGGCGCGTGGCGCAACGCCGAGACGACCAGAAGATCCAGCCCTTCAAGCAGAGCAAAGCTCGATTCGGGAATCGCGCTCACGTCGGTCAGATAAGCCGCCCTGCCAAAACGAAAGCCCGCAATCTCCATCTCGCCATGCAGCAGCGGAACGCGCAGGAATTCGACACCATAAACCAACGTCCGCTCAGCCAGCGGCTTCAGTTGCACCCGTGCGCGCATGGTGTAAGTTGAGCCGGGCGAAAGAGTGTAATCGTAGATGCGCTCCAGCACCTTCGCCGCATCCGGGCTGGCGTAGAGCGGGATGGGGCCCCCTTCGCGGAAGACGGTAAAGCTCAGCGGGCGCAGATCGTCCATGCCCATGATGTGGTCGGCGTGAGGATGGGTGTAAAACACAGCGTCTACCCTCTTGAGACCGTTACGCAAGGCCTGTTCGCGAAAGTCCGGTCCGGTGTCGATGACCACGACACGTTCTTGCGCATGACCGGGTTCACGCCACCGCAGCAGGATCGAGGGTCGCAGGCGCCGGTCATGCGGATCGGTCGAGGTGCAGACCGCGCAATCGCATCCGAGCGTCGGAACGCCCATCGAGGTTCCAGTTCCCAGGAATGTGAGCAGACCGTCCACTGTTTCAGTGTTTGCCAGGCGGAGGAGGTTGCGGCGGCTGCATGGCTTGCAGGCTGATCATGTTGGTCAGTTCGAGAAAGGCCATTCGCACTTCAAAGAGCACCGTCTGCAGCGTATTGTCTTCCGCCGTTGTCAGGTTCCCGCGAGTCTTCTCTGCCAGCACGCCCAGCAGATCAATCGTGGTCCGCGCACCGAGAATGTCCACCCGCGGCCGCTGTCCCTCCTGAGCTCCGGCGCCCATCTGGATCATGGCGGAGACATAGAACTGCTGCACCAGGTTTTCAAAAGTGACCGGCGGCTGTGCGCCCATGGCGGGATTCTGCGCCCGCACCAGGTCTTCAAGGCGCTGCGCCGAGGCGTCGTAGGCCATCTTTTGTTCGCGGCTCTCCTGGGCTGTCGGCGGGGGAGGCAATTCCTCCGCCACGCCTGAAGCTGCCGCTGGGGCCGCCGCTGCCTCGGGTTTGGTCTCAGGCTTGGATTCGTTGACGACCAACCGCGGTCCGCCACTCGATTCCGCCTGCGCTGCCGCGGGTTCCGCGCTTGTCCCGGAGTGCTGCTGGCTCTCCTGCTCTTCTTCCGCCTTGATCTTACGGCGGTCAATCACGGTAAACTTCGGTGTTTCGCTCATGGTTTTTCCGTTTCCAATCCATTATGACAGCTTGATGGCCCTGCTTCAGTTAGCCCGATTCAGTTCCGGCGGTCTGGCCAGAATGCAGGCTGTTGCTGTGACCTCACCGGCCGCGTAGGTGAACGACTGGGTTGAAATTTCCGCGTCCGCGCGAATCATGCCCAGAGCAAAGATGCGGGTTCCCGTCGCCAATGGCAACTCTGCCGCGCTGGTAATCTGACCGGCGACCGCGCCGTTTCCCAGGGTCAGCTCGACGCCGGCCGCAGGGATCGGCCCAAAGATTTCTAACGGCCGCAGGTGGCGATGCACGTTGCCTCGGGAGCGGATGCGCTCCACAATCTCCTGGCCCAGATAGCAACCCTTGCTGAAGCTGAGCGCGCGCATCTGCGAGGTCTCCTGCGGCAGATCGCGCTCGGCGATGTCGATGCCATAGACCGGAATTCCCTCGGCGATCCGCATAGCCTCAACCGCTGCCCCTCCAACCGGAGTGGCGCCGGCTTCCACCAAACTCCGCCATAGCGAGGGAATTTGTGCAGCCTGCACCCACAGTTCATAATGCGGCACGAGCACACCGTAGGCCCGCACAACGCGAATCTCAGCGCCATTCCACTGAGCGCGCGTAGAGGTCAGAGGTTCGTCGAGCTTCATCAGACCCAGGCCAACGAGAATCTCAGCGGCCCTCGGGCCTGTGACTCCCAGCGCTGTCTCCCCTGTTAGTTCTCCATTCGAGTCCAGGCTCAGAGGCACCAGTTCCACATCGTCCATGATGATGAAGCGCTCAAAGTGGGCCAGCAGACGGTCATACTGGTTGGCTGCAACTTCCAATTCGAGCGTCTCGCCCTCTCGCCAAACGTTGAGGTCGCCCTGAATACGCCCCTGCGCGTTGAGCACCAGGTTCCATGCGCCGGCGTTCTCTCCCAGATCGTTGACTGCATTGGTGACCATGCCGCTGAGCCAGCGGAAGCGGTCTTCTCCGCGCACCGCGACACGCCGCAGCCAGCCTAGATCGTGCACCGCGGCTCGCGAGACGAGCGCCGCCGTTTCCGTCCCTGGTGCGTCCAACTTTAGAGGGGTGCGCGCGCCGTAGGATGCGATCAGCTCGGGCTTGGCGGCAGTGGAAGTCAGCAGCCTGGCAAGCGGAGTCGGCTGGACGGCCACCGGCGTTTGGTCGCCTGTGCGATGGGCAGCCGACGTGTCCTGGGAGATGGCGTTTTCCGTCATAGGGAGTATTTTCGACAGTGGGGCGCTGATTTTTTTTGAGCGGGGAGAGCGCCCTCGGCTGCATCCTAATTATAGCCTTGTAAGAGGATAGGGATAGCCTACTAGCAGCATAGGGAGAATCAATGGGCGAGCGCTACAAGAGGCCGGGCAGATTTTTGCGCAGATGGATCCCGGGAGCGGTGTTTTGTTTTGCGGCTGCAATGGCTGCCGCCCAACACGCGCCCGCCGCGACGTCCCCCACGGCCCCGCCTTCAAAAATCACTCCCGAGCAGGGCCGCCAGCTCTTCGCTTTGGTCGATCAATTGATCAAGTTTTCTTCCGATGAGACCGGGCTGCCCATCAAGAGCGAGGTGAAACGTCAGATCACCACCCGCGCAGCCGTCGAGAGCTATCTCACAGAGAAGTTGCAAGAAGACGAAAGCGCCAAGCGCATGCAGCGTGGCGAGATCGTGCTCAAAAAGTTTGGCCTGCTCGATCGGGACTTCAACCTCGGACCCTTTCTCCTCTCGCTGCTCAAAGAACAGATTGAAGCTTATTACGATTTCAAAAGCAAAACCGTCTTCATGCTCGATTGGGTCGATATTGAAGAGCAGAAGCCGGTGCTGGCCCATGAATTGACCCACGCGCTGCAAGATCAGCACTCCGACCTCGAGAAGTGGAACGACCAGACCCCCGAGGATATTTCGCTCAACTCGCAGGCCGACACCGATCACCTCGCCAAGGACGAGATGGACACGGCGCGCGAAGCCGTCGTCGAGGGCCAGGCAACTGCCGTCATGATGGATTACGTTCTCAAGCCGATGGGCAAGAGCCTGGTGAAAGATCCTGAGGTGATGGATACGCTGAAGCAGCAGATGTCGGGCGCTCAGGATTCACCTGTGCTGGCGCGCGCTCCGCTGCTGCTCTCCGAGTCTCTGCTTTTCCCTTATCGCGAGGGGCTCAGCTTCGAGCAGGACGTGTGGATGGACCAGGGTCAGAAGGCAGCCTTCGCGGGGACCATGGACCGGCCGCCGACTTCGAGTTGGGAGATCATCAATCCGCGTGAATACGAGAGCAGGCATGTGCCGTCCATTCCCTTGCTTCCGAACATTCACCCCTTGACCGACAAGCTCTACAAGCCCTATGACATCGGCCAGATGGGCCAACTCGACTTGCACATTCTCGCTGAGATCTTTGGAGGCGATGAGGCAGCCGCTAACCTGACCCCGGCCTGGGACGGCGGCCTTTATTGGGCGGGCCAGAGGCTCAGCGCCAGAACGCCAGCCGAACAAGCGAACACGAACTCCATCGCTTTGTTTTATCTCTCCGTCTGGAAGAACGAGGCGTCGGCGCGAGCCTTTGTACAGCTTTACGCTGACGAGCTAGGCCGCAAATACTCCGGCGTCAAGCTGGAATCGGACTCGGGAAACGGAAAAATTCAAAAGACCTTTGGCTCTTCGGGAATCTCTAATTCCCCATTCCTTGCGGTCTCCTCACGGGATTCTGCAACCCCAGACCAGGCTCTGCCGCCCGGAGAGCAGGTCTACTCCACCAACGAAGGCCCGGTCGTCATCACCACGCGTGGAAAGCTGGTCTTCGTGACCGAAAGCTTCCCGCTCGATGTGGCGCGCAAGCTCACGGCCCTTATCCTCGACGCGCAAGGGACAGGTGACGTGCATCTTGCCCAGGCAGCGCAGCCGGACGGAGCATCTGTTCGCAAGTTTGAGTCCCGTGAGCCGCTGACCGGAAACTTGGTCCGCTTCTTTTCTGATTGCGGCGCGATGAAAGCAGCGGTGGATGCCGGGATTCAAGCCGCCAAATCCGCGCAGTTGCCCTCTCAGCGATAACCCACACGGGGCAATCGCATGAATCCGTCTTGATGACCGGCCTGGTGCCAATTTCTAACGCGCCGGAGGCGCAATGGCCGTTAGCCCCGCGCTTTAGCGTGGGGAAGCGGGTCAAAAGAAGCTTCTCAGCCCCGGAGGGGCGGCGCAAACGGCGAGATTGTCATCAAGATACAGTTCGTGCGATTCCCCTGATAACCCACAACGTGTGTTGTCCTCCCACCGGAGCAAGCCGTTAGGTAGGCGCGCTCTTTACTACAGTTGCAGATTGCTTTTGTGGAGGGAGCAGGGGGTTTTAACCCCCTGGAATTGGGCCAATGAGGTGCGGCCTTCAGGCCCGGGCATTGGTCATTCTCATTCGCGAGGAACCATCTAAAACTGTAGTATCTTTCTGGTACCACAGTTCTAGATGGGTGATCTGGAGTCCAGATCGCAGATCCGGGGGGCAAGGCGCTTCAAAGCCCTCAAAAACAGCCATTTTTTGGGCGTTTATGCGCGGATTTTAGCCAATTTCGCTGCATTTTAGGCCTCTTCTGCCCGAAAATATTCCCATATTCCTACACTCAGGAGTGGACGGAAATCAGAGTGCTTCTGGCGCATCCTTGTGGACGAGATACTCATCGAGAAGCACAGCGACCAGCACTGCCGTCGGGACCGAGACCATGGCCCCGAGAACACCCTCAATTGCCGATCCAATAAGCAGGGAAACAAGGATCGCAAGACCTGGCAGGTCGACCGTGTTCTTCATAATCCGGGGTGTGAGGTAGGAGTTTTCAACCTGTAGATAGATCATGTAGAAAATTGCGATCCCGAGCACCCGGCCCCACGAATCAATGGCTGCCACCAGGAGAGCCAGTGCGATGCAAATGGCAGCCCCCAGTACTGGAATGATGTTGAGTAAGCCCGTCAGCACGCCGAGCGCATACGCATACCGAACGTGAAGTGAAAGATAGACGATAGTGCTGAGCACTCCCAGGATGAGCATCAGGCTGCCTTGACCGATCAGCCATTTACCCATGCGGATCTCTGCCCGTTGCAGCGTCTGGTCTAACCGCTCCCGGTTCTCCATCGGAAAGAAGGAGAGAAACCAGCGATAGGCATGGTCGCCTTCCAGAATGAAATAGATAGTCAGGACAAAACCCATGATGATATCGAAGAGCGCACCCGCCCAGTGGCTGATCGAGAGCAGCAGATAGGTGGCTGACTGGCTCACGAAACCCTGTAGCCGGGAGCTGAGATCATCCGTGTCCAGGTGATTGGCCAGGGGAAGACTCTTGAGCTTATCCAGCAGTGCCGGGAAGCGCGCCGGCATCTCCTCGGTGAAGCCTTGCAGGTCGCGGACGACCGGCGGCAGAGCAAGGAAGCCGAAGATGGCAAGCCCTGCGGCTCCAACGAACAGGAGAATAAAAACAGCCGCGCTCTTGGACGGTTGCCAGCGGCCGAAGTGGAGTTGAGAGGTAAACTGCACCATCGGCGAGAGCACGACCGCGAACAGTGCGCTGACATAGAGCATCACCAGCACATCGCGAATCAGCCAAGCCACGTAGCAAGCCAGAGCAAGGGCGAAGGCAAAGACAATGTCGCGGCGAAGATCGCGCGTGCCGCCCGATCGGCCCGTCATCGAAGCATCTCCAGCAAACAGGAGAGGGGGTTGTCGGTCATCACTTACTGATCTCCGCCGAGAATCGATCCTACAATCCCGCCCAGCAACGCGCCCCCGGCGGCTGATCCCACTTGCCGGTTCTCGGTGCGCGGGAGGTACTCGCTTATCTGATGCGCCAACCGCGAAATGGGCAAAGTTTGCAGCCAGACTCTCCCTGGCCCTTGCAGCATAGCGAGAAAGATTCCATCGCCCCCGAAGAGCGCATTCTTGATTCCCGGAACGGTGGTGATATTGAATCCCACGGACGCCTGGAAGGCGCCCACATGGCCCGGATGTACCCGCAGAATCTCACCTGGCGCCAGATCCTTGACAATCAGTTCGCCGGAAAGTTCGAGCCACGCGGTTCCCAGGCCGCCCACTTTCTGAAGCAGAAATCCGTCGCCGCCAAAGATGCCCGCGCCAAGAGATTGCTGGAACCCGACGCCGATGGTCACCTGCGTAGTGGCGCAGAGAAAGCCATGCCGATGAACCATGAATTCGTTACCCGGCCCAACTTCGACCGGCACAATGTGGCCCGGCACTTTGGTGGCAAACGAGACCACACCAGGGACGCCGTAGGCACGATACTCGGTCATGAAGAGGCTGCCGCCCCCGGCCACCCGCTTCAGCACGCCAAAGAGGCCGCCACCCCCGCCCATCTGCGTGTGGGTGGTCATCTGGATGGAAGCAGTCATCCAGGAAAGTTCGCCGCTCTCTGAAAAGACGCTCTCGTTGGGTTCAAGCTGCACATCAAGCACGGGCATCGTGGTGCCCTGGATCTGGGTCCGCATGGGGTAAAGCCTCCTGTTTACCTACTCGACCACCTTCAGGCTGGTCTCGGCCGTGGCAAGAGAGCTGCCTCCGACCCAGATATTGTAGGTCGTCGGTTCTACTGTGCGCTTGATCTCGGCGTTGTAGAAGTTGAGCTCGTCGAAGCCCAGCTGGAAGTCTATGTGTTTCGTCTCGCCCGGAGCAAGCATAACGCGGCGAAAACCCTTTAGTTCACGAACAGGCTGTTCGACGGTTGCCGCCGTGTTGCGAATGTAGAGTTGAACGACCTCGGTCCCGGCGACGCTACCGGAATTCGTCACATCGGCGCCCGCCGTGACCACTGCGCGATGCCCTGAAGCCAGCACCTCGCTCAATGGAACTTCGGCGCGACTGACGGTAGGTTGAGAATAGCTGAACTGCGTATAGCTCAAGCCCCAGCCAAAGGGGTAGAGAGCCGAGTTCTCCTCGTCCATGTAGCGGGACATAAATTTCTCGTCGGCGAACCGTGGGAGACGGCTCAAGTCGCCATGCGCGGGGCGCCCAGTGGGCAGTTGCGCATAGTAGAGTGGCTCCTGGCCAACGGCCCTGGGAAAGCTTGCGGGCAGCTTGCCCGAGGGGTTCACATCGCCGAAGAGAACGTCTGCCACGGCGTGACCGGCTTCGATGCCGGGGCTCCAGCCTTCGAGGATTGCAGGGACGTGACCGGCGGCCCATTTCAATTCCAGAGGGCGGGCCGCCAATACGACAAGAATCACCGGCTTGCCGGTCGCGACAACGGCCTCTAACAATTGTTCCTGAGCGCCGGTAAAGCCCAGTGTCGTCCGGCTGGATGCCTCACCCTCCATCCAATTAGTCGACTCGCCAAGAGCCAGGATCGCTATGTCGGCCATTTTTGCGGCTTCAACCCCTTCGGCGATGGTCTTCGCGTCGTCTGGAACGGGCAGGTGCTCATCCGCAGCAGGCGGGCTATTAAAGTTGACCCGCTTGAGCACGTTTGCATCTTCGCCTGTGAGCAAATCGCAACCCCCGGCGTAGAGCAGACGATCGCCCAAGCGCTCCGCGAGAGCGGTCCTCAACGTGATCACATTTTTAGGGTTTCCGTTAACAGCCCATGCGCCCAACATCTCGCGCTGGTTGTCGGCCATGGGACCGATGAGGGCTACCTTCTCTGCATGGGTGGTCAGCGGAAGCAATTTCCCCAACCCCTCAACTGGGTCGTTTTTCAACAGAACCATGGTCTCATCGGCCACTTTGCGTGTCGCCGCGCGGCGCTCGGGGGTTGCTTCATAGGGCGCGCTCGCAGCGGTATAAGGATGATCAAAGAGGCCCAAGGCGAACTTGACGCGCAGAATGCGTCGCACAGCCTCGTCGACCACACTTTCTGGAATCCGGCCTGAGCGGACCTGAGCGGCAATCACTGTGCTGTAAAGGTCGCCCTCCATGTCCATGTCAACGCCGGCTTCGAGAGCCTTGCGGGCCACGGTGGGGCCATCGCCGATGGAGTGGTTGATCAATTCCCTCACCGCACCCCAGTCGGATACAACAAAGCCGTTGAAGCCCCACTCCTTGCGCAGAACCTGAGTTTGAATGAAAGGATTGGCTGTTGCGGGGATGCCGTTGATGGAATTGAAGGAACTCATCATTGTCGCCGCACCGGCCTCGACAGCAGCGCGATACGGCTCCAGGTAGACCTGCCGCAGCGTGATCTCCCCCATGTCGACGGCGTTGTAGTCGCGTCCGGCGATGGCGGCGCCGTAGGCTGCAAAGTGCTTCACGCTAACCGCTACGGAGTCGGGCAGGGAGAGATCGTTTTGCTGATAGCCCTTGACCCAGGCGCGGGCCATGACCGAACCCAGATAGGGGTCTTCGCCGGAAGACTCGACGATGCGTCCCCATCGCGGGTCACGGGCAATGTCCACCATCGGCGAGAAGACCCACGGAACACCATCCGCGCGGACTTCCATCGCTCCATAGTGCGCCACGATTTCGGCCGCCGCCGGGTCCCAGCTTGCAGCCACCGCCAAAGGCACGGGGAAGGTGGTCCGGTGTCCGTGAATTACGTCTTGTCCAAAGAGGATGGGGATGTGAAGACGCGTCTTTTCTACCGCCAGATGCTGATAATGATTGGTCGCGTCGGCGCCTACCACGTTGAGAAAAGACCCAATCTGACCCTTGGCAGCCAGTTCGTCCCACTTGAGATTTGACGCGCCGGGTCCGGTGGCGTATCCGGCCGAGAACTGGGTCAACTGTCCGATCTTCTCGTCGAGCGTCATTTGTTTCAGCAGTGCCTCGACGCGGAGATTCAATTCAGCCGATGCCAGCTGGGCGTTGGAAGGATGGGCGGTCTGCGCATTCGTTGGAAGCGCTGCGAAGCTGGCCATTAACAGGAGGTGCAACAGGAGGCGATCAG
>CAYTJN010000080.1:0-18487 GCA_964438125.1 uncultured Occallatibacter sp.
GGTTGACAAGAGTTAGCCCGCCGTCCGCCTTCGACCACTCCAGCACATCCACCGTAGAATCCAGCTCGTTCACCGAGTAAGCAGTGTGACCATCGGGATGAAAATGCAGCGTTCGTGGCCCTGCGCCCGGTTTGGCCTTATAGCTCCCAGCAGCAGTCAGCATCGCCGTTTCTCTATTCAGCTTGTATATGTGAATGCAATCGCTGCCGAGGTCGTTGATATAGGCAAACCGATTGTCTGGCGAGTAAGAAGCGAAGTGCGCATGTGCCGACCCTTGCCGGTCCTTCTTCGGTCCGCTGCCGCTATAGTGCTCGCTCCAGACAGCCGGGCCGAGTTTGCCGCCCGTAACGAGAAAACTAGCCGCGCTGCCGCCGTCGTAATCGGCTGAGATCAGCACCTTTCCAGTGTGATCGAGAGCTATGTAGCAGGTGCCCACGCCGGCGGAGTTCTGCGCCGAGAGTTGCTTGAGGACCCCATTCTCAACGCCATAGCTGACTACACCCCCCGTCGGCTTTCCATTGAACGAATTGACCTCTGAAGAAGCAAAGAGAAACCTACGGTCGTTGGAATAAGTGATCCAATCCACACGATCAAGCTTGGCTGCAATCCCGTCAGCGGTCAGTTCGCCGCTCTTCGCATCCCAATCGTAGGCCAGAATGCCATCAGCCGTGTTTGAGCCAACAAGCACTCGATGGCGCGCGGGTCCGATTCGCTGCGAGAGGGCCAGAGAGCGGTCCGAGGCAGCAGCGAGCGCAGCGGCAGATGAGGTTACAAGGAATTCCCGGCGTGTGAGTTTGTTCATGTCGAGAGAATTGTCGCTGATGAGCCTTCCAATGCGCCAGTGTCCGGCAAGGATTGACTTGAAGCGCTCTATTCCTTCCACGGATCAAGCCACGGATCAAGCAACTTCACCGAAAGGCCCTGCACATCGCGGATATTTCTCGTCACAAAGGTCAATCCGCGTTCTAGAGCGGTTGCCGCCAGCAGTGTGTCGACGACGGGTCTCGGCCGTTCCGCTGACCAATCCCCCCACAACTTTGCGATGGTTGCGTCGACGTCTAGAATCCTGTCCGCGAAACTGTATTCCAGCCCATCCACCCAGTCAGCCAGCCTTTTGGCCTTCTCCAGATCTTCTCTTTGCTTTTTGGCGACGCCCTTCCGCAACTCGCCAAGCGTCAGCACGCTGATGTAAAGGGTTGAGGATTCGGTGCCCTCCAGGAATGTCATCACACCCCTGTCCGCCTTCTTCTTTCGTGTCTCGCTCAGCACATTGGTGTCAAGCAAATATTCCAGACGTCCGCTCACAATTCGATCTCCCTGCCCATGTCGCGGTCCGGCTCGATCTCAAAGTTATCCACCTTCGGGCCGCCCAGCAGATACGCTTTCAGGTCCGGCTTGTGGGCCGTGAGTGCTCGATAATCCTCGATCGACAACACAACAGCCCGTTCTGTGCCGTGCCGCGTGATGAACTGCGGCCCCTTATCGCGAGCCTCCTCGATCACCTCGCTCAAACGCGTCTTTGCTTCCTGCACCTGCCAGAGCGCCATGCGACTATCCTCCTTTTCAACCATAATTATAGTCGTTATAGTCATACTATGTCTACGGGGATCAAAAGCCTGTTCGAAACATGGCGAAGGCGATTCACCCCACTGCAGTTGGTGGCTCGTGTCACAGGACGTTCACAATCCCCGTGTGATAGCATCCGAGTTTCTTAGAAAGACGCTCTGCGGATGCTGCCTGACCTTTACCGCAAGGCGCCGGCCCGAGACCCTCACGGTCCAAACCTTATAGGTTGAACGATTTATGGACGAGGTAGACGGCAAACCGGGACACGTGGCCATCCAATTCGGCCACACGAACGCCCATGAATGCGTTCCGAAGCATCTTCTGTCTCTCCCTTATCTTTCACATCCTGTCGTCCTGAGCGAGCGTAACGAGTCCAGAGTCTCCAGCAGCCGGTCTTCGTTGCTGTTTGGAGAAATCGAAGGACCTGCTTTTCCGCCCTCTCACTCCCACAACCCAACCTCCGCGCCTTTTTTCCGGCTCGGACCAGCCAAAGACCTTCGGGCCCAACGAAAAGGGCCGAAGGCAGTTAGCCCCACCGCAGGTGGCACAGGAGAATTGCACCATGAAAACGTATCAGGGAAGTGAGATCCGCAACGTAGCTGTAGTGGGGCATGCGCACAGTGGCAAAACCACCTTGATCGCCGCTCTGCTGCATGCCGCCAAGATGACCCCCACGCAAGGACGTGTCGAAGACGGCACAGCCGTAACCGCCTATGACGAAGAAGAAGTAGCCCGCGGCGCAACCATGCAAAACGCCGTCGCCTTTGCCGAGTGGCAAGGCATCAAGATCAATCTCGTCGATACCCCCGGCTTTCATATGTTCACCCACGAGGCCCGCGCAGCCCTGCTGCCTGTCGAGTCCGCCGTCGTCGTGGTCAACGCTCAGAACGGCATCGAGCCGGTCACCGAGCGCGTCTGGCGTTATGCCGACGAAGCCGGCGTGCCCCGCATCGTCCTCGTCAATCAGATGGACCATCCCAAGGCCGGCGGCGGTGGCGGACTAAGCGCCCTGATCGATGACCTGGTTGATCGCTGGGGCCGCAACTGCGTGCCCGTCCAGCTTCCCATCTCCGGCGCCGAGGGCTTTCGCGGCGTTGTCGATCTGGTCACCATGGAGGCCTACTATTACACTCCCGGTGGCGATGGCCGCGGCAAAATGACGGCTGAGATTCCCGCCAGCCTGGCTGCCGATGCCAAGGCGCGCCACGAAGCTCTCGTTGAACTGGTCGCCGAAGGCAAAGACGAGCTGATGGAGGAGTACTTCGAGAAGGGCACCATCCCCGAAGATCACCTCATCGCCGCGCTTCACGAAGCCATCCGCGAAGACCGCATCTTCCCCGTGCTTTTTTCCAGCGGCCTCGCCAACATGGCCCTCGATCATCTTCTCGATTTCCTGAAGGTCTACACGCCCGCACCCACTGAGCGCTCGCCCATTGTCGGCGTCACGTCCGGGCCCGATGCCGACGCGCCCACGCGCAAGATCGACGACGCCGAGCCTGTCACCGCCATGGTCTTCAAGACCATGGCCGATCCCTTCGCCGGCCGCATCACTTTCTTCAAGGTGATTGGCGGCGTAGTCAAAAACGACGCCACGCTGGAAAACTACATCCGCAGGTCGTCAGAACGGCTCGCGCACCTCAGCATCATGCAGGGCCGCAAGCCCGTCGAAGTCGCCGAGCTCCACGCCGGCGACCTCGGCGCCGTGGCCAAGCTCCGCGACACGCTCACCGGCGACACTCTTGGGGCAAAGGGCGCAGACTTCCAGGTCGCGCTGCCCGTGCCGCCTGAGCCCGCCATGACCTACGCCATCGAGCCCAAGTCCCGCGCCGACGAGGACAAGCTCGCGCCCGCCATCCACAAGCTCATGGAAGAGGATCTGCTCATCCGCTTCTTCCGCGACCCGCAGACCAATGAGTTCTTGATTGCCGGCGCCGGCCAGCCTCACATCGAGGCCATTGTCAACCGCCTCAAAAAGCGCTATCACGCTGAAGTCACCCTCAAGTCGCCCAAGGTTCCTTACCTCGAAACCATTCGCGGCAAGGCCGAGGCCCAGGGCCGCCACAAGAAGCAGTCCGGCGGTCACGGCCAGTTCGGTGACTGCAAGATCCGCATGGAGCCCATGCCTCGCGGCGGCGGCTTCGAATTCGGCAACGAAGTCTTCGGCGGAGCCATCCCTCGCAACTTCATTCCGGCCATCGAAAAGGGTATTGTTGAGTCGGCCGCTCGCGGCTATCTCGCCGGCTATCCGGTCGTCGACTTCAAGGCCACCGTCTTTGACGGCAGCTATCACGACGTCGACTCCAACGAAATGTCCTTCAAAACCGCTGGCCGTCTCGCCTTCAAAAAAGCCATGGAGTTATGCAAGCCCTGCCTTCTCGAACCCATCATGAAGGTAGAGATCGAAGCTCCCGACGAGTTTGCCGGAGCTTTGATGGGCGACCTCAATAGCCGCCGTGGCCGCGTCGGCGGAATGGACTCCAAAGGCCGGACAACGATTATCAACGCCCAGGTTCCGATGGCTGAAATGCTCACTTATGGAACCCAGCTAACTTCTCTAACTCAGGGCAAGGGCAGTTACCGCATGGAAGTCGACCACTACGACATAGTCCCGCAGTTAGTGGCCGAAAAAATCCTGGCCAACGCCAAACGCCCCGTAGAAGAAGAGGAAGAGTAAGCACCTGCGGTGCGGCCAGCCGCTCGCTATCCGCTCGCAAAAGGTTCGTGGCTTCCCAGGTCTCAAAACATCGAGACCTGGGGAATACGGCGTCGTTGTGCGGTCTATATGGCTTCGACCTCAATGGACTTCTCCCAATCAGAGATCGCCTTCAGAACGGCTGCTCTCTCGTCATCGCGGATGCTCTCGATTTCGCCGAACACTTCAATCCGGCTCTCGTTTGTCATGTTGTAAAAATAGTGAATTCTCATTGAATAGAATTTCCCCCGCGCGACCCAATAACTACTTATAGGGTCGCGTCCCGGCCACGCAGTGATGTGCCATGCCCGTTCTCCGTTCACGCTCTCAAATTGGAAGCCGTCAACGTTGTATCCATCAACGATAGCCCGCTTGCCCACTCGTTGTATCCATTGCTGAAGTTCGTCGCTCATGGGTTATTCCTCTGCGGATAAGTGTACCCCCGGCGGGTGGGCGGGTGGCCCATGTCCCATAGAGTTCAACAATCAAAATCTGGGTGCCCCAGGTCCGGATTTTCGGACCTGGGATGGACAGCCAGTGTATCCTCGACCCCATGACGGAGAGACTCGTTCGACACCAGCAATGCGGTGACATGCACTTTCTCACCTTCAGTTGCTACCACCGTCTCCCGTATCTCGCTTCACCGGAAGCGAAGAATATTTTCGAGGACGCCCTCGAACGCATCCGGAAGAAATACAAGTTCGTCGTCGCCGGATACGTGGTCATGCCGGAGCACGTCCATATGTTGGTGAACGAGCCGCAGCAATCCACACTCGATCAAGCCATCAAGGCGATCAAGCTTTCCGTAACGCTGCGGCGCAGAGAGCGCCCGTTCTGGCAGGCGCGATATTACGACTTCAACGTCTTCACCGAAGAGAAGCGCATCGAGAAGTTGCGCTATATGCACCGCAATCCAGTCAAGCGCGGGTTAGTGGAGAAGCCGGATGGCTGGCCATGGTCGAGCTTCCGCCATTATGCAACTGGAATTGAAGGAACCGTAGAGATCGAGTCTTTTTGGACGGGATGGCGAAGAGAGAACGGACAGTTTCCATCCCAGGTCCGAGAATCCGGACCTGGGGCACCCAGTTTTAAGGGTTAGCTGGGCGTGCGCTCTCTAAGACTGGGCGGCCCGCATCTCAACCCTGAGATGTGGGAGACGATGAACCCCCAATCAGCTTCGCCGAAGGCAACTTGCCCACCGCAGGTGGCTCACGGCCGCTCAAAATGCGCATCAATCCTTTGGTTGCGAACTCTTCGACTGGGCCTGGGGCGGCGGTGTGCTGCTGGGAGGAACGATGTTTTTCATTCGCATGTAAGTGACGAGGTTTCCATAGTGCTCCATATCGTGCATATTGTTGATGATCAGCACGCCCAGCCTCGGCATATCCCTTCCAAAGAACTTGATCATCTCGGCGCCCGACGCGTCGTTCATGCTGCCGTAGGCCGCGTCGCAGTAGGAGAAGGCGTCATTGAGCGCCGCAACCAGATCGGCCTTGGTGGTCTTTGTTTTCTCGATGTTCAGCGCCGGATTCTTCTCGCCTGTTGCCGTGGAGCAGAACATATACTGCGCGTCGGCGACATGTCCGATGATCTGGCCAAAGCTGCGCACCGAGTCCGTGGGCTTGAAGTTGTAATCCTCTTCGGGAACTTTTTCGGCTGAGAGCTTCAGGTTGTTCTTCACGTTTCCGTAGGCGACCTTGACGAACGTACTGAATGGATTGGCGGGGGGCGCGGCCGCCGCAGTTTGCGGTTTCTCCTGAGCCAGGCCAGCTGCGGCCGGCGCAAGAAGACAGATCAGAAGCGTTCCCAGCACAACTCGCATTGATTCTCCTCCTCGGGATCGATGACTTGGCGTCTTCACAAGAGCTTCGAGAATCGGGATCTCCGCGTCTCGATTGCTACTTGCAGGGAATGATCTCGACACGCCTTATGCGGCGGTGTGAGCGGTGCGGCCGTATCGTGAACTGAAGGCCTCAGTGACCCGCGCCAATAGATCTGTCGGATGCACGGGCTTGGTGAGTAGCGAAAAATGCTGTCCGCGGTCTCTCGCAGAAGCAAGCAGGTCGATCGTCGACGCTTGCCCAGAAAACAGGAGAACTTTGCAATCCGGAAAGACACGCCTCACCGTGCTCGCGAGTTCGATGCCGTTCATCCCAGGCAGGTGGACGTCGGAAATGAGGAGTTCAGGCGGTATCAGCAAGGCCGATTCCAAGGCGCTCTCCCCGTCATAAGCCGACATTGCGGCATATCCGCTGCGTTTCAAAATCTCGGTCAGTGTATCGGCGATGGTGGACTCGTCGTCGACCACCAAAACTACGGGGCGGCGGGAACCGGCTTTACCTGTCCAGGTGGGCACCGGAATCTCGTTGATCGGTACGGTCGGGAAATTGGTCTGCTTCTTCATCGAATGGGCTTGCGATTTGAACTGGTCGTTTTTCATAGACTGATTGACCTCTCGGGCCACAAGGGCCGATTGAGCGTGCTTAGATGGGTTTTTATAGATCTGGGCCGCGTAGTGCGTGGGGAGGGGAAGTCGTTCCGGCCCAGTACCGGGGAAGCCTCTACGAGAGAATCTAGCAGTTTTTCCACAGTACGGGGAGCCTCTTTTTGAGACGAACAGAATCTTTAAAATCCTGGTTTTATAGAGAATTGAGAGACGTTGGGAAGAGAGAATAGCGTCTCGGGGAGAAGGCGCGACTTTTTCGCGGGCCGGGGTTTTACGTCAGATAGAGTGCAATTGTGCTCAAGATGGTCGAGCTAAAGTGACCAAATAATTACGTTTTGCGTATTGCAAATTCTCCAATACATTAGTATTCTTTGGCTCTGAGGATAGGTTAACAGCAATTTAGGCATACGTTCTAACAGGAAACCTGTACGAAAATGGTTGCAATTCCGGGAACGCGAACGGCTGCGGCATAGCGGCAGCACAGCAAAGGAGGACGAAATGGCCACCAATTCGGATGCGAAGCCCAGTGTGAGTGCATTCGAGTCCATTCTTCAGCTCGACGTTCCCAAAGGCCGGGACGGTAAGCATAAGAAGATTGTCACGCAACTGCTCAACGATATTGCGAACCTTGAGTCCGGAACAGCTTTGAAGGTGCCCTTACAGGCGCTGCCCGACACAAAAGAAAACATTCGCGCCGCGCTCAATCGGGCGACCCGACAGAAAAACATTGAAGTTGCCACATCGAGCGACGCCGACCACCTCTATGTCTGGAGGGTCGAACAGCCCTCTTGATATTGCTAGATTTCAGCCAGCAGTTCTTGTCAATGCCACCTTCCGATTCACGCTGAAAAAGCGATGAAGCTGTCAAGAGGAGAGACCTCGTGAGGTCTCTCCTCGAGTTGTGTCCCGCCTCACAAGCAGGTAGTCCCCGCACCTTCGCATCGCCCCCCTGGCAGCCCGTTCCCCATCCTGAGACTCGCCGCTCTGCCCGCACTGGGCGAGAGTTACGATTAGAACAATGACATCAATACTCTTGGAGCATGCACCGGCGGCGGTGACCGAGGGCTTCGTTCGTTCTGCTGACGGAACGCGCATCGCCTTTCATCGTCTCGGCAAGGGCCCCGCTATCGTCTTTGTGCATGGCAGCGTCTCCACACACACCGACTGGATGCCGGTGGCCAAGCTGCTGTCGGACCGCTTTACATGCTATGCGATGGACCGGCGCGGCCGCGCAAAGAGTGGTGAAGGCGTCGGACCCTATTCGATCGAGCGCGAGTACGAAGACATTGAAGCCATACTCACTGCCGCCAAGACTGAAACCGGATCGGAAGCCATTCTCGTTGGCCATTCTTATGGGGCTGTTTGCTCTCTCAGCGTTGCCATGCGCCACCCAGTGCCCCGACTCGTGATCTATGAGCCGCCTTTGCCTGTCGGCGGACCGATTGCTGGCGAGAACCTGGCCCCCTACGCGCGCGCCGTTGCCGAGGGCGATCTGGACAAAGCGCTGGAGTTTGGCCTGGCGGCCTACCCGCACATGCCCGAAGCGGAGATCGTCACACTTCGCGCGTCTCGTGGCTGGCCCCGCTTACGGGTGCTTGCCAAAAGCTGGATTCGAGAGCTTGAAGAGATGGATGCACAGAGCCCTGACCTCACGCACTATCGTGCGATCACGTGCCCCTCACTGCTGCTTGTGGGTAGCATCAGTCCCGAACATCCGATGCTGGATGCGGCACGAGCGCTGGCCCGAGTTCTCCCTGATGTTCGGGTCGAGTGGCTCCCCGGACAGAATCATGTGGCGATGCGAGTGGCTCCGGAGATGGTGGCGCATCCTATTGGCGAGTTTCTGGCCGAGTAACTGCCAGGCCCACCCCATTCCCGGATCTCAACTCATGAAATCTTGCCCCCACAATCGGCATGGCCACACAGGCAATTGATCTCGGTTCTGTTCCCGATGCCCTCGCAATGGGCGCTGCAATACTTTGCTTTTTCAGGGGCAGGGCAAGTGCAAGCGGCATTTGCGCATTTCTTGGGGTTGGCCATGGTCCTCCTTCGGCGGTTCGCTCGGTGCCATTCCGTTTCCGGGCACTTCATTACGATGCAAAAACCGACGCAGAGATAGTAGCTCAAAATCATGTGCGCATACGAGCAAATTCAGCAAAGAGCCTTGAAGCAGACCTATTTCTTCGCGCCGCTCGTCGAACTCTCTACCTCCCCGCGTATCGAACTTCATGTGCGACTGACAGGGAAGTTGCCAACCAGTTCTCCGGCGGCGACATGCTGGCCTGCCAGTACGATAGCGTGGCTGGCGATGCGGGCGGCGGGCCCAACAACAGTGGGCGTCAGAATCACCTCGCCGAAGTCGTGTGCCGCGTGGCTGTGGGAGTAGATGCGGGCGAAGGAGCCGATGACGGCGCCCTTGCCAATCGTAATCCCGCCGCGGTCGTTCAGCAGAGCGCGCTGCCGGATGGTGACGCCTTCTTCGATGCAGAGCTTATATCCGAAGGTCAGATCCACGCCGTGGTAGATCCTGACTCCCGCGCCGATGCGTGCGAAGATGTGGCGGCCCAGCATGGAGCGGAAGCGCAGACCCAGCCAATGGTTGGTCCCAATTGGCGAGCGGTCAAACATCTGCCAGAACCACAACAAAGGCTTGCGCTTGGCGAATTTTTCCTGATCTATGTCGGCAAAATGTTCGGCCTCAAGGGTCAGGTTTTCCGGGTCCAGCGAGAGCGAGAGCACGTTGCCCGGCAGCTCGGAGGTGAGCGTCAGGTTGAGTTTGCCGCCGTGCGGACGCCCCAGATAAAGCTGAGTTAATTGATCGCGCACAATCTCGGCGCGGCGCTCGGGAGCCTGGTGGCGAGTGAACTCTTCATCGAGAAACTGAATCCAGCGCCGGTAGACCTCCTCGGCCTCGGGTGCGGGGTGCGGGACGATGCTTTGAGTGTGTTCCATACGAATTGGAAGATACAACACCGAGCCTGTGTGCCGCGAGTGAGGGTCGTCACGGGTGCTGACGGTTTATGGTTGGCAAGCCTGCGCGAGAAAAATCTTTAAAGAATTGCTTGACCCGCATGTGTATGTTCGGCAGTATGTTTCTCATGGATTGATCGTTTGCCGTCGTCGCCGAATGCAAGGGACGGGCCGTCTTGAGCTGCTGTTTTTTAAGGATGAGAAGATGAAAAATGCGGTGACGAACGAAAGTCAATCGGCATCTGAGCTCATCACGAATCGCATCGCCGAACTTGGCGACTGGCGTGGGGTGACTCTCAGCAAAATGCGCAATCTCATCCTAGAGGCAGACCCCGACGCCGTCGAGGAGTGGAAGTGGATGGGGACTCCGGTCTGGTCGCATGATGGCATCCTCTGCACCGGCGAATCCTACAAGAATGTCGTGAAGCTAACCTTCGCCAAGGGTGCGTCCTTGAACGATCCGGCACGTCTTTTCAATTCGAGTCTCGACGGAAACGTACGCCGCGCCATCGATATCCACGAAAGAGAAGAAGTGGACGAGGCCGCATTCAAGGCCCTCGTTCGCGAGGCAGTTGCTCTTAACCGTTCCTCCAAGTCGACGCGCTCGAAGAGACCGAAAGCTTAAGCGCCCGACCGGTTCACTTTTCCTCCGGCTTGATCGTGCCGCGGACTTCTTTTGGCCCAAACAAAATTTGCAAGCCCACATAAGCGATCCAGTTCGGCTCGCTATTCTCGCGCGTCACGGCCTGAATCCCGCGGCCGCCCATGAAGAGCAACCGCAGATGGCCTGTGCGGTCCAGGGTCTGCCGTCCCCCGAAGTCCAGCGTCAGTTCGCGCTGCTTGGGTATTGTGCCGATTCGATTCGCGTCCTGCAGGTCGTAGATCTCGCCGTAAAGCTCCAGCCGTTCGTTGAACTCGCGGCCCGCAATCAGCCCGCGTCCCCATCGGCTGGGTACCAGCTTGTTGCCGAACCATCGTCCCACCTCGCCGTTGAAGTCCAGAGGTCCAACCTTCGCAGTGGCCTCGAACGGCAGATAATATTGCGGGCCATTTTCCACGATTCCCCGGCGAACCGCGCTGGTAGGGTTATTAATTGAAACTTGCGGATACGTACCGAGAGAGAAGTTCATATTCTCATCGGATTTTGGCTCGCCGGCGACGTGATGTTCGTAGGGGCGCCATTTCATGCCCAGGAGCGACTCCCCCAGCCCGGCTCGTGTCGTGCTGTGTTCGTCGGTTGCAGCGGCCAGAGGCAACTCGTATTTGAGCTGAATCCGGTCGCCCACGCCATAGTTCACATCGATATCGGGCAACTGATAAAAGGCCTGGCCAGGATTATGGTCAGCGATAAAGCCAAGATTGATCTCCCAGTGCCGGTTCCCTGGCGTGCCGGGATCGTCGGTGATAAACGGCGGGCCGCCCTGGGCGCACAACAGAGTCGCGTTCGCAATCAACCAGAGCAGCAGGTGGAGTTGGAGAATTCTGTGCACTCGAATGACCGGGCGCTCCGTAGTACGAGTTGGATTTGCGCCAGAGGCGTCTCAACCCAAGGTAGCATTCTCCGGCCAGTGCGGTGGCTGTGATCGTCTTCAAGCAGACGACTGTCTCTGCCAACGCTACGCTCTCACGGGCTCGCGCTTGCGAATCATGAGAATGCCGATGACGATTGTCCAGACGAACAATGGAATAGAGTTGGCGAAGGCCTCGGCGCCCAGGCAGGCTGGGTTGTACCAACCGAAGAAATCGACGTGGTGTACAAACATGGTGGGAACGTAGGCCAGTTCGATTAGAGCGCACGCGTAGCCGACCCACGCGGACCATCTTGGAAGAATGCTGCTCTGCTGAGTGACGTAGCTGAGGATGACCATGAAGAATGCCAAGAGCCAAAGGGCGATGGAGCCGTACAGGAGCAACATGCTCTCCGTCAAGGCGCGCATGATGGCGCCGTTGGCGGGAGGATCGAAGGCGTCGATAACGATGGTGCCCTGGAAGGAGTCGGAGACGAAGGTGATGGTAACGAAGACCAGGCCGACGCCGAAGAAGAGGCTGGCGAGCCACTCGTGCTGCGGATTGCCTTTGCGGATGAGGTGACGGATACCGGCAAAGAAGATCATCAAGAGCGCCAGAATGATGAGATCGAGGAAGACGCAGCTCATGATGTTGGTGGCGTTGCGGGCGGCGTAATCGGGGTACTTGCTGGACTCCGACAGGCCGGGGACATTGGTTCGGACAAAGTAGAAGGGGAACTCGATAAAGCAGGTGAAGATGCTGGCAAGGCCGCTGATGCCGGCGATGCGGTAGATCTCTTGGTCGGTCATTGAAGCTTCCTTTCGTCCGTTCAAACGCGTTATGAGATCAGGCGGGCGGGTAGAAGAAGATGGCGCCGATCATGGCGAGATTGCAGTTGAGTGAGCTGGAAGCTGTCGCGGATGCTGACGCACCAGTTGTCAGGCGAGGGTCCGTAGAGGACCATGCCGGCCGCGTAGATCGCAAACCCACAGCATGCCCCGGCCATGGCGCTCGCCGCCAGGCCGTAAGGAGTGGCGCCTCGCTTGCGGAGCCCTATTTCACGCCGTCCTTGCGCAGTGAGGACAAGGAACGGCAAGGCCCACATCGCCAGGCAGTGAACCAGAAACAGAACGCGCGCTCGCGGAGGGCCCAAGACTGAGTAGTACCGGAGCCCGCTGAGCAGCGCCAGGACCAGAAGGGAGAACAGCCAGGGAGCCACAGGGATTCGGTTCCACGGGGCTCGGAGAAGGCTATCTTGATCGGGGACTCCAGCGTTCATGGAGATCGCTCCTCGGCGAGGCCGTTGCAAACCTTTTGCGGGACAATAACCGATACGAACGAATCGTGCGTCCGGTTCCGGAATTGCGGTTCAGAACCGCCCCGGATAGCTTTTCGCGATTGCGTTCCCATTGTCCGCCCGGCTCTGCGATACTGTTTTGTTATGCCCATCGATGACCTGCAGCAAGCTGCCCAGAAGATCGCCGGATTCCTCGCCACCCTCAACAAGCTCGGTGGACTACGTCTCAAATACCGCATCACCGCGCCAGAAGCCGAAGCCGAACCCGAAGCAGCAGAGCAAGAGCCCGCGCTCTGCGTCGAGCTGGCCGGCCCCGACGTGGCCCTGGTCACCCAGCACAACGGCGAATTGCTGATGGCTCTGGAGACGATCTCTGCGCAGATTCTGCGCCTGGATCAGCGCGAAGGAGGCCTCATCAGTTTTGACGCCGACAACTTCAAGGCTCTGCGCGCACAGGAACTGCGCATGACCGCCGAGACGGCTGCGGAGAAGGTTCTCAGCTCCGGCGTCCCCTATGCATTTCCGGCCATGAACAGCCGCGAGCGCCGCCTGCTGCACATGGCCTTTCGCGGAATTGAAGGCGTGGAAACGGCCAGCAACGGTGAAGGTCAAGAGCGATTTCTCGCGGTCTATCCCGCCGGCAAGACCGACCTGCCCGTCGCCGCACCCGTCAAGCCACGCGGTTTTGGAGATCGCGGTAGAGGTTCTGGAGATCGTGGACGAAGCTCGGGGGATCGCGGCCGCTTCCGGCGCTAATGCCCGCAGAGTTGCGGATTCCCCGGTCTCAAAAATCGAGGCCTGACGCCTCCGGCAAATGTGGTTGCCTTAGCTAGCGATTCGGTTCCGTAGGAGTATTCAATTGGAAGAGAATCTGCAGTTGGCGGTGGTCATCATGGCGGCGGGCAAGGGCACGCGGCTCAAATCGCAGCGTCCCAAGGTGCTTCACGAAATCGGCGGCAAGCCGCTTTTGGCCCACGTCATCGCAGCCGCCAGCCACTCCGCGACGCCCGGCGACATCTTTGTTGTCATTGGTCACCAGGCGGATAAGGTCCGTGACGCAGTCGCCTCGACGGGTGTTCGATTCATCGAGCAGACCGAGCAACTCGGCACCGGGCACGCCATCCAGTGCGCCCGCGAAGCCATCAAGGGCTACCAAAATATCCTCGTCCTTTCGGGCGATGTTCCGCTCATTCGACCGGAGACGATCGAGCAGCTCTGGCGCTTCCACCAGGAAAAGCAGGCGGCCATGACCATTCTGACTGCCGCTGTCGAAGATCCAAGTGGCTACGGGCGCATCGTGCGCAAGTCGGAACTATGGCCCGACATGATCCCACCGGAGGTTGAGGCCATCGTCGAACAAAAGGCGTTAACGCCCAAACAGGAACACATTCGCGAGATCAACACCGGCATCTACGCATTCAAGACCGCCGCGCTCCTCGAACAGCTAGGCAAGCTTACGGCAGACAACGCCAACCACGAGCTGATCCTGACCGATGTGGCTGGACTCCTCTTCTCGGCCGGGCAAAGCGTCGTCGCCACCCAGGCCCCCCACGCCAACGAAGTGCTTGGGGCAAACACCATTGCCGAGCTGGTGGCTCTTGACGCAACGCTCCGCATGACTTCCGCGAACCACCTCATGACTCAGGGTGTGACCGTCTTCCGGCCGGAGACCTGCGTCATCGACGCCGAGGTCGAGGTAGGCGCCGATACCGTCATCGAACCATTTGTGCAGTTGCGGGGCCGTACTAGAATCGGCGCAGGATGCACAATCCGCTCCTATTCCGTGATCGAGGATTGCACGCTGGGTGGTGACGTCTTGATTCGTCAGAGCTGTGTCCTGACCGACAGCACGGTTGCCGATGGCGCCAGGATCGGCCCCTTCGCGCATCTTCGTCCTGGCAGCGAAATCGGCGAGAGTGCTCACGTCGGCAACTTTGTCGAGACCAAAAAGACGAAGCTGGGAAAGGGAGCCAAGGCCAATCACCTTACCTACTTAGGCGATGCCGAAGTGGGGGACAAGACCAACATAGGCGCCGGAGTCATTACCTGCAATTACGACGGCGTTCACAAGCACGCGACGCGCATCGGCAAGAGCGCTTTCGTCGGCAGCGATTCCACGCTCGTGGCGCCCGTGTCGGTTGGCGATGGAGCCTATATTGGAGCCGGCTCCTGCATCACCAAAGACGTGCCCGGTGACTCGCTTGCCGTGGCTCGCGTTCAACAGATCGTGAAGGAGGGCTGGGCAGCGGCACGGCGCGCTAGTCAGAGAGCAAAATAGGCTTGCCTGTGTTTTCCGATTACAAAAAGTTTGTAATTTATTCGCCCGGATTGGAGAGAATGCGGAATTAGCCGATCATGTAGTTATGCAAGTATTCACATACGCGGTGTAGTATGAAGGTCCGCTCCATATTAGCCGCTTGATGCGAAGACGTTTATCAATGCTCTGATTGGCTGGCAAAGAACATCGGGGGTTTGGGCCTTGGCAATTGACCTCGCAGGATGGGGATTGTTGTTTTCCGGTGTCGAGGGACACACGGATCGTCCCGCAGAGGCAGGCCCACGGGCGGCGGCAAGGAAGCCCAGGGCCTCACGCAGGCCGGCACAGATCCTGGTCATTGATGACGAAGAGCAGATCCGTTCCGCCATCGTCGCCACGCTTGAACTCCACGGGTATGGGGTTCGTAAAGCCGCCGGCGGCAACGAAGCCATCGCAATGCTCAAAGAGAATGACTTCGATCTCGTTCTGACCGAAGTTCATTTCTCAGACTGGAATGGCATTGACCTGATGGAGCATATACGCCGGCAGCAGCCGCAGCTTCCCGTCGTCATGGTGACCGCCGTTCACGACATTTGCGTGGCCATCGACTCCATGCACCGCGGCGCCTACGATTATCTGCTCAAACCCTTCGAGCGCGAACATCTGCTGACCGCGGTTCAACGCGCCCTCGCGCATCGGAAGACCTTGCAGGAGAACCACCGATATCAACAAGACCTGGAACGAGCAGTGCGGGGAAGAACCGACATGCTTCGCCAGGCAATGGAAGAGCTGGAGCACTCTTACGACGTAACACTCGAGGCGCTCGGCGATGCGCTCGACCTCAGAGACTCCGAGACCGAAGGCCACTCAAAGCGTGTTACGGCCTACACGATTATGCTTGCCAGGGCAATGGAAATAGACCCGGCAAAAATCAAGGTGATCGCGCGTGGCGCCTTTCTCCACGACATCGGCAAGATGGCGATTCCCGATAACATTCTCCGCAAGCCTCGTGCCCTCTCTGCTCACGAACTGGAGATCATGCGCGGCCACTGCACCCGCGGCTATCATATGTTGCGCAAGATCTCGTTTCTGCATGACGCTTCAGAGATTGTCTTTACACACCATGAGCATCACGATGGCAGCGGCTACCCGGCCGGGTTGGCGGGCAGCGACATCCCCATCGGGTCCCGCATCTTTGCCGTCGCTGACGCATTCGACGCCATGACCAGTGATCGGCCCTATCGCAAGGCCCGCACCATCGACGCGGCTCGCGAAGAGGTTATGCGTTGCGCCGGAACACAGTTTGACCCCGGCATCGTGGAGGTCTTTCTCAAGTTTCCAAATGATCTTTGGAATGAATTGCGCGCAGAGATCACCGGTCAGAGCAAACTGTTTTCAGACTTTGCTATCGCCAATTCACCAGCCGCGTCGAAATCCTAGACGGCATTCCAGGAGTTGCCATGTCCGTACTTTCCCTCGGAGAAGCAGCTTCTCACCTAGGCGACCTTCCAAACTGGCAGATCGAAGATGGGAAGTTGATCCGAACCTTCAGTTTTAAAGATTTCGTCGCTGCGCTTTCTTTCGTCAACCGGGTCGGCGGGATCGCCGAAGACGCCGGCCACCACCCCGATATCGATATCCGATACAACAAAGTCCGGCTGAGCCTGGTCTCTCATGACGCGGGAGGGCTCACAATGAAGGACTTTGACCTCGCGGCAGCTATCGAAAAACTGGTCTAAAGTGACCGGCACGGGCCAATACTTTTCCCGCATTGTGGAATGAGATTCAAGTCCTCCAATATCGCTATTGAGTGGGAATTGACTTAAGATAGCTTGGCTGGTGGCAGCCGATACTCCGCGAAATATCTATATAAACTATTGATATAATGAGTTTTAATATTCTTCCCGACTTATCGTTTAGCCGTTTGCGATTCTTCTTGCCCGGTCGTATAACCCACCCTGAATCACGTTTGTCCCGTTGATTAGTGGGCGCTATAAATTTCGATTTTTGTATTTGCATTTCAGATAATCTATGCTATGGTGTATATATTCCAGTTGAGAAGACTGGCAGCGATGCCTCTTCTCCGGCTGGAAGTAGTTTGCGTCACTGGCCTCCCGGCACGAACAGCTTGACCGTTCGTGCCGTTTTTTTTGTTGCCGAATCGCCGTAGGGACGTTCCTGATTGGCGCCCCGGCTTCCGGTTTTCTCTCGCTCAAGTCTAAAATAGATAACTAGAGGGTCAATCATGACGTTCAAATGGATGAAGCAGCGGTGGGTTCTCGGCCTGGCCATATTTGCCGCAACTGCGGGCAGCTATGCGCAGTGGTCCAACCCGGCCGACGACGTTCCCGCTTATCATCCTTCGGCGCCTCTCAAGGTGAGCGCCCTGCCGCCGATTCTTTCTGGAAGCAAGCTGACGGGCGAACATTTCCAATACCCATGGCAGGTGCACGTCTATCAGTTGGCATCCCATGTCAGCAACGTGCTCTATCAGCTTCCCTGCAACTGCCGTTGCGACCGTTCACTGGGCCACACCAGCCTGCGCAGTTGTTATGAGAACACACACTCGACCGAGTGCGACACTTGCGCGAAAGAGGGCGTCTTCGCTTACCAGCAGACCAAGGCAGGCAAGACTCCGGCGGAGATTCGTGCCGCCATCGCCCGCCACGAGTATGAGTCGATCGACCTGCTCAAACAGTAGTCAATTGGAATTCAAGCGATCGTCATTCAGCACCGGTTCCCGCGGGAAACTTGTTTTGCAGAATATTTCCAGCATCCTGCTACCTTGAAACTAGGTCGATCTTTCGGGCCGGGTCTGTTCTCCGGGGTACCCCCCCACCCCCCCCTATTTCCTGTGAAACTGTGAGACTGTGATGGAATTCCCTGCCATGCAGCCATGACCTGGCTGCAGACAACTCGCCTCCACGGCAAAAAACCGCGTCGCAGCGGTCGCCTGCCAGTCATCGCCCGACTGTGCGACAAAGTGAAAAGAGCCGCAGCCCATTGCAGGGGCTGCGGCTCAAATTGGAACTGCGAAGCGGCTGATTCACCGCAGGCGTCACATCTCTTTGGCGCCTTCTACGAATGCTTTAAGCTTGCGCGAGCGGCTTGGATGGCGCAGCTTGCGCAGGGCTTTGGCTTCGATCTGGCGAATGCGTTCACGCGTCACCTGGAAACTCTGGCCTACCTCTTCCAGGGTGTGCTCGGAGCCGTCTTCAAGGCCAAAGCGCATCTTGATCACCCGTTCTTCGCGCGGTGTGAGCGTGCGCAGAACCTGTGATGTGTATTCCTTGAGGTTGACGCTGATGACCGCTTCAGAGGGCGACACCGCCTGGCGGTCTTCAATGAAGTCGCCAAGGTGCGAGTCTTCCTCTTCGCCGATCGGTGTTTCGAGAGAGATCGGCTCCTGAGCGATCTTGAGCACCTTGCGCACCTTGGCCACGGGAATGTCCATGCGCTTGGCGATCTCTTCACTGCTCGGTTCGCGACCTAACTCCTGGACTAACTGGCGGCTTGTGCGGATTAGCTTGTTGATCGTCTCGATCATGTGAACAGGAATACGAATCGTTCTGGCCTGATCCGCGATCGCACGCGTGATGGCCTGGCGAATCCACCACGTGGCATAGGTCGAGAACTTGTAGCCGCGCCGGTATTCGAATTTGTCGACCGCCTTCATGAGGCCGATGTTACCCTCCTGAATCAGGTCGAGGAATTGCAGGCCGCGGTTGGTGTACTTCTTGGCGATGGAGA
>CAYTJN010000081.1:0-18349 GCA_964438125.1 uncultured Occallatibacter sp.
AGCAAAGGGGACGTAACTATGGAATAGCAGGGGGATGTAAATGGGCTTTTGCGTTGGCGTGAACAGTTGGTAAAGAAATCGTGAGAATCGACCCTGCTGGAGTTTCATGAGTAGGCGATAGTGAACGCGCCGGCGACTTTGGTCACTTCACGAACATCGGGTCCGTTGCGGCAATTATTGCTTGTTGAAACGCTCTCCACCCACAGGAGAAGTCGGCCTGACTACATCCAGGCACGAATACCGGAACCCGCTCGGGAGGATTCTGGAGGCTAACCGGCGTAGCGTTGCGCATCTGGTTCAAGGTCTGCGCGGTGTAATATGTGCGGACGGTATACTCTTCTTTTCCTCTCGACTTCCATAACTCGAATACCAGTGCTCCGCCGGGCGGGGTGTCATCGCGCCGGCCGTCGATAAGCCAGTTGAGGTTGAGTGCGCCGGCGATAGCGGCGATGTTGGTATCGTGTCCTACGAGAATGAGAAGGCGATCGGTAGGATTGCCAACCGCACCGGCTACAGGCTGAGCTGAGACGGCCTGCTGCATCGACTGGAGAATGTGAACGAGAAGATTGGACGACAGTGCGCGGGCAATGTAGCTGCTGCGGTCTGCTATGTCTTCATGGGCAGTGTGGAGTTGAAGCAGTTCGCGCAGCTTCGGAAGATCTACGCGGCCCCATCCTACTTTTTCGGCGTCCATGTTCTCCGTGTATTCGAGGAGCAGGTTCTCCGTCATCGTAGAAGCGAGGTCGAGCGAAGTGCGCGAGTCGGCCATGCGATCGGAATTGGACGGCACAGGCGCGGGATCGAAGATGGACAGGGGTGCCGGGGTGCCCGTGCTTGGGCAATTCGCGCCTGCCTTGCAACCAAGCAGGATCTCTTCAAGCGCATCGAGTTGCGAACGGTAGGCTTCGATCAATCCCTGCGGATTGTCTCCGACGCGGCCGGAGATTGCCGCGGAGGCCAACGTCCTATCCATTTGCCCGACACCGGCTCCTAATGAGTGAAAAAGCGGATCGTGCGTTCCTTCTGGAAGGGCGTTGACTTCAAGCGCGCAACCGGGCGCAAGACCCGCAGCGAGCGCCTTGCCTGTCTCGCGCGTGCGCTGGTCGGAGTCGGCAACGATTCGAATTTGTGGCGCATCCGCACAGCCGCTCGGCGAAAGCAATCCTTGGGCCGCCAGTTGCTCACGATCGTAGGCTCCGAAGAGAGTCATCAGACGAGCGCCATGTTCAGTGAGATAGCCCGGCGGAACGCTCCACGCGGGCCACGGTTGAGCCGAATACTGATTTAGCCGGTCGGTCTTGCCGGTGGGCGAGCGCACTCCGTGGCGGCTGACGATGACTACGAACTTCAATTCGGCGGGGTCGACGGCGCTCATTGTCGCGGCTGTGCTCGGTGACTGGGCGTGACCGGTTGAATAAACGCGAATCTCCGCTGAGTTCCCGCCCACTCCCGGCACGCCGAGATAAAGCAGATTTTGTGATGGAACAAACAGTGCAGTTTTGGCTCCGGCAGCGGTGTGCACGACGTCGAGAGGATGCAGGTTCTGCGATTTGTCCAACTGATATGAATCGATCTCGCCGGCCCCGCTGATCACGTACACGCGCCGCAGGGCCGATTCATAAAACAAATCGTCTGCACCGGACGCGGTTGGATGGCTGGCGATCTCCCTACCTGTCAAGGCATCGAGAGCGATCACCATTCCCGGAGTACGGCAGGCGATGAGGAGCAGATTGTCTTCGGCATCGTATGCAATCGGAACATTTTCGGCGGCCTTGGTCAGCTTCCAATTTGCCGCGACGGATTTACCGGCTTTGTCGATGGCTGCCACTTCATTGGAATCGGCGATGTTTGCAAAGATACGTCCGCTTCCGGAGTCGAGCGCGATTCCCTCGGGATGAGCAGCGGTCGGGAGATTCGCCTTCAGGCTGAAGTCCGCAGTGCTTACGATGGCGACGTTGGCGGGATTGGCCGCATCCTTGCCTCCATGGCCCACATAGAGCAAGCGTCTGCTTTCGTCATAAGCCATATCGTCGGCGTCGTCGGAGAGTTTGATCTTGCCTGCAAGGGCCAGCGGCGTTCCTTTGTACACTCTAAGTTCGCCGAGCTGGCCATCGGATACATAGAGGCTGCCGGTAGCCGCATCCCATGCGAGACCGTGCGGCTTGACCAGGCCCGTGATGCTCTGTTCTACCTTGTCTGTCTTGAGATCGATCACTTCGACTGAATGATTACCCGTCGCGGCGATGAAGAGCCTGTTGCCCGTCGTGTCGATGGCGAGGTGGTCGAACTTACCGGTAACGCCGGGTAAAACAATTGTCTTTTGTAGAGTCAAGGGCGCCATGGAATGCGCGCTCAGCGAGAATACGGATAGCAAGAGGAATACAAGAAGAACTGCACTTTTCTTCATTGAATCTTTCTCGGCATGTCGCGTGCCGGAGCACGCGACATGCCTTTCCAGGAGTTATTAAGAGTAAAGTTTGTTGAAGGCAGCGAGATCGTGGGTGAAACGGAACGAAGCCACGGGGTTGGATGGCTTATCTCCAATTACTCACGATGCTGGGTCCAGCGGAGTCCGCCCGAGTATGTCGGCTTGTAATACTCGCGTTGCACCATGTACTGCGGACTGCCGTTATAGAAACCGAAGACCGCATTATTCATGTTCTCCCCTAGAGCCTCTGCCGTAAACCCCTTGCCGAGATAGAAGGTTGCCTTGGCATCTACCTGGGTGTGCGAATAGAAATAGTTGTCACCAAACGGGCCGGTGGTTTCGTAAATCGCGGGGGCACCACCCGGAGCCTGAGCATTCGGACCGGCGCTTTGGAATTGGTACGCGTAGATATTCGCGCCATCGTGCGAGATACCCATCGTCACCACGGCGCGTTTGGTGGCATAGGAGGGTCCAATGTTCCAGGACAATGGCGCCTGACCCACTAGAGCTGGGCTATCTGTGCGGTTGAGGAGGTTGTAGTTCCTGGATTCCGTATAGGTCACGTTCGCGTCGATTCTGGCGTCTTTCAATACTCCCGGCAGATAAGTCATGTGTTGCTGATAGGCGAATTCGACGCCCTGCACATGTGCATGGTCTCCATTGACCTGCTGCAAAACATTATCTCCGGCATATGCCTGGGACAATGGCGAGCCGGTCGCAGGAATGAACGACTGCTGGGCATAGATGGGCTGTGTGATCTGCTTGTAAAAATAACCGCCCTGGATTACACCGACCGAGGGAAGATATTTCTCATAAAGGATGTCGTAGTCGTTGGCATGCTCTGCAACCAGCCCGGTGTTGCCAATGTTGACGGCATAAGGAGTTGCCGATTGGTCCACTGTAATGTAGGGAACCAGTTGGTATGGATCCGGTCGCGAAATACCCCGCCCATAGACGGCGCGAATATCCGCATTGCCATTGAACGTATAGCGAAGCTGCACACTCGGCAACGGGTTTACATAGGATCCACTTCCGTTCTGCGGCGTTGTAGAGACGTAATTGCCATTCGCATCGTTAACGACTAGATATCCCGTGTCCGAGGTGTTTGTGGCCTCGATGCGCAACCCTGCCTGCAGATGGAGCCTGGAACTGAGATCCAGCGTGTTCATGATGAAACCGGCAGAAACTCTCTCTTGCAGATTGTAGTTTGAAGCGTCCGACTGGAGGCGCGTTGTGCCTTCATCCAGAGTGTAAGATCCGGGGTTTGCGGCCAGGTCGCCCGTCAGCAAATTAAAGCTGGTTACGGGGCCGAGATAATAGCTTCCACCATAGAAATGGGAATTGGTAAATGTGCCCAGGTATTGGGTCATCGCCGTGCCGTTGTTCGAATCGTACTCCGGCGAATATGCGTCCTGCCCCTTGTGTTCATTGCGGATCTGGCCGCCAAATTCCAGGGTCGAGGTGTGCGATCCGAGGTGGTAGTTGATTCCCATCGCTCCGCTGGCCTGCAGGTTCAACTGCGTTGCTTGTCCAAAGGTCAAGTCGATGGTTTGGAGTGAGTACTGACTGGGGTCAAAGACTGGAGTGCCAGGCGCATCACAGTCATACTGCGGCCGATACTGGCTGGGACCTGGTTCATACTCGCAGGTTTTGTCGGACCCATCGAAAGCCGCGCCGGGATTGCCCGCGGCTCCGCCGAAGCGCGAGTGGGACGCGGCGATCTGATACCGGAGGTAGGAACGATTGAAGACGTGGTTGCCGCCCATAGACAGGTCGGCGATCTGCAAGTTCGGCCGGCGAACGCTGGTGTGATATTTGTCTTTGCCTTTTGGCTTCGAGCCTGGCGGGTTGGGATTCTCCGTCAACTGAAAGGCGAACTTCTGCCCATAGTCTCTGAAGTTGGAAAACAGTCCGTGAACGTACAGATCGGAGCCTTCATTCAACTTATAATCGAGCGCGCCCGCCATTCCATAACGGGTTCGGTCGTATAGATATTGCTGAACATAGAGCTTGTCGAAGGTAAAGGAGTTGTTCGGCCCGTCGAAATTTGGGACGGGTTCCACATCGTCGATTCCGCGGCCGTTGTAGTCGTAACTATAGCCCAGCATCAGACCCCAACGCTTGGCCGGGCCGAAGCGCATTCCAGCCGAGGAGTCGATCAGAAACGTCTTCCGGCCATTGTCGATTGGCGTATATCCATCCTGGCCTTCAAAAGTGAGGGTCGGACGATCCGAGGTAGCCTGCTTGATGCGCAGGTCCACCGAACCACCGATTGCGTCTCCGTCCTGATTCGCCGAAAGTGTTTTGTTGATGGCGACTGAGCCGACCAGATCGGCCGGAATCGTATCGAGGTCGACCTGGCGCACATCCGGATCGGGCCCAGGAACGACGACGCCATCGATGGTTGTGTTACTCAATCTCGGCTCGGTTCCACGGATCTGCACATACTGCCCCTCGCCCTCGTTGCGTTGTATTGTCACGCCGGACATGCGACCGAGCGCGTCCGCGATGTTGGCATTGGGCAGACTCTGAATCTGCACGTCGGTTTGAACATTCAGAATGTTCTCGGATACGCGCTGCTCGTTGATTGAGGCGATATCTCCCTCCAAGGTAGCGCTTACTATCACCTGCTGACTCGTAGGGCCAACTATAAGCGTTGCGTCCAGCGGCGTCGGTCTGCCGGGGGTCACTTCAACGCTCGCAGAGAATAGAGTGAAACCAACATAAGAGATCGTCACCTTATATGAGCCCGGCTTGACATCTTGAATGACAAACTTGCCTTGCGCATCCGATGACACGATTCGCGTCGCCGGTTCAAGATCAATCCGCGCGCCCTCGAGCACAGCGCCGGACGCGTCCTTGACGGTACCACTAACGCTGCCATTGGCTTCGGCGGCGGAGCTCATCTCAGCAGGTACGGCGCTCGCCGGCGTACTGGAAGATGCGCCTATCCTGGGAGAGAAGAAGAACATAGCGAGGATGAGGGGTAAAATAAGGGCCTTGTTTGACATGATTCTCCTTCAACAGCACGGTTGAAATCTGCGAAGTTCTAACACCACACGCGGTGCAGCTTCACTTGACGTAAGCCTGCGCTGCTGCAATAAAGCGTTGTTTACAGATAGATGAATTCTTCCTAAGGTTGGGGGCGCGGCTGCTTGAATATAAATCTGCGATGAATTTACATGCTTCTTGACGGCATTCCTATTCAGTTAGCGACTATGGTGGACGATACGGCACAAATGCGAATCCTCATCGTCGAAGACGAGCCTCGAATGCTGGAGTTGTTGCGCAAGGGACTCTATGAGCATGGTTTTGCCATTGTGACCGCCACTGATGGCGAAATGGGGTTGGAGATTGCGACGGCGCATGAGTTCGACGCGATCGTGCTGGACATCGGGCTGCCGAAGCTGGATGGATATGCGCTGATGAAGGCGCTGCGAGAGAGGTCGCGCATGACGCCGGTGCTGATGCTGACCGCACGCGATGCGGAAGACGAGATCATTCACGGTCTGGACGTGGGTGCGGACGACTACCTGACCAAGCCGTTTTCGTTTCCTGAACTGGTCGCGCGTTTGCAGTCGATCACGCGTCGTTGTCGAGAAGAAGGCGACGGCATGATCAGGATCGGCGATGTTGCTCTCGATCCGGCCGGACGCACAGTGAAGCGAATGAATGAGAACATCTGCCTTACGCCGCACGAGTTCCTGCTGCTCACATGCCTCTTGCGCCGAGCTGGCCAGTCCATCCCCAGGCAAGCGCTCATCGATTTCATCTGGGGTGCGGATCACCCTGTCGGGCCGACCGCTCTCGATGTTCTGGTGAACGCCTTGCGCGCCAAGATCGATGCGCCGTATCGCAAGAAGTTGATCGGCACCGTGCGCGGCTCAGGCTACATTTTTAAATGCGACGCCGCCGAGCAAAAGGATGTGCAATGAATTCTCTGCCAATTCGGATTCAACTTACACTGTGGTACTTTGCCATGTTCGCCTCAGCCGCGACATTGCTCAGTTTGGCAAGTGTGCGGATGTTGCAGCGTAGCGTCGATGCCGCCGAGTTTCACGAGTTGCAAGAGCGCGCCGACGATGTGCGTGAACTGCTTAGTCACGAAGGGCCCGCGCGAAGCCTCGACCAACTTAGCGCCGACTTTGCCGCAGTGTATAACTTCAAAGACGACGGCAAATATCTCCAGGTGCGAGACGAAGAAGGCAACTGGATCTTTCGCTCCAAGCGAATGGCGGCAGAAAATCCCGAACTTCCGGCTCCGGATCTTATCCCCGTGGCTGGCCGGGTCGCGGAGTTTCAACAGGGTATTCACCATGTGCGCCTTCTCGACTATGCAGTCGCGGCGGGAGGGAAACGCTACTCGGTACAAACAGGCCTTGCGGTGAATAAGTCGATGGCTCTTGTGTCCAGCTTCCGCGCTGGCCTGCTGCTGCTGACGTCGCTGGCGATCGTATTGGCCGCAGTTGGAGGACACCTGATGAGCCGCAAGGCACTGGCGCCCGTGGCTGCGTTATCAGTGGAGGCGCGCCGCATCAACGATCGCAACCTCGACATTCGCCTGCCTGTGTACAAAGCCAAGGATGAAATCTCCGATCTTTCCCTCACGCTCAACCAGATGCTGGGACGAATCGATAAAGCGTTCGTCAGCGTGCGCACGTTCACAGGCAATGCCTCGCATGAGCTGCGCACACCCATTTCGCTGTTGCGCACCGAGATCGAAGTTGCGCTCTATCGCCCACGCGACGGCGAAGAGTATCGCGCTATTCTGGGCCGCCTGCACGATGAAACTGTGCGCATGACAAGCCTGATCGAGAACCTGTTATCGTTGGCGCGGGCCGATGGAGGAGCAGAAAGCTTTACGCTCGCGCCCCTCCGAGTGGATGTTCTTTTCGGTCAAGTTACCCGGATATGGAAGAAGGCAATGGATCATGCAATGCTCGACTTTTGCGTAGATCTGCCAGAGGACGATCTGGTTATTCTTGGTGACCCGCACGGCATACTTCGCCTGCTCTCGATCTTGCTTGAGAACGCGAGCCGGTTTACGCCTCCAGGCGGCTCTGTAAAGCTCTGTGCCACGGCGGAAAACGATCGCATCGTAATATCTGTTAACGACACCGGCATGGGAATCGCGCCGGAGCATAGGCTGCGGATATTCGATCGATTCTACCGGGTGGCGCCTGAGCGAGAAACTATCCCCGCCGGTTCAGGTCTCGGGCTGGCGCTTGGGAAGTGGATTGCGGAACGCCACGGCACGGAATTGCGAGTCGAAAGCGAGCAAGGACGCGGGAGCTGTTTTTCGTTTTCGCTAGATAGAACCTCTCCGGCTCCCGACCCCTCGAATGAAAGCGACCCCGGCTCTAACGGACATACAAGCGTTCAATGTTCAGCGGCAAAATGGGGAGTTGAAGCGAGCACTCACTAGAGTAAATGCGGCGTATCGGAGTTGGGCTTGAGATAGCCGTCAACATCTCTCCGCTGCTGCTGACTGTGCTCTATTTACCGGCCTTTGCGGCTGTCTCTTGTTTCCGGGCCTGCTTCCCCTGTGTCGCGAAGTGATCCCAAGTGGGCTGGAGCTGTTGTGGGTCATGGATACAGTTGAGAAACATGAGCCGGATGTCTCCAAGAGTATTGTTTGCGAAATCACGATAGTTTTCCGGCAGCGGAGGACCATCAGGAGTTCCCGCCGGAGGGATCGTGCCTGGAAGTTGGAAGGCATACATGCTGCCGCCTTGCAGAGCTTCATGCGGATACTTCATGAGCCACGTACAGTTGTGACTTTCCTGAATCAGGTTGGCGGAGACAATGGCCCACTGGCCGCCTTCCTCCGGTACAGCCTTTTGGCAATTCCATGATTTCGCTTGAGGAACATATACGGTCGGATCGGAAAACCCGTAAGCATCGATCAAGACTTTGGTCAGGCCGCGTTGCCGCACGAAACCTTCGACTTCGAGAAGGCCCTGGTTCCAATCGAGATTGGAATCGGCCACCAGCAGGTAGCCGGGACGGCCGCCGCTCAACGAGTTCAAGAATGGAAGATAATAAGGATAGGCGCGCACAGCTGTAGCAACCGATGCCAGCGCCAAAGCGGCGGTGACCCAGAGGGCGGTAGTGGCAGCGGGCCAGCCCGAACTCCGCAGGAGGTTAAGAGCTCGCGGCAACGGCGCCAGCAAGAGTATCAGCAGCGCCAAGGAAACAGAGAAATGTCGGACGCTGAACTGAAATTTGCTGAGAATGCATGCGCCTGTGAAGACCACAAGGAAAACCCACACTGCCCGCCAATGCAACTCCATCCCTTGAGGGATTACGGTGAGGCGCACCGGGCGAAACCTTGCAGCCAGGCCAGCGACCAGCGAAAGAATGAGCAAGAGCAGAAAGGCCAACGGGGATTTCAGCAGAAACAGAAGCGGAAAGAAGAACCAGACACCGTGTGGGTATGAGTGCCCCAGTATGAAAGCAGGCGGTTTGGTGGTTAAGGCGAAGATGGCTAAACCACGCAGGTAGATCAAGGGTGGCATAAGCGCTCTGCGCAAGATCAGCGCTCCCATGTTAGACCCAATAGAACTCAGAGAGTCGGTCGGCTCATTCCAAGAAAAAACAAAGTAGACCGCATAGACTACCAGTGCAGCGAAAAAAATACCCTTCGCAAGACTCCACCAGCGTAAGCGGCGCCATGCCCGAAGCTCCGCCTTGTCTGCCGGTTGTTGTGGCACAGGACGCCAGCGGAGGCTGAGAATGAATAGCGGAAAACAGAAAAGCAGAAGTCCCGCAGAAAACTTGGAGAGCAGCGCCCCGCCAAAGGCGAGCCCGAACAGCAGAACCGTCTTGCGCGACGGCGACTGCCACATGCCGGCAAAGGTCCACAACGTCAGCACGACGAACAACGTGATTGCGATGTCGGTCAGGACTAGAGGGCCGAACGCGAGCATGACAGGCATGGTGGCGTACGCGCAAAGGCAGAGCAGTCCGCCCTGCTTGTCGCCGAGGCGAGAGCCATAGAGAAAGAGAACGATCCCCAGAACAAGCGTCAGGACCAGCATGGACTGGCGTGCCCAAAAGACCGTTGCGATCGGGTCGTTCCATCGAGTGATGAGCCAGTGGCCGAAGACCCATTCGCCAAGATACTGCTTGAAGATTCCGCTGCCGCTGAAGCTCCACGACACTTGCGAGTAATCGGCGCGCACACCGCGAATCACAAGCGGCACCGCGGCCAGCAGCTTTGCCAGCGGGGGGTGTTCCTCGTTCATCCGCATGTCCAGCTTCTGCAGATAACTGACGCCCGCTCCGATGTGTGCTATTTCATCGAAGGTGGCGGATTCACGGCGCGCGGCCCCGTCCGCAAGCAGAGCCATAAGGGTAAGGAGGAAAACCACTCCGGCAAGAACCACTTTTGATGATCGTGTTTTCATTTGTGTCGTTCCAGATTGCAGAATGATTGAAAAGTTGAAACTCGATAGGAACTTAGTGGATCCACAAGAACGCATATTACTCTACGCGACCTATGCCACCAAAGTTCAATTCTTATTCAAATGCAGTCTGTCGATGGAAGCCAGTTTCTCAAAAAAGGCAGGATCGTTGCTGAGTTCGTCCCATCCGAATCACGCAAATCGAGGTGCGATAATCCTGCATTGGTTGAACTATGAATAGGAGATTCAGCAGCTCCATTACTCCGATTACGCTCGAAAGTTCAATCGCTATGCGGGAGTTGTGCTCTTAAGTTTTTTAGGAAAAAGGGGCCGGGGGTTGAAGGCCAAAATGGAGGTTATCAATGACGATAAGTCCATGCTTTTCATTAACTTATCGATTCGGTGGTGGGCGAGGCGGGAGATGGACCGACGGTGGGGCAAAGGTACATATTCAAGTCCTGGGACAAACCCTGCATTTAGCCATGGACTGTGAGATAACGGGCGTCCAGCAGATCCAGCTCCCGCTCCAAAGTGCGCAGAACTTCGTCGTTGATCTGATTCCTTTCTCGTAGGTGCAGTACGGTTGACCGCTCCACGGCACGCAGCTCGTTTTCGAGTCGTCGATACTGGTCGTAGTTCGTGCCGTCCCACGACGCTGATGCCGAACTCGTGTTCGTTTCATCAAGCCGTTGCTGGTAGTGATGAAGCATATCTGCCAGAATCTCTTCATTACCATGCGCCTCTGTGCTCCCTAGGTCCTGAATTCTGTCAATAGCAGCTGACAACATTTGGCGCCGGGCACGGTGTTCTTCTCCGTTTGCGCTACCCAGGTCCGCCAAACCCAATTTTCGAATCAGCCAGGGCAGACTTAGTCCCTGCACGACGAGCGTAACTAGGATGACAGAGAAAGCCAGGAAGATAAGAACATCGCGCTGTGGAAAGGCTGTACCGTCATCGAGCAGTTCAGGAAGCGAAATTGCGGCGGCCAAAGCAATTACACCCCGCATTCCGGTCCATCCGACGATGAACTTTTCTTTTGGCGGCAACGGTGGTTCGGGCCGCTGAACCAGTCGTCGAATGACCTGCGATACCCACGACTCGGCGAATACCCAGATCATCCGCAACGCAATAAGCAGGACGGCCAGAAGCGCTCCGTCAAATAGTAGTGTGGGCAGAACAAGCGATAAGAATATCGCCATTGCAACAAAGACGATCGCGAATCCGTAGTGCGACAGACGGCGCGGTTTAGGTGCTGGGGTAAGAGCAGTTTGCATCGCAGGCAAAGACACCGGCGAGGTGTATTGTTCTTATACCACAGGCTCGGATCGCACTCCATTCACTAGGACGCCTGGGGCGCGGTCGTGAATTTGAGTGCCCGGTCTTACCCGCGCTACCTTTGTCGAATCAGTGACAGCTTTCCCTGCGCGAGATCAACTGCAACTCCTCGAAGGCCAAGAGCAGCCGGACTCATCAGCCCGTCAAAATCGTGGCCTCGATTCCTCTCGTTTTGGATGACAACTGCCGATTTGTTGCCGAACTCCATTGCGCCGAGTTTCAGATCAATCGATCGAGTTCGGCGGCGGTCGAATTCGGCGAAGCTTTTTGACGGGGGAACGTTTCGAGCGTCTATAGTCGATGCCGGCCCCGGAGCTACCTCGAAGAGAATCATGGAAGGCGCTCCCGTATCCATAAGCAGTTGGACCGGCTCCAGATTCACCACGGCATCGATGAGCGGAAATCCGCCCCTGAAATGGAACGGAATCGAATCCATCATTAAGGGAAGAGGACCAAATCGAATTTGGCGCGACACATAGTCGATGACAAACGCGCTCTGACCTGAAACATCGAGACCCACGATTCCGTCGAGCCGGATCGGGAGTCGACTCTGAACGGAGGACAGGTCCTGGACCGACACTGCTACATTCTCTCTGGCGATCGGGCCAATTTGGATGCTGGCCACGGTTGCCGACTGGCCTTCGACCATGCCGCTGATAACGGCGATGGGGGTCGGCTCGGTGGCGAGGTGCAGCTTTTTCGCGATCCGGAGGTCGAGTATGCTAGGGTTTGCTCCGGTATCGAATAGGAAGTTGAGGCCTTTCAAGGGGCCTGCCGATCCCCGAACGACAATCAAGTAGTTATCATAGAGGTCGAAGTCGACCTTCGTTTTCCCAAGCTGCTTGGGTCCGCTGTCTGCAGATGCTTTCACAGCCAGCTGACCAGCCGCCATCAAACCCGTCAAAAAGACGATCGACCAGAAGTGCCGCATGGCTCTCACCTCAATAAGAGCCATGCTGGATTCTGAAGGGAAGGACCTCAATTCACTGTGGCTATCTTGTAGATAGAGAAGTGTTTCCAGCGCTGGAGAGAAACTGGAGAGGTCTGGATGACCAAGCTCTCCCGGCAAAATAGTTGAGAGGACAGGTTTTCTGTGGCATCAATTAAGAATGCGGAGGACGAATGCTCGAGTTTGCTAAGAGTCGAGTACCTGCGGCGAGGAACGGAACCGGGACGGTTCGGTTTGGCATGTTTGAGGCCGATCTCCACATGGGAGAGGTCCGTAAAGCGGGAGTTCGGATCAAACTCCAGGAGCAGCCCTTCAAAGTGCTCCAGATTCTGCTGGAGCAGCCAGGCAAGGTAGTCACCCGGGAAGAACTTCAGTCTCGCATCTGGCCGGAAGAGAGCTACGGCGACTTCGACCACGCAGTTAATGTAGCCGTGGGCAAGCTCCGGACCGCTCTTGGGGATTCAGCCGACAACTCATGCTTCGTAGAGACGATTCCCCGGCGCGGATACCGGTTTGTCGCCGCCATCGAAGAGGGACCCATTGAGATCGTTCCCGCCAGTCCTGCGCCAACTCCAGAGCTGCCTGATAAGGGCAAGACAACGAGAAAATGGGTAATTCAAGCGGCTTGTGCCGCTCTCGCCGCCGTAGTTCTGGTGGCACTCGGGGTCTTGTTCGGGCGGCATACAGTTCACGCACAAGCACCTTATTTCCAACGTATTACTGTTATGTACGGCACAGTGTATTCGGCTCGATTTGCGCCGGACGGACACACCATAATCTATGCCGCGTCGTGGGATGGAGGGCCGATCGAGATCTTCGCCACGGACGCGAAACTCCCCGGCTCACGCAGGCTCGGCTTAGAGGGAACTTCTCTGCTGGCGGTATCCTCAACGGGAGAGCTGGCTGTTCAGCAGTTGCCCAGCCCGCGCTTTATGATGACCCTGCGCGGCACGCTCGGCCAGGTTCCCCTTACGGGAGGGTCGCCTCGCCAGATTGCCGAGAACATAGATTGGGCCGATTGGGCACCGGATGGAAAGACCCTCGCCGTGGTCAGTGAGACGGCAGGCAGAGAGCGGCTTGAGTTTCCTGAGGGACACGTCATCTACGAAACCACCGGTTGGGTGAGTCACCCGAGGGTGTCGCCCAAAGGCGATCTGGTGGCCTTTCTCGACCACCCAACTCCCCACGACGATAGGGGAGTGGTTGCGGTCGTTGACCTTGCGGGACACAAGAGGGTCCTTTCCACTGGATGGGAGAGTGAGGAAGGTTTGGCCTGGTCTCCGCGAGGGGATGAGGTGTGGTTCACTGCCACGGTGGCCGGGCTACAACGCCAACTCTATGCCGTGGATCTCACAGGGAAGGTGCATTTGAATTTCCGCGGGCCTGGTGGTGTTACGCTCCACGACATCGCCCCGGATGGACGAATCCTGCTCACGCGCGACGAGCATCGCACCGGAATCATGGCCATGGTCGCCGGAGCTACCCGCGAAAGAGACCTTTCATGGCGGGACTGGTCGCTTCCCACCGATCTTTCCGCAGATGGAAAATGGGTGGTTTTCGACGAGGAGGGAGAACAGGCCGGGCCCAGTTATACAGTTGCCATTCGCGATCTGCTCGGATCGCCGCCCGTTCCGCTGGGAGAAGGCATGTCCGGTGGGATTTCTCCTGACGGCAAATGGGTGGCTGCAACAGTGGACTATACCCAGATCGTGCTGCTACCTACTGGTGCGGGCACCTCGAGGAAGATCGAGAGCGGAGGTATACAGCAGTACGGGCACCCGGTTCGCTGGCTGCCCGACGGCAAGCGGATCCTTTTCGCGGGAAGCCTGCCTGGTCGTCCAGCCCGGTGTTTCATTCAGAATATCGATGACGGCCACCCTCGGCCGGTGACGCCGGAGGGAATCACCGCGTGCTTCGTTTCGCCCGATGGAAAGCTGGTGGCAGCCAGAGAATTTATCACCGATCAAGCCCTTCTATATCCAATCGATGGCGGCCAACCTAAGCCCATTCCCGGTTTGTTACCTGGGGAGGCCTTCGACTGGACCTCCGACCCGAAGTTCATCTATGTGCACCAATGGAAACAGCCGCCGGTCAAGATCTATCGCCTGAATATCGCGACCGGCCAACGGCAGCTCTTCAAAGAACTGACCCCTTCGGATACTAAAGGTCTATGCGACATGCCCAAGATCAGGTTCAGCGCCGACGGCCGGACTTATATCTATGGATACACGCGTCTGCTTTCAGATCTCTACGTGGTGACGGGGCTGCAATAGCAAGGATTCTTTCGGATCGCATGCCCGATTTGACTCATTGAGGTGAGGTTTTGTACTGATTTGCCGCCGAGGCGACTGGAATCTGGTGACCTATAGTTTATAGCGATCGTCGTTGCCTGCGGCGCTTTTGGGGACTCATGCGGGCTCGACTGAGATGTGTCACCTAAGGCTTTGCACGAGACGAGTCAAACGATCAGTTCTGCATCACCCCTGCATCATGTTCGACTATCGTATTACATTAGCAGCCGGTATCGGAGGACGAGCCTCGCGCATAATCATATCGGCCAATCTGCGGCAGCGAGGAAAACGTATTGCTGATGCGCATCCGCAACAGTCTGCCGATCAGCTGCTTTCCAGTAATCGCGTGAATGCCGTAACCTATCGCCCCGCCAACTACAGGGCTCAGAACATGCAGCGCACTCCATCCGGTTTGTCGCGAAGAGAGCGTGATCAGAACGAAAAAGACCGCGTCAACTCTAGGCTGATTCAGATCCCCTGGGCCTGGGCCAGCGCCTCCGCGAGTGATTTCCCGGCATAGTCCTGAGCACCGAAGAAGCGACCACTGATCCCGTCGTCGAGAAGAGCGGGCACCAGTGCGCCGGGAATTACGCTGGACGGATCATTCGGCGCATTCGGGCCGCCCAGGTCAGTGCGCAGCCAACCAGGGTCCAGCAGATTCATCATCACGCCCGTGCCGGCCAGGCGGGGGGCAAAGTCGCGCACGTATTTGTCTACGGCGGCCTTGGAGATGGCATAGGCAATCAGTTCCGGCTGGTTGGCGATGCCCGAGCTTACGTTCATCACGCGGCCCCAATTCTGCTCGAGCATCCGCGGAACCAGGCGATTGCATATGCGGGCCAGGCTGATCACGTTGACCTCAAAGCTACGTCGAAAATCGTCGGCGGTGGTCTGCCAGGGATCTTGGCGGAAAGAGGTCATGATGGCTGCGTTGTTATACAGAATGTCAATCCGAGGAACGTTGGCCAGAACCTCATCCAGCATTGCGTCCACCTGCTGCTGATCGTCGAGTTCGGCAGCGACGACGAACGTGGATATACCCTTTGCCTTGAGTTTGGCCTCCTGTGCAGCCAAGTGATCCTTACTCCGGCTGTGCAACACGACGTTGCAGCCAAGATCGGCCAAAGCTGCGGAGATATGAAGACCAACACCGCGGCTAGCCCCGGTTACCAAAGCCCACTTCCCCTGAATGTTCGACATAAGAATTCCTGATCCTCTCACTCTTTATATCAAGCTTTATATCAAGGGATGCTCGAACTGGCCGGAAACTATCTCCCGAAGAGGTGCTTGAAAAAGCCCGTCTTTCCGGAGCTGGTAGCCTAGCTTGAAAAAGCTTTTGCGGCTTTCCTTCTTGGGAAGGTCGGAGAATTCTTGGGGATGGAATTTCAGCGGCAGATGCTCCCACAGCCCTACTGGCTCGACAACACGACAACCATGCATCTGCGGGATATGATAAGCGAAGAATCACAACCATCCTGCGATGGCGATGGTAGACGTAGATGAGGATTAGGATCTGTAAAACAAACGTGGCGATCATCTCGGACAAGCGGCGGCGAATGCACGCTTGGAAGATTCGCCAACGCAGCGTCACGGTATGTGACGCTGCGTTGGCGAATCAGTATGGCCGTTGCCATCGGCGTTGCCGGGACCGATCCTGCTAGTCCGTGGGCTTCTTCCTGCTAATTGAGGTCCGGAGTCTTCCCGGTCCCCAAGAGCGAGGGACCGGGGGGCACCCTGGGTGTGGTTTTTGGGACGTCGAGACCGAGGCCGCCGCCAATATTGAATGAGTGCTTTGGCCTTGATGCCGACCGTCGTGAATCCCTGGTATCAGAGTCAGAAACCTGGGGATCCGCAGTCAACAAGACGTTACCGGATAGCCGTTTTCAGCTGCTCGCACTTATTCCAGGTCTGGAAGAAATACTCAGCTCCGTTCATCAAATTGCCTTCGACCAATGCGTTCCCGTCTGGAGAAGTAGAAGATTTGACGTCCATCAGGAAATCCCAAAGCATTCCATAGTGAGCAACACCGACCTGGTTGTAATTCCATGTTTTGCTGCCCAAACCGCTCAATGGGAAGGAGCTTGAGTATTGCACCGAAGAGCCCCTCCGCGGCCCCATGCCCATAGCAAGACCGTCCGTGTCCGTTCCGAAGGCGCCAACAGCGCCGTTGCTGGCCATGGCAGGGTTTCCCATGGCAGCCATGATGCGTTGGTACATGGCGGCCCATTCATATGCGTTGGTGTTCGCACTTCCCACGCCTGCCATTCCGTGCAGCCGTGAGATTGCGCTGTATTGCGCAGACGACATCGACCTTTCGTTCACATCGCCTGGCGAACGCGCTGCTCCAGGCGGGAAAACACCGCGCAGGCCTGCGTGACCACTATTCAGGGGGTAGCCGACGATCCTATTGGGGCCATTGCCCGTGCTCTGTGCCTCGGCGATCGCGATGGTCTCGTTTTTCGATAGGTCCGACATGTGGTCGATATCAATGAGCATTCCATGGCGCATCATTTCCCTGATCGCAAACTGTCCATTGGGCCGAAGGCCGAGTCTGTTTGCCTGTCCGCATCTCGGGTATGAGGGCGGAGTTGGAAAAGTGGTGCCCAGTTTTATCGCCCCAGCGATATTGAGCAGATCGAGATCGCCGGCGGACATCTTAGAGAATTGATAGTTGATCGCCTCCGAACCGTTGGCAGGTGCAGCGGCACACCCGAGATCCCAGTAACGCCCGTCTTCTCGGAAGGTCGAATAGTTGAACAGGTCTTCGTAAGCTGCGGTTCCGCCGAAGGAGTTGTCCAGGAGATGGACGGGGAAGACGTATCGTACGCCTTCTCCGAAAAGCCGGTCGACCTCCGCGCTAATGGCGGTTGTCGAAACTGGAGCCTTGCCGCTCAGGTCGCCGATGTTGTCGATCTCGACGCCGAGGACGACGGCTAGCTTATTGGCCGAGACGATGCGTTGGACATCCGCCGAAGTGAGGGCAATCTCCATAAAATCGGAGTGGCGGCCGACGAAAGCCTTTATGTGGGCGATCTGGAGATCGGCAGACGCCTTGTCGTCATCTGGACCATCGCCTGGGCCGGAGACAGCATCCGCGAGAGTCTTGTTGTTCACAGCCAGGGCAACCATCACTCGCAGTCCGCCGACATACGCTCGCCGGATCCAGTCCACCCACATCTTCTGGTGGGTAATATCGTTCCATACCGGCCAGTTGGGGAAGTTGGGGGCGCCACTCGAATCGTCGGACTCATCCGCGGCTCCTGGTGTACCTTGTTGTACCGCGTGAATGATATGGGAGCGGATGGAATCGCCACACTGATTGCTAAACAGGTCAACGCCTCCGTGAGTCGAGTTATCGTGACCTAATGCCTGCTCCATGCTGGTTGCGGTGACATTGTGATTGCAGTTCGGATCGGACGGAAGATGCGAACCGATGTCCACGCCTCCGTAGAAAGGCTTTCCGCCGAATCCCGGGTTAGCCAAAGGATGGGTGTGCAGGTCCACGAATCCTTTTAGCGGCCCACCTCGCGGGGACAGCACCGGAGCCGGAGGAAGAGACGCTTGGCAGACCAGGTCCGCGGGAGGGTTGTTCCATGCATCCCCATTTACGGAAACGACCTGAGCCGGACCGGCGCCGCACTTGAAAGTTATCTCCATGCCCTGGGTACAGAATGTTCGGGTGGCCGCCTTCACCCCTTCGCGCTGATATTCGTCCGGCGTAGGAGCCTTGTACGGACAAGACATTTTGCCATTGCAGGCACGAGCGACTATGGCAGTGAGGTTCCCATCTTTTGGATGTCGAGGCACCCGATCCTCGCCTTCGTGACATTGATGGTTTGCGCAGCACAAACACAGGCGAACAGTGACAACAACGCCAAGTGCAAAGAGCCTCGGTGATCACCGTAAAACCGGCCACTTGTGGTCAGTTCAAAACCGGCCA
>CAYTJN010000082.1:0-18114 GCA_964438125.1 uncultured Occallatibacter sp.
CTTCGCATTAGAACAGCTTGCTAAGGGATACGTTTTGCGTGGGCAAGATCACTTTTTGGCCGCGGAATCGGCGCAAAGGGCGTTACTTGGACAATCCAACGTGTTCGTCGAGGCAACGCACGTTCGCATCCATTTGTGTGAACTGTCTGAACCTCCGGAGTACTTAAGACGCATCGTGAATCTATCCAAGGAGGCTAGGAACGCTCCACGGTCCCAATGGGATCGCATCGAAGCCGACTTCAAAAATGCATTCGCGGATTTCATGAGGTGCCAGAAAATTCAAGTTCCCGAGTGACCGGCGCCGGCTTTTTGGGGCAGGTGTCCCGTAGCTATTTGGTGCAATTCTAATGTGCGCTGTGCAGCTGCTTTTTACGCCCTTGATATTTGCAGCAAGGCCGACTCCGCAGCGTCCGACTGGGAAGAATGGCCAACGTATGGCTGCAAGCGTAGGTTGGATAATCTCAACGGTGATCGTGCTGTTGTGTTGCGTGCAATATGGCAAAGAGATTGATCAGATACATCTCTATCCACGCGTAATAATTATCGCTGGAACTCTTGCAGTGTTCTCCACCGCTGCCATTATTGTCGGTTTATGGGCCAAAAAGGTAAGCCGGATTCGATAAATGCCGGCAGGCAACCACCTCAACTCGAAGCCGCAATCTTGATTCCAAATTGACTCCCCATATTTCGCTGCCTGCATTGCCTTCGAGAACGAAAATCTGGCATATGGACGGATTGGCGACGATCCGACAAGAACCTGATATCTGTCCTCACAATGCATTTTCTTTGGTGACCGATCTTAGTTGCCCGGATACAATTTGTTCCTGAAGGCTACCGATCGCTTTGAGGTTCAAATCGATGCTTCGACAGGTGCGATTGTGTTGTCTGCTACTTCTCCCATGCACGCAACTGGTAGCGCAAGGTGTCGCCGTTCCGGGCGATCCGTGCAAGCCGGCGAGTGCGCGAACGCAAGAGATTGGGTGCTGGATCCTGGCTGACAATCCCGTAGGTCAACTCACAAAACCACAAGTGTTCTGGCATCTCGATGCGTATCCAACACGCCTCGCGGCGCAAGCAGATAAGGGCCCGAGAGGCACGGTTATCGAGTCGTTTGGCAAAGTGTGGTTGATGACCATCGAGGACGAGAACTGGAGATCGGCCCACGGCAATCGCGTTGCCGAAATTGGACCGCTTCCGATCGTTGCGGGAGAAAACTACTCGGCGCAGTTTATGGAAGCGGACTTCACACCCGGAATGACTGCGCCCTCACACATCCACTCTGGCCCCGAGGCTTGGTACGCGGTGGGCGGCGAAACATGCCTGGAGACCTCCGATGGCGGCATGCAGATCAGCCGAGCAGGAGGCCCTGCTGTAATCGTTCCGATGGGATTATCGATGCACCTCACCGCTGTCGGTACCGAGCGGCGTCGTTCTATCGTAATCATCCTCCATCAGTCATCGCAGCCACCGACCACCATGGTCCATGATTGGATGCCAAAGGGTTTGCGCAAGGTAAATAACTGAATAGACGCGCGAGCAGCGTAGGCTGGGTAGCTGCATCGTTAAAGTTGAGGGTTCCGGGCGAGTAATCGGCATCTATGAGAAGGTCATAAGAGCCAAGGCCGACGTGGCGGCCGTCCGAGTCCTACTAAAACTCTCGACTAGGCTGACAGCTGTATAGCATTCTTGATGACAGCTGGTGAAGCGGAGGCGAGCACTGCTGGAGAGCAGCCCGCCAAGGAATAATCAGCTGCGACTCATCGAGACGGTGAGGAGCCGGGGACGGAGCAAAGAGAACGCTTCGTCCCTGGTGTAAATGTCCCCACCGGACGATAGATCGCTATGCCTGAGAAAACTCATGCAACAAGTCGCGGCGCAGCCGCCTCCCATATTTCTCGCCGCCAGTTTCGGTCTCGAACCCCAGCCGGAGGCACAGGTAGCCCGGTGGCCGGGTTGTCCAGTAGCAGTTATTCCCGAGGTTGTATTGGCGCCACCCACATCGCCGGGCTTCTATCCGCACTCTGAATGGGCCGCTTTGGGCCCGGTGCAAGTTGGGGTCCGATTTCAAGCCCAGACCCATCACTAGGGTGATGGGTCTGGGTTGTTGGGGTGTTGCAATCTAATCGACGATCTCCAAGGATCGGCCGGTTACTCGCAATCACCCGAACAAGGCGGTAGATGTCGTTACCAATCAACCTCCAAGAAACAGGTTTTCGTTCTCAAGCGATCAAAACCGATTTGTATTCCACAGCCATCGTTCAAAACTACGCGGCGGCAGCGCGCGTTATATTCGTGTGCGCACAGTGGCCGAGGGGCTCATAAACTTCGCCGCTCGCCCAAAGCCTATGCAGTAAGACGGCCAGTTTTCGTGCCACTGCGACGGCTGCGCGTTTCTTGGCGTTCTTTCCGCCACGCTCGCACAGGCGCATTCGGAATCGCCGTAAATCGGTGTCTGGACCAAACGGTCCCAGAATATAGTGCGCGCTTCCTACCAGCAGCTTGCGCAGCATCCTGTCTCCGGCCTTGCTGATGCCTAATTGCGGCTGGATATCTCCGGAGTCTTCCTGCCTGGGCACAAGCCCAAGATACGGACCTACATCACGACTCCTGGCAAAACGGTGTGGGGCTTCCAGTGTTAGTACGTAGCCCAGTGCGGTGACAGGCCCCACTCCAGCCACCTGTCGCAATAACTGCGTTTCCATATATTTTTCGGCGACCAGTTTGTCGATCCTCTGATCAAAGGTCTTGATTTCCTCACTCAACGTCGCAATCAGACGCAATAACGGCTGCAAGGTCTCCCCTACCTCATTCGGAATCTCTGTTGCCGCTTTCTCGGAGAAGCTAGGGCTGGAACAGCCGGATACCCTTGCTCCCATGCTCTTCACAAGGCCACGCACGCTGTTGATCAATTTCGTTCGCGACTCCACCAGCGCTTCCCGGGCTCGAAGGACCAGCAGATCCTCACGAACTTCCGTACTGCGGTGCTGAATCGGATGCAGCGATTTTGGATCCATCCTCCCCAACCGCGCCAGCCTCTCGGCATCGATCCGGTCGTTCTTGCGCCGGCGACGACGTTTCGATCCGTTCATCTAGCGCGGGTTGGCTACCAGCACCTCATGTCCGAAACCGGCGATAACTTCCCGCACCCAGGCCGAATGTGTTCCCACTTCGAAAACTACGCGGGACGTCGTCAGGGGTTGAAAGAATTCCCCAATCTCTTGCTTCCTCGTCCGAAACTGGCCTTCCGCCAGCGTCTCTCCGGATAAGCCCAAAATGCAGTAGTTGCTCCACTGGTCTCCCAGATCTACACCCACCGTCAAACGATCCAGGTTCGGACCCACTCGATCGAGCACACCCTCTTTCCCTTCTACTGCCGGAACTATTTCCACATCCAATTGCTCTGCCAGTTTGGCTACCACCTCCGCCATCACTTCCTGCGGATTCCGCTCCACCGCGACTCCCAACTTTCTCCGTTTCGGTTGCGCTTCACTCCTCTTTAAGGAATTGCTATGCTTCTTCATGGGTCGACCTCCTCATCCGCTGAGATTGCACCTTTAGAGTGCGTCGATCAAAGCCAGCTTAGCGCTAGCACTGATCGGGGTCGACCTTCTCATCCCATCTCATCGGAGATTACTCGATATCGAAGGAGTGGTACCAGTCCCGTACCAGTACTGGCACGGGAGAACTCAGTAACGCCTTTTTGTCATTGATTAGCAGCCGGTTTTGGACGATGATTGAATCACCGAAGGCGACGGGAAAGCTTTAAGCATGCAAATCTTTTTCAGAAGGCTGAGTCTGGCGGCGCTGGCCGCCGCGGCATTCCTGCCAGCCACGGCGCAAACCCCACCCTCGCAGCCAGACCTCTTCCAAAATCCTGTCCAATTGCCTGCGGGGTCCATTCAACCTTCCCAACTGTCCGCTGAATCCTCCACCGCCACAGCGATTGCGCCCATCACGCCAGCCATGCAACTGCTGCTCAGGTTCAAGGATTCCGATGTAAAGTTCTCTATCGCTGAGCTGATGGAGATCCTCTGCGACCGCCGTCATGAGGGCTGGGTGCTTGCCGCCTATCCCGATCCCAGAACGGCAGATCCACTTATTGGAGCTGGCTTCAGCCTCGACCTTCCCGCTCGCGGTCATCCACAGACCGATCCGCTCAACCTGAATCTCTTTATCGAGCCGTCATCCGATGAGCTTTGGCGCGCCGCAGGACTCGATCCGGCTCGTCTGCGCACAATCCTCGACCGCTTCGGCATCCGCATCGCCGAGTGGAAGAAAAGAGGATTCAGGCGCCGCATGGGAGGGCTAGACCCCGACATCAGCGACAGCGATTCCGACCTGTTGTTGCGTATCGCCATCATTCAATCCATCGATAACGCCAAGGCCTATTGCCGCAACTTCGACGCGCTCACGGAACCGCAACAGATGGCCTTAACTCAGCTCGTTTATCAGATGGGCATCAACCTTCAGCACTTCACCCAGTTTCTCGCGCTCATCAATTCTGACGCTACGGTCGAGGCGGCTTACTGGAATGACCTGCAAACGTCGCTCGAGCAGAGCCAATGGGCGCGGCTCTATCGTATTCGGGCGACAGCAGTCATCGCGATGCTCTATCCAAGGTACGCCAACGACCCTTCCGCAGCCGAAACGCGCGTAGGGGCTATCCTGCAGCCCGCCGTGGCCCACTATCGCCGCTCTCATGGCCGCGCGCGGACCGAACTCGCCTCGAATCAAACTATCACGCGTACTGGCCGCAGCGCTGCCCATCATGGCAAATCCAGGCACGTCCGCACCGGGCAAACAACGTAAGCCGCGGCCGAACTAATCGCCGCAACCGCGAGTATTTTCGCGGGAACGCGTATCCTTCGAATGCGGGCCGAGCCTATTCCAAGAGCTGATTATGATCGTATTACTGGCATCTCAGACACGATCCGGCATTTGCCCTCCTAGGAACCCGCCCCGGTCCTTGGCCAGGATCGTGTCCGAATCGCCGACAAACCAGACTTGATCTCAATCACGAACCTGCGGCATTTTCCAATATCCATCCTTACTTTCCCGTTGGATGAGTACGTTGGGCTGCAATTGCGTCTACGGATTGTGTGCGGCGCCACGGCGGGACACAGACACAGCCAGCCTTCGGAGCAGCAGTCGAGTTGGGCCAATGGCACGAAAGCGCTGTGCCGCAAGCGATAGCCGGTATGGCCAGTTGGATTTTTTGCCCTCACCGACCCTTCGCTCGTGTAAGGACTTTAGTCGAATATTCATCCCTCTTGCCACTGGGCAGAGTAGATAATCACTTCGACACCCAGCTCAAAAGCCGCTGGTTGCACAACGTCTCGACAGAAATGAGGTCTACATGAAACGTATATGCACTGCTTTACTGAGCCTTTGTCTTCTTTCACCAATTTCATTATTCGCGCAGTTTAGCAAAGTGAAAACTGTCTTCGTGATCATGATGGAAAATCACAATCGCGTCGGGAACGACGCCGGCGCTTCCTTTAACGATCCGGACATCGATCACAACCCGCTCGCCCCTACGTCAACAGCACCCTGAAGCGAATTGCGGCGCAACCGCTGCAATACTTCAATCCCCCGGGAAATCATCCCAGCCAGCCGAATTACTTGTAGTTGGAAGCCGGAACCAACTTTGGCGTATTACAGGACACGCAACCCGGACAGCCTCAACTGGATACCCACGATCACTTGGTGCGGCTTCTGCAAGACGCAGGCATATCCTGGAAGGCATACGCGGAGTCGGACTACGGAAGCACCGACTTCACTGTATGCCCTCTTGACTTCTCTTACCTCGACGTCAATCACCTCGCTCCGGTCTACTTCAACGATGTCAATGACGGGTTGAATCCCAACTCTCCTGAAAGTCTCGCCCATGTCGTGCCGTTCGATCGTTTCGCTACGGATCTGGCCGATCACACAATCGCGCAGTACAACTTGATTACTCCCAATCTATGCCATCAAGGACACGAGGGAATATCTTCCTGTGACCCAAAGGAACCTGGGAACAACACCCTGCGATCGGATCAATGGCTCCAGCAGCATGTACATGTCATTATGGAATCCGATGAGTACAAGAAGGGCGGAGCCTTATTCATCATCTGGGATGAGGCGGAAGATACCGATCAGTATAGCGACGGACCGGTAAGCTTCTTTCTGCTCTCCCCATTCGCGAAAGGCAAGGGTAAAACGCTCTATACCAACCAGGTTCACTACGACCACAGATCAACCCTGAAGACGATTGAGGAAATCTTCAAGGTCACGCCTTTGTTGGGAGGGGCCGCGGATCCGAAGACGAACGACCTAAGGGATTTGTTTAGGTAGGTTGCAAAACCCGCAGGTTCTGCGAGTTTATTTTCGTGTTCAGTCCAAACCATTCCTGTTAAAGAACCCAGGAGGTTCCGATGATGTACTTCCATGCATTGCACTTCCGTCTGCCGCGGGACCGGCACGTAGCCGCAGGCCTGCTGTTGGCAGTGTTCGGTTTCGCCCCGCTTGCAATGGCAGCGCAGTCACCGGCCGTTGCACCCAATGGCGCTCAACCAAACGACAATACTAAGTCGGCATCGAAGATGCCCGCTTGGATACGCGCTGCCAACGCCAGGGCAACTGCGGCACGGCCACAACCTGAGCCGAGTGTCTTCCCCAACGGCAACGAATCTGCCTTGGACTCAGCCTTCAACACCTGCGCCCAACTGTTCTTCGAACAGCCAGACGCGCAGCTTTGCCGGCATGTTGACGAGTTCGTAAGTCCCCAGGGAATTGCCATTGAACGCGGCGGGAAACCTGTATGTCACGGATACGGCCCAGAAGAAGGTGTTCAAGGTGGCGCCAGACGGGGAGCAATATACGGTTGGCATTGTATTTATGGTTCCACAAGCCGCAGCTGTGGATAGTTCCGGAAATGTGTTCGTCGCCGACAGCCAAGCCGGCGTCATCTACAAAGTGGCGCCAGACGGAGCGCAGACCACAGTGGGCAGTGGATTCTATATGCCCATGAGCGTGGCGGTGGACAAGGCAGGAAACGTATATGCCGCCGATCCGTGGAATGGATTCGTCGCCAAGATCACGCCAGGCGGTACCCAGACCGATCTGGGAGGCGGCTATAACACACCAGTCGGAGTGGCAGTCGACGCAGCTGGTAATGTATACGTCGCTGACACGTACAATGCAGCGGTGTACAAAATTGCGGCCGACGGGACCCAAACCACTTTGGGCAGCGGGCTCGTCGCTCCTATGTATATAGCTGCAGATGGTGTGGGCAACCTCTACATGACAGATACGGGCACCAACTCCGTCGCTAAGATTACTTCTGAAGGCAAACTGACTACCATCAGGAGCGGGTTGAATGTTCCAAGCGAGTCATCGAATTGGAGAGCCTGCTAGACGTTCGGCTCTTCGAACGCACTCACCAGAAGGTAGAGCTGACCGATACCGGCGCGAAGTTCGAAGAGCACGCGCGCCAGGGTATTGCGGCATCGCGGGTTTCGTAGTGGTTGGCCCAGCCGTGGTGGGCGCCCGTCATGTCCTGGCGCTGAACAAGAACGCGAAAGCTGTGATCTTCGGCGGCAACTGCGCCGTTGGCTTTCAATTCCTGACGCACGGCCAAATTCAGCTCGCGGCGCGAGGTACCGTCGGGAGAGACGATCAGGGAATTCGCCGTCGACTCCGCATGGTTCCGGGCAATGGCACGGATACGCTCTTGTGGATTGGCAATCTCTCGAACGCGGCCCTGCTGCTGGAGCAGATGCACGGCTGCGGCGGTCTGGACGCGGGCATACAATTCCACCGCGAACTTGAGGGCCGGATCTTTCTCGCGGACGATCTCATCGAGTTTGGCGGTGTGCATTCCGGCATTCTGCAACTGCTCGAAGAGCCGCCGGCTCCAGCATTTCCGGCCTACGCAGGCGCCGCCCGTAACGGAGCTGCTTGCGCCGGGCAATATCACATCCGACTGTGAAAATCAGACCGATCGTCAGCAGGCAAAATGCCGCGTCGATGGGCCGGGAAAAGAGCTGGATTGGGTTCTGCTCGGCGTACACCCAGCGGGCAAGGTAAGCATCGAGACCCCGATTGCGTTCCCACGCGCGGGCTTCCGGTACAGGGTGTGAGCGCCGTGACTCAGGGCTTTGGTCGATAATTCCAGTGGAATGGTTTTGCCGCCTCGCTGGTCGGTTTTGCCCGGCTTCACGTCGTCCTCCTGCGCGGGCCGCAAGCTTCCATCGACGCGGAGAACTTAAAGCAACTGGTAGGTTCCGGTGGGCCGGATCGCGCCCGTCGTTTCGCTCCGAATGTAGTAGGGCAAGTAATAACGCTGGGGCGGCGTGAGGCGAATGCGGAAACACGTCCAGATGAAAAAGCCGCAGAGAACCGCGCTCCCAAGCACGGCTCCCCAGGAGTAGATTGGTGCATGCGGAGGCCCCATTGCTGACTGGTTCCACGGCCTCGAGTAATGCAGCGTGGCCCCATAGATCAGAAGACCACGGCGAAGATTGAAGGGTTGCCCCTGTACCCGCCGTGCGAATCAAAGGGCGAGCGAACACTGGCATCAGGCCGCCATCTCCGGCATCCTGAACCGCTCCGACTGACGCTGCAGATCGGACGCCAGGCGGGCGAGTTCTTCGCAAGCTTGAGCTGTTTGACTCGTGCTGCCCATAGCGTGAAGCACAAAGTCTGAAATCCGGTTGAGACTTTCGGTGATTTCTTGAATGGCTGCGACCTGCTGCGTCGAGGAGCACGAAATATGTTCGATTTGCGTTCCTGTGTCTCGTGCTAGCAGCTGAATGGATTCGAGCGCCACGCTCATCGCAGCGGTCTTTTTCAAACCGCTTTCTACCTTGCTCGATCCCATCCGCATTGCTGAAACCGCCTCTGCGGTCTCCCGTTGGATCGAGCCGACCATCTGCTCGATCTCCTTGGTCGCCGAAGTGGTTCTTTCCGCTAGCCTGCGGACTTCACCGGCGACGACAGCGAAGCCGCGCCCATGCTCGCCGGCACGCGCGGCCTCAATGGCCGCATTCAGCGCTAGCAGATTGGTCTGCCCTGCAATTTCATTGATCGTTTGTACAATCCGGCTGATTCCTTCGCTCGACTGCCCAAGTTCCCCAATGCGGGTCTCAACTGCCTTCGTCGCCTCGGCAATACTCTCCACTGATCCGACCGCTTCCACCACCACCGTGTTGCCCCGGACCGCAGCAGCCTCTGTATCGCTCGCTGTTTTAGCTGAACTCTTGGCGCGGCTGGAAACCTCCTGCGCTCCCGCATGCATCTGGACCATCGCGGCCGCTGTTTGCTGGCTCGAACGTGAGTTCTCCTGCACTTGTTTGGCGATCTCTTGCGTGCTGGCCGTGATCTCCGAGCTCGCACTCGCGACAAGTTCAGCGCTGCGCCGTATCGCACTCATCACCGCGCGGAAACTCTGAATTGTCTCATGAACTGATTGCTGCATGGCGCCGACCTCATCCGTCGATTCCGGTAACACGTCCACCGTCAGATCGCAACTTGCCAATGACTGCATCAGCACCACTGTGCGACGGATGCCCTTTGAAATTCCCCGCGCCGTGGCGGTACCCAATACCAGAATGAGAAGCAATCCACCGAGCCCCGCTGAGATCATCCAAATGGTTCCCGATTGTACCTCCGCTTTAGAAAGTCGATCGTTCTCATCCGACCAGTTATTGAGCAGATTTGCCAGATGATCGATCGAAGCGGAGTTGCGCCGGAACGACGGCTCCATCTGGCTGCGCCACAATTCCAGCGCAGAATCCCTGTTTCCGGTCTTGAGTGCTGGAAAGTACTGATCTTCCGCTAGGTTGAACCAGACTTCCGCGTCAGTCCGCCCTTTTTCGATTTCATTGCGCACAGGCCCCGCGGGAACTTCCGCCATGTACTGCGCATAACCCTTCTCGTAGTCGAGATGCATCTGATGAACTCGGCTGGCGGAGTCCTCAATCTCTTGCGCTGAACTGCTCGACTGAGCGCGCACCGCATATGGAAACGCGTTCAGCGGAGACATCGGGGGATTCTCAAAATCTCCCGCTACACTCCCAATCAGGTGCGCGTCCGTGGAGATTTTCGATCCGACCTGAACTCTGGAAAGTGTAAGGAACGAGATGGCGGAAAACACTAGTAGCACCGATGCGGCCACGCCAATCAACAACCAAAGCTTGATGCGAATACTCAGATTCTTCCAGCTGCTCAAAATCGAACCCCCGCGGCCATGTTAAAAGACTTGAAGAAATACGCGACTATTGGCTCATCATCGGCCACACCGTCACTTTCTTGAAAAGGATCCGATGAAATGGTCAAAGAATTGATGATTGGGATCGATCCCAGACAGCAACATCCATGGTTGGGGCTTGTAAGACTCATGCTCACTCTGTGAGGCGCGCCATACAAACCGACGAACGATTTGGAATCGGACGCTGCGTGTTATGGGCTCACGCTGAGATAGGTCCTCAAAAAGTTGCCATGGCGACTGGAATGTTGTGCATCTGCTGGCATGCTTTGAGCCGCTGACGCTTGCGGGGCCTGCGTCCCGGTACCGATGATGGAATTTACCGGTGCACACTTTAGCTCGGATCGTTTGACGCTCGCGTCGCGCCTGCCTGTCTACTTTTGGGATGACGGGTCTAGCTAGGTAATTTTCGCGAGCCAATTGGAGAACCAATCGAAAATCGTGCCGCCGCTCAGGCCCCACTCTTCACAACCACAACGAGCAAGACGACAAAGGCATACGCGTCCGAGACCATCGCTGTTTGCTCCATCGCGTTCTTTTGTTTTCTGAAGATATGCAACAACCCAGCCAGCCCAAAATATAACCCGCCAGCAACGGCAGCGGGCACAATCCATCCGGAACGATACAGGGAGCAGATCCCAAGAGTCCCTATGGCAAGATTGCCGAATCCCACTTCCTGCATGATTGGGTATGACTCGGCTGTTTGAATCCTAAAGATTTCCCGGGCTGTCGACGAAGGTCGCAGCACCTGCCGCATGCCCGCACTGAACAACCGTATCCCAACCGCCCAGAAAACGAACCACTTCGCCGCCAAGGTAAAGACGCTCACCATGTTGTGAAACACAGCAGCTTCAATGGCTACGAACAGAACCGGGAAGATGACCATCACCAGAATGATGAGTGCGATGAACATGGAATCTCCTTTTATCACTCGGCAAGCGGTGCCCATTGTACGATCGATTTCCCTGCTTCCATGATTTCCAACGGCTCTCGTCCCGGAGAACCCTAACGATCTGCGACCCGCATGTGCGATGGCGCAGACCAAGGCGCAGGGATTCAAGTCAACAACTCACCGGCGTGGATCAAAAAAACCGGGGCCAATGAATTGTTGGCCATATGCCCAAAGGATTCGCTCGCCCGGCGGGCTCCAGCGAAAATCCGCCTCTAATGCATGCAATAGAACAGGAATCCGGAGAACAATTCCTGCTTTAATATGGTCAGCCCACCGCTCGGCGCCATTCCGCAGGCAGTGTTGAAGGCGTCAAGAGAGCAGTCGTGCTTGACCCGCATACTCTCGTCCGCCCAAGCCAGTGAACAAGAGCGCTATTGTGGGACACTTCTGTATCCGGTAGATGCTTTATCTCGCCAAGAACATGGAGAAAAGCATCGCGGCCGGACCGATGGAGTACTACAAGAAGCGTCTTCTGGACTTCGACAACCTGCGCATTGAGGAGATGGACAAGTAGGGGATCGACCTTTCGGTGCTCAGCAAGACCGTTCCCGGTGTCCAACTCGAACCCGACGCAAAGAAAGCAGTCGATCTGGCAAAGGTGGCGAACGATACTCTGGCTGCCGCAATACAACGTCATCCAAGCCGCTTGCCGCAACAGTTTGGGTGCGATAGGCCTCCCTCTCCCTAACTCAAACCTAAGTAGATCTTCCAAGCGACTTGATACGACCCTGGAACCCAAAGCCGGGGTAACCGCGGAGCACGCAGCGCTATCAACCACGCAGCTGAACAATGATGACGCGATAACCCAGGCGAGCAGCGAGTCGGCGGTTCGCAGAGTCACCATACCCTTCCTAACTTGTGCGGGTGGCATTTTTTGGTGAAATGCCACCCATTGACTCGACGGTACAGCAACTCCGGAACCGCTATGTCGGAGTGCTGCTTGCTATTTGGTTTACGCTGCATAACGCGGTCAACCTCGCCGCCCACCAACGCAATGTTTCTGTGCAGGAGCTGTTGCCTAGTTCGATGGTGGTGCGTTCACCGTTTGATTCAACTGCGTCTGAGCGCCGCCGAAGTTGTTGTCGCCTTCGTAGAGGGCGTAGATGGTGTGCGCCCCCACCAATATTTGAGAGGTGTCGAACGTGGAGGTAAGGCCATTGATCGGCGAGGAGATGTACCAGGCGCCATTGTCAAGAACAAAGATGACGACACCTGTGGGTGCGGGTCCAGAGGCTATTTTGAAGCTGGCCGTGAACTCAACCAGTTGGCCCGACGTGGAAGGACTGGCCGAGGAACTCAGTGTGAGGGTGGGGTAGGCCTGGTAGATAACCTGGGTGATCGGGGCCGAAGTAGCCGGAGCCCAGTTGCCGTCCCCGCTGTAGGAGGCGACGATGGTGTGTGAACCAGCCGAAAGATTCGAAGTGTCGAGCACGGCGATATGGGACTCCACTGGCGCCGTGATGGGCGATGCGCCGTTGTCAATATTAAAGGTGACGGTGCCGGTCTTCGGGGCTCCGTTGGCGGCGTTGATAGTTGCGGTAAACTCCACCGGCTGGCCCACTGTGGATGGGTTGAGCGACGATGTCAGCGAGAGGGTATCCTGAATGACGACCTGGGTTAGTGAGGACGAGGTTACCGTGTTCCAGTTGCTATCGCCGCTGTAAGTGGCGAAGACGGTGTGCGAGCCGACGGTCAAATACGAGGTATCGAGCACAGCGGTAAGGCCGACAACTGGCGCTGCGATGGACAATGCACCGTTATCGACGTTGAAGGTGACGGTACCGGTGGGCGTGATCCCGGCGGTGACGTTGAGGGTAACTGTGAAGGCTACAAGCTGACTGCCCCCGGACGGATTCGCCGACGAGCTCAGACTGATGGAAGGCATGGCGCGGCTAACCACTTGGGTTAGTGAGGCCGTGGCCGCCTTCCAGTTGAAATCTCCGCTGTAAGAGGCGACGATGGTGTTAGAACCGGCGGGAAGCTCCGAGGTATCGAGCACGGCGGTATTGCCAATAATCGGTGCCGGGATGGACCACATGCCATTATTCACGTTGAAGGTCACATAGCCGGTTGCCCCGCTGTTAATGGTGGCCGTGAAGGCGAGCGGCTGACCGCTGATCGAGGAAGGCAACGAGGAAGTTAGCAAGAGGGTTGGCGCGGCGGGAACCTTGTAGGCAGCCGTGGCCACGGCGGATTGCGAGAAGCCGCCGGCAGTTGCCATGGTCTTGATGATCTCGGATGCGCTGACAGGGACTGGACCTCTGTAGACCGCTGAAGACGTCGTGGGCCAGGAGCCGTCGGTGGTGTAGTAGATGGTGGCGTTCGCGGTGGTGTCGCTGATGGTCACACTCTGCGGCGAGCTGTAAGTTCCGGGAGCGAGATTGAATGTAGGTGTGGCCACCGTGGAGGGGGCTGGCTCAGGCTGATACTCCCAAACGTCGTTCAATTCGTTCGAGGGGTAACTGCCATCATAGCCGAACCCACCAAAGAGCCAGAGATTACCGCTGCTGTCGGTCCAGCTCAATGCCTGCTGTCGGCTTCCTGGAATGTTAGAAGCGGCAGGCGTTCCCAATGTGCCATATACGCCGGGGAGGTCAAGCCTGCTACTACCGTCCGTCCACGTCCATTGAAGTGTGGAAAGATTGAACTCCCAAAGGTCGCTAAGTTGGTTGACGCTGGCGGGGCCGAAGCCGCCAAAGAGCCACACACGGTCGCTGCTGTCGACCCAGATTGAAGATTCAGAACGGCTACCAGGAGTGTTTCCGGTGACAGGAGTCCCCAACGTTCCGTACACGCTGGGCGCGTTGATCGTGCTGCTTCCACCCATCCAAGCCCATTGATTCGTTGAAGTGTCGAACACCCACAGGTCGTCTAAAAGGCCTTCGTAAGTGTTGGTATTGTCACCATAGCCATAGCCGCCAAAGAGCCAGAAATTGCCGCTGCTGTCGGTCCAGAACTGGGCGGTATTCCGGGTTCCAGGAACTTTCCCGGCGGCGGGAGTCAATAAGGTTCCATATGCCCCAGACCGGTTGATAGTGCTGGCGCCACCCATCCACGTCCAATGGCTCGTAGAAGGGTTGAACTCCCAAAGATCGTTTAGATCGCCTATGTTGCCGTTGGCATCGTAGCCAAAGCCGCCGAAGAGCCAGAGATTGCCGGTGCTGTCAATCCAGTTCGCTGCCCGTTCGCGGCCTCCAGGCACGTTTCCGGCTGCGGGTATTCCAAGTGTGCCATAGACTCCAGACTGGTTGCCGCTGCTGCTTCCACCTATCCAAACCCATTGGCTTGTTGAGGGAGCGAACTCCCAAAGATCGTTAGAATCGAACCAGTTGCCATTGGCGTCATAGCCTTCGCCGCCGAAGAACCAGAAATTGCCGCTGCTGTCGGTCCAGGACGCCGCGCTATCACGGCCTCCGGGAATGTTCCCGGAGGCTGGCGTCCCTAGAGTGCCATATGTGCCGGCCTGGTCGCCAATGCTGCTCCCGCCCATCCAAGCCCATTGGTGTGTGGTGGAATTGAACTCCCAAAGGTCATTTAGTTCGCTCTCATTTCCGTTGGCATCGTAGCCCCAGCCATCAAAGAGCCAGAGATTGCCGCTTTTGTCTATCCAGCTTGAGATCCCTTCACGCGCTCCAGGAATGTTGCCGGTGGCAGGTGTCCTCAACGAGCCATAGACGCCGGGCTGGCTGTTAGTGTTGCTTCCTCCCATCCAGGTCCATTCCCTCGGTGCTGTATGTCCACCGGATGTTTGGGCCACAACTTGTGGCAAGCTGCCGAAAAGGCAGACCGAAAGAACTACAAAGTTTGCAAATAGCTTTCGCATGATGATAATCTCCTTGAGTTATAGGCAGAGAAGGGTATTGCCATTGTGGTAGTTATTACGCGATCCTAGGTACTACGGCGAGGTCACTTATCAAAATGCCGACTTTTCAGTGACATTGGCCGCAAGCGCAAAAAGGAGCTGTTGTCCCTTCTAAGAAGGAGACTAATAAAATGAAGAAGGCCGAAGAAGCCCGCCCGCGGGCAGTTGCCAGAATGAATACGCGACCCATCCGCTGGAATCAGGTGTGTGCGGTCAGCGTATATGCAAACCGATTACGAATTAATGAAGGGGAAATTTATTTACTGAAAATTTACTGAATGAAAGTCTTGGTACTGAACGTTTAAATCACGCTGTATTTACATGAAACGCAGGAGGCTATCGATCGCTTCGATTCTGAGCTGGCAGGACGAGAGAGACACGGCAAAAGCGCGAAAGAGATCCGCTTCAGCGACCAGTACGATGGCATTAGCCTTCTTTTGAAAAGTGGAGCGGGTGTGTTTATTGCGTCGTGCCAATTCACCAATGCTTCAATCAAGGGCGGATTTGTAACGAAAAGCGTGCAATTGGCCTTGGCCAGACAGGATGTGAAGGAACGCGAGTCGCGCGATCATTTTAGGTGCCGCGGCCAATCATCCGTTCGTGTGTCGTGCCATGGACACGCACGTTTGCTACTTCGCCAATCCACCGTCGCACCTTCCCGTTTTACACAGGGGGCTTATGTCACCTCAGGTTACTCCTATTTGACTAACAAGGAAGTCGGAACTAATATTGAGGTCAATTTGCATCCTAATTTGGAGTTGAACGCAGCAATAGATTTCCGCAAGGAATGAAATGTGAGGTCCCTCTTGTCTGCAAATGGTTTTCGCATGCTCTGTGGCGATGCGACAGCGCTCCACTCCTCCGTTCAACATCCCTTCGACCCGTGGCGGCAGACCTTCTTCTACCGGTCGCGCTAGTGACAACAATAGCTTCATGTGTGAAGAAACAACAAAGGAGATAGTACGGCCATGGCTTTCACGCGGATATCCGAATCTAAGTGCGCGCTTTTCTTCAGCGCAGCTATCGTATTTGCGCCAATCATCGTGGCGCAAAGTCAAATCACGCCGCAAATCAGCATCGGCAACATTCCAACGACGCCTTTCGTTTCAAGCAGTTTCATTGCACAATTCAGTTATTCAGGAATTGCATCGCCTGTAGAGTGGGTAGCCTCAAGTACACCCGCCATATGTACTACCTCTGGAAACACCGTAAATTTCATCAATACTGGAACTTGCACGCTTATCGCAAACGCAGCAGCGACGCCTGAATACACCGTAACAACAGGAAACCCACAAAGCATCTATGTCTATAACTTCGGTACCCAAGGTGTGGTGGGGCTCGAGCCAGGACTCATCTCAACGATCATTGGAAATGGGACGCAGGCTCCCCCTGCCGTTGGTACGACAATCTCATCCAGTTCGCTGCCAAGCGTTAACTATCTTGCAACAGATGGACCATTTCTAATTTTATCCGACCCTATTGACAATAGGATCTGGACGTACGCTCCCAATAGCGGCACATTATCATCGGTATTGTCCCCTAACCTGAACACAAACTGTGATCCGAATGTTACAGAGAGTGGAAAATTCTATCCGCCAGCGGAATTCTGTGGTGAAATAACCGGCGGCCTTGCGTGGGTGCGTTACGGAATGGGCGGCGGTTTATTCTTTACCGATGCGGGTTCGACCGCTTACGTACTCAATTTCGACACTGCGCCAGACGGTCAAGACGTATTTATGATGACACTTCCGTTCAACTTTGATGATCCGACCGGAGCTATAGCCGCTGACCCTAACGTATTGCAGAACGTATATTTCGCTGATGATAACTTTACGGCCGTAGTTTACGCTTGGAGTCTTTATGGATTTACAGGTAATGTCTATGTCGGCACACCCTATAGTTACGGATGTGCCGGGGATGGCGGGCCAGCAACCCAGGCTCAGATCAACACGGTTACGGCTTTGGCAACTGACTCTCAGGGTAATCTGTACTTATACGATTCAGGATGCTCTGTACTTCGAAGAGTGGCGGCTTCGAATGGTGTGATTACTACAGTTGCCGGGACGCCTTATTCGCCGGGATATTCAGGCGATGGCGGTCCTGGAGCCGCAGCACAATTAGGATCCATTTCTGCAATGTCGACAGACACAGCTGGAAACCTCTATGTGCTGGACGAGACCTACCAAGTCTTAAGGAAAATCGATCATGACACCGGCATCATTTCGACAATTGCGGGTACTGGTGGATCGGGTTATTCAGGTGATGGAGGACCGGCTTTGAATGCGGAGTTCAACAGTCCTTCGAGCCTCGGAATAAGTGATTGGGGACCGAGTGAGACAATCTATGTTGCAGATTCGGGCAACTACGCTGTAAGAGCGATAGGGCCAGATGGTGCCTTAAATCTCGGAACTCTGCCCATCAATGTGTTTTCAGAATCGACGATACGTGTATCGAATGAGAGCTCAAACGTGATCAACTTCGTCGCGAATCCTATGGTGGCAGGTAACATCACCATCGATCCCGCAAGTTCGTGCGCAGTCCAGGGATCAACCCTCGCAGTGGGAGCAAGCTGTGTTATTCCCGTTGCGGTCACTTCGACTGGAGTGCAGAACGGGACGGTAACTCTGTCTCACCATATCCAATCCGAGGGAAGGTTCTATGGAGTCAGCACGGTTTATGTCTCCGGAAAGGGCACTTCGGTGGCTCAGACAATTGCAGTCCAGTGATACTCCGTCGACCGGTGTGAAACGAAAATGAGGGTACGAGAACCCTGGACGCTTGCTGCGATTCCGGCGGCGGACTGACTTACTTGGGTGGCAACGACGCCGCAGGTGACGCAACGTTGACTGGCTACGGAGTGGAGTTATTGGCAGAAGCGGAACAATTCGTCTCCGCGACCGACCCTGGATCGGGGACACTCCAGTGGCTCCATCCGTAACACTACTCCGACGCAACGACGGAGACCTGGAAGGGGCCAATCGTATGCGTCCGAGCAAGCTTTCATTTACCCACAATTCTGGAGGGTGACGATGTTGACGAAAGAGATGCTGC
>CAYTJN010000083.1:0-17603 GCA_964438125.1 uncultured Occallatibacter sp.
CAAAACACCGCTCACGCGGCGTTCTGTGGCCTATTTTCACTCCGGCGCTCATACGGTGGAGAGCTCGTTGTAAGGTGGTGTCGATTTTGTAATGTTTTTGACCTCGGGAGGACGGAATTGGGCAGATTACGGTGACGATAGGGATTATGGTAAATCTTGTAAGTCTATTTTAAATGTTCTATTTACATTGAATCCGAAGAGCTTGTTTTGTAATATGGCGGAGAGGGAGGGATTCTCAGCCATCGGGATCGGTAAAAAGCCTGAACTCCCGACTCCGTGCGTTGTTGGTAACACGCCTCTTCGTGCACGCGCTTAACTCGGGAACACAAACCAATGCGATGGTATTCGCCAATTGTATTCCGAGAGTCTCCTGCATCCGAGGGGGATTCGAACTTTTCAATTGGTGCTCATCGTGGGGTTGCACTGAAACGCACACAATTCATGGTCGCCATTTTTTGGCTCTTGTGTACCGTTTTTAGTGCTTTGTTATGCTGCTTGGTGCGACACGGATTTGTTTGGCAAGTGCCTGAGCTAAAATAATTTATCGTCTATCTGGTTGTAGATCAAGCAGTTCCGAAAAACCCCAGAAAACAATTATGAGTCCCCTGCTCTAACCGTTGAGCTACAGGCCCTTCAATGACTTACGGCTGCTGCCCCGGTGAGTGTAGCGGTACTGGCAGGGGGTGGCAGCCGTTCTGGCTCAATAACGGGGAAATCGCCGGACAGTTGCCGCCGCTCGAGAGCCCGCTCCAAATGTCTCTGGTGTGGGACGGATCCATCGCTGCGAAACCACGATGCTGCTACGCCTCCAATTCGCATGACGATGAAAGCATCCACTCCCGATTTCCCAAGCCTTGTAAGCATTGTATGACGTTAGGAGTGCATCACGAAAACAGGCGCAAAGAGTGGCCGCTTCCCGTCAGTTTTAGGAGCCCAAGCCTCCCCATACCAGAGAAGCCATGCGATGGTTTCATCCTCGGCCTCGTGGATCGTCGTGAACGCCGGCCATGCAGCCGCTCTACCTTCAACGAGCCGAGCAGCGTCTCACCACAGGCGTTATCCCAGCAGTTGTCCTTGCGGGTCATTGATCGCGTGATTGACCAGTGTTCAAGCTCCTTTGCGAAATGATCGCCGGCATAGTGACCGCCCCGATCACTTTGGAAATTCAGCTCCGCCTTTCTGTTTGGCGAACGCCTGAACCAAACCCAACCCGCGCTCGCGCCGTCCACGTCGGATGCGCTGCCGCCCGTACGCCCGCGATTCTCCACATAAACAGCGCCGGATTCTTTCGGCGTTCCCAAGTCTCCGAAATCAAACGAGGAATGCCGACAGCTGAAACGACTGAAGGTCGCACAAGGGAATTCGGCGATCGTGTAAACTGAGTTCAAGACTCAAAGGCATCAGGATTCATCTTGGATTCTCTTCAGCAACATCATGCGCCGACACTCCTGAGCGGTGACGAGGCGGTCGCCCTGGCCGCTTTCGATGCCGGAGTAGCACTCGGCACGGGCTATCCCGGCACTCCCTCGACAGAAATACTGGAAACCTTTGAGAAGCTGGGTGGCAAAGCCCAGTGGTCTCCCAACGAAAAGGTGGCCCTCGAAGTCGGCATTGGCGTGGCTTTTGCCGGGGAGCGGGCTCTGGTGACCATGAAGCACGTCGGGCTGAATGTCGCCGCAGATCCCCTATTTACAGTGGCATATACGCGGCTGGACGGCGCGCTGATCGTGGTCTCAGCCGACGATCCCGGCATGGCATCGAGCCAGAACGAGCAGGACAATCGCCGTTACGCATTGGCAGCCGGCGTACCCATGATCGAGCCCTCTGATTCCCAGGAGGCGTATGAGTTCACGCTCCGCGCTATCGAGATTTCTGAGCGCTGGCAAGTGCCTGTTTTGTTGCGAATGACGACGCGCGTCTGCCATTCCAAGACTGTCGTCCGGCGTGGAATGATCGCGATTCCGACGCCGCGTCCCGCGCACTTCGAGCATGATTATCCGTCGCGCGTGAGGATTCCCGCCTACGCCAAACCGGCGCATCGCAAGCTGCGCAAGACGCTGGCTGAGATTGCCGCATGGAACGACGCGGAGGGGCCGAACCAACTTATCGCCGGCTCAAAGCAACTGGGCATCATTACGTCGGGAATTTCTTTCCAGCACGTTCGCGAGGCTGCGCCGGATGCCAGCGTGCTAAAGCTGGGGGTGACCTACCCGCTTCCAGTCGAGCAGATGCGAAGTTTTGCTGCAAGTGTCGAGCGCTGCGTGGTGATTGAAGAGGGAGATCCTTATCTCGTCGAAGCCGCACGCACTGCGGGCATCGGGGTCGAGGGCAAGCCGGAGATCTTCCGCTTCGGCGAGCTGAATTCGAAACGTGTCGGCCGCATTCTCGATGGCGATTTGTCGCCGGAGGCAAAGCCTGTTCCGGGCAAGCCGCCGGCCCTGTGCCCTGGTTGTCCGCATCGCAGCGTCTACACGGTGCTGAGAGATCTGAACTGCATTGTCGCTGGCGATATTGGCTGTTACTCGCTAGGTGTTCTACCACCCTTTGAGGCCATGGATACGCTGGTATGCATGGGCGCGGCAATCGGCGTGGGTCTCGGCTTTCGTCATGTGCTGCTGCCGGAGGATGCCAAGCGCGTGGTCAGCGTCATCGGCGACAGCACTTTTGTGCACAGCGGCATCACCGGCTTGGTCGAAATGGTCTACAACCCGCCGGCCTCGGGGCACGTGCTGTTGATTCTCGACAACGGAACTACGGCCATGACGGGCATGCAGGAGCATCCAGGGACGGGGCGCACGCTGGCTCATGCCAAGACGGGCAAGGTGGTCTTTGAGGATCTGGCGCGCTCGCTCGGCGTGCGAAATGTGCACGTAATTGACCCTACGCAGAATCTTGACATGTTTCAGGAATTGATTCAGTCGTGTTTGGCAAAGCCGGAGCTTTCAGTTGTGATTGCACGCCGCGACTGTCTGCTGGCAACCCGCTCGATTCGCGAGTATGAGAGGTGCAATGACCAGCCGACCGACTAACGTAGTGATCGCAGGACTGGGCGGGCAGGGCGTTCTCAAGGCCTCAGACATCCTGGCCGATGTTGCTTTCAATTCGGGGCTCGACGTGAAGAAGAGCGAGTTGCACGGGATGAGCCAGCGCGGCGGTTCGGTGTCGAGCGATGTGCGATTTGGCGATCGAGTCTTCAGTCCTATGGTGCCTGAGGGTGAGGCGGATTATCTGGTTGTCATCGCGGCAGATCAGATTCCGGTCAACGTGGCGGCGCTGGGGCCTGACGGCACGCTCATTGAGCCTTCGCAGATCGATGAAGCTGCACTGACCAACATGAAAAGCGTCAACGTGGCGCTGCTGGGCATTTTGAGCCGCTATCTGCCGTTCTCTGTAGAGGCTTGGACGGCCGCCCTCAAGCGCAACCTGCCAGAGAAGCTGCACGAGGTCAATCTTTTATCGTTTTCAATTGGGCGTGCCAAGGAGCCGGTCATGAGGCGAGAAGGATGAATTCAACTCTAGAAACGGCAGTTACCGATTGCCATCCGGCGAGCGTGCCGGATTATATTCCGGTTTCCGAACTTCGCTACTTGCAGCTGAAACGCATGCAGGCTGTGGTGGCGCGAGCCTGGCAGCACGTCAAGCTCTTTCGATCGAGAATGGACGAACGCGGACTTGAGCCTGCGGATATTCTGACACTCGAAGACACAGCCAGGCTGCCGTTCACGCAGAAGAGCGATCTGCGGGACACTTATCCGACGGGTCTATTTGCGAGCTCGATGAAAGATGTCGTTCGCCTGCACGCCTCTAGCGGGACTACCGGCAAACCCATTGTCGTTGCTTACACGAAAGAAGACATCGACGTATGGACATCGGTACTGGTTCGCTGTCTGGCCGGCTGCGGGCTGCATCGCGGAGACATCATTCAGATCGCCTATGGTTATGGCCTCTTCACTGGCGGCCTCGGCGCGCACTATGGCGCCGAAGCGCTGGGCGCGGCGGTCATCCCAGCATCCGGCGGCAATGCGGACCGGCAGATCATGCTCATGAAGGACTTTGGCGTGACTGCGATGTGCTGCACTCCAACCTATTTCTTGCACTTGATCGACCGCGCTGCCGACCTCGGCGTAGATCTCAGAGAGTTGCCGCTCCGTGCTGGGGTCTTCGGTGCGGAGCCATGGACGGACTCAATGCGCAAGCATATTGAAAGCGCTAGCGGAATTGAGGCATTCGACATTTACGGACTCACGGAGATTATCGGGCCGGGCGTCGGCTGCGAATGTCGACAGCACTCGGGCTTGCATATTTTCGAAGATCACTTCTATCCCGAGATTGTCGATCCGGAGACAGGCGAGCCGTTACCGGATGGGACCGAGGGCGAACTGGTTCTCACGACGCTGAGCAAGCAGGCCATGCCCATGATCCGCTATCGCACGCGAGACATCACAATGATCCTGCCGGGCACCTGTGAGTGCGGGCGCACTATGCGCCGCGTCGCCCGAATCGGCCGGCGCAGCGACGACATGCTGATTATTCGCGGTGTCAATGTCTTCCCGTCGCAAGTGGAGGCAGCGCTGCTTGCAATCGAGGGCACGCTGCCGCATTACCAGATCATTCTGACCCGCGCGCAAGGCCTGGATCAGATGGAAGTGCAGGTCGAAGTTACTCGGCAAATGTTCAACGATAAGATCGGAGCATTGCAGGGGTTGCAAGGCAAGATTCAATCCGCGCTCGATCACGTGCTTGGCATACGAGTCAAGGTGGCGTTGGTTGAGGCTTACTCCATCCAGCGCAGCGAAGGCAAAGCAAAACGTGTTATCGACAGGCGGACAGCATGAAGATCCAACAGTTATCGCTCTTTGTCGAAAACAAACCGGGACACACGGCCGCTCCCGCGCGCCTGCTGGCGACTGAGGGGATCGACATACGCGCTCTGTACCTGGCAGATACAGAGCAATACGGCATTGTTCGCATGATCGTTTCGGATTGGAAGAAGGCTGCCGGTATTCTCGAAGTCCACGGATATGTGGCCAAGGCGACCGAGGTTCTTGCAGTCGAAGTGCCAGACCGTCCGGGAGGAATGGCCGACGTTCTGGGGGCGCTCGACGGAAGCAACATCAATATCGAGTACATGTATGCCTTTCCCTATCCTCGCAGGGGACAGGCAATCCTGATCTTTCGATTTAACGATCCCGACGCGGCGATTGAACGTTTGCAGATAGCCGGCATCAACGTGCTGGCAGGCGATGAGCTTATGAGGAAGCAATAGGCCTATAACGATGCCCGTTTCAAAGACTATCGCTAGACAACTCGAGAACTCCTCATGGATTCGACGGATGTTTGAGGAAGGCGTGCGGCTGAAACGCGAACGCGGCGCCGATGCGGTCTTCGATTTTTCGCTCGGTAATCCAGATGTCGAGCCGCCGCCGGCAGTGCTCGATGCGCTCAAAAGAACCGTTGCCAGCAATCGTCCCGGTTCGCATGGCTATATGCCGAATCCCGGTTACGCGCCTGTTCGCGAGGCCGTCGCCCACAAGCTCCAGAGAGAGACCGGCGTTGCCTTCACCGCCGAGGATGTCTTCATGACCGTCGGCTCCGCGGGTGCCTGCAACGTGATCTTGAAGTCGATTCTCGACCCCGGCGATGAAGTGATCGTACTGATGCCGTGCTTCTCGGAGTACCAGTTCTATATTGCCAACCACTCGGGGACGATGGTTCCGGTAGAGACCGATGCGACGTTTCTCCCCGACGTGGAGCGCATTGCGGCAGCGATCACTTCGCGAACGCGCGCCATCATTCTCAATACGCCTAACAACCCTACGGGCCGCGTCTATCATACGGGCGTGCTGCGTGATTTGCAACAGGTCTTAGCGCGCTCCGGCCAGCCAATCACTGTGCTCAGCGACGAGCCCTATAAGTCCTATGTCTATGACGGTGAGCGGCAGCCTGAGGTGGCATCACTTATCGCCAACACGGCGATCTGCAATTCATGGTCAAAGTCTTTGGGGTTGCCGGGCGAGCGCATCGGTTACCTGGCGCTCTCACCGCAAATGGAAGGCATCGCGGATCTGCGCCGAGCCTGCGCCTTCAGCAATCGCATTCTAGGATTCATCAATGCTCCGGCGATCTGGCAGTGGGTCATGCTGGAGTCGCTCGATGAGACGATCAATCCCGCTCCCTATGAACACAAGCGAAATGTGCTTTGCGATGCTCTTGAGGCCCTCGGGTATGCGGTGCGTCGGCCTGAAGGAGCTTTCTACGTGTTCTTGAAGACACCCATTGACGACGATATTGCGTTTACCAAGATGCTGGCGGTCGAAGGCGTACTCGCTGTTCCAGGCGCAGGTTTTGGACGTTCCGGTTACATTCGACTGTCGCTGACGATCCCTCTGGAGCGAATCGAGAAATCGATCGGCGGATTCGAGCGTGCCTTTCTCAATGCCTCGCTGCAGTGTAAATGAGCACGCGATCTTTATGCCCCCGGACCAAAACCAGGAACGCTCTCGCTCGACTGGAATTGTTCGAGGTTGTCGCTCCCGGTTGGCCTCTTCCACTTGAGTGCGTCAGTTCCTCGGGTTTACTTTCCTGGATTTGCTCTAGTCGCGTAAGCTGAATCTACGGTCATGTCCGATTCCACTTACAACGCGGAATTCTCTGAAATGCTGGATGAGGCAAACGGCGAAGAGAAGCCACAGACCGCGTCGGCAGCCTCTTCGCCGAGCGACCCCATCATCGCCTTCAGCCATGTGAATATATCCTTCGATGGACGATCAGTTCTCGAAGACCTGAGCTTCTCGATGAATCGCGGTCAGACCCTCTGCATCCTGGGCCGCAGCGGCGTGGGTAAGTCGGTGGCCCTTCGCATGTTGATGGGCTTTCTCAAGCCTGACTCGGGCTCCATCCGCGTCGAAGGCCAGGAGATCACCACTCTCGGCGAAGAGGGCATGCGGGAGATTCGCAAGCGCGTAACCATGGTCTTCCAGAATGGCGCACTGTTCGACTCCATGAGTGTGCGCGAGAACGTGGCATTTCCGCTGCGCGAACGAGGAGGCCTCGACGAGGACCAGATACAGGTTCTGGTTGCCCGGTTGATCGCTATGGTCGGCGCTGAAGACGTTATGGATGCCGTGCCAGCGAGCCTGTCCACGGGCCGCAAGCGCGCCGTCGCTATCGCGCGCGCCCTCGCCGCTCAGCCCGAGATCGTGCTCTATGACGAGCCCACCACCATGGTCGACCCGATCATCGCCCGCCGCCTCGGCGACCTCATCCAACGCCTGAAGCGCCAGTTGGGGTTTACGAGCATCGTCGTGACGCACGACATGCGCTTTGCCGAGCGGCTTGCCGACCTGGTGCTGTTTCTTCATCAGGGCCGGGCTCAGTATTTTGGTCCGCTGAAGGGTTTTGTGGATTGTCCCGATCCACATATTCAACAGTTTCTTTCTCTGGACGCCTATGCATTACCAACGGAATAGAGACTTTCTCACACCGTAACGTGTAGAGCATTGATTCTGCTTGCCCTTGATTGCCGCATAGGAAGATTCTGTTCATGTCGGTTATGGGACTCTAGGGCAATAAGGGTTGATGTACCGTATTGCACACGTTGGAAGGCGCTTTTCTGAAGCAAGAAACCAATCGTGTCCATGGTCTTCGGTATATCTACTCAAACGCTCTAGCGGGTACGAGGTGAATTAGGTCGCGGGGTATACCTGAGCATTTGGATTGCTGTATGATAAGTTTTTCCGCATCGGTTTGGTATCGACACGGCAGGCACGTGACTGGAATCGTGTGTGTACCTGAGAGTCGATTCGATTGCGCTGCACCCGATTCGATCGGCAAGCTGATAGCCGCAGATTTCCCGGGCGGCCGGCTCTAGACCGCGGACGGCGGCGCAGAATGAAGGCCATGGCTGGGCACAAAGACCCGGCATGGTTAGATTCGACGGCGGGCTTCCCGCAATCTCGTCGTCCTGTTTCATTTCCTCCTCATCTCGTGCTCTTGAGCGGACGCTCGTGTCTTAGCTCCACCACGCTGTGATTGATTGGAGTTTTCAAAGGGCCTATGGCAACATCGGATTTCTGGCAAAGGGTATCCACTTCCGAGTTCCTTACTCCGGCAGGAACGGAAACATCGAAAAAGAGCACGGTTCAAGGGCCACGGGGAAAGGCCCATTTCTGGATGTTCATGGATGCGATCACCATTCTTGCATCCGCAGCCACTGCCACCCTTTATCGGGAGCGCACGGACCTGTTGACGGGAGCACGGGGATTCTGGCACGGCACCCTGATTCATGGCCGCCCCATGGGAATCCTGCTGGTTCTCTTGTGCGGATTCGCTGTTACCTTAATCTATACCAGCCAACGCTTGAAACTGTATTCGCCTGTCCGGCTTAGCAACGGCATTCTCGAACAGCGCCTTAGCTTGCAGGCCAGTCTCACGTCCGGCTTGCTCCTCACGGGCGCACTTTACTTAGTCCATGCCGAGGATATTCCCCGCACTATCGTTCTCGTAACGGTGGGGCTGGTGACCCTTGCCCTGAGTTTGCGCCGGATGGTCTATCGCATTCTGCTTTACCGCAGCTTCGCACGCGGAGTCGGGACGCGCAACGTGCTTATCGTGGGCACCGGCCCTGAGGCGATCGCTCTGCGCTATTACCTCGAGAGCATCCGACATCTTGGATATAGATTCAAGGGGTTCGTTAAAGCTCCGGGCTCGAATTCTGCTCTCTCGGCTACCTGTGGCGAGGTGGTTGGCACTCTCGACACACTCTTTCAGCATGCCCGCCGGGAGTTTGTGGATGAGATCTTTTTCACCACGCCTTGTGAACGCAGCGTTGTCCAGGATGTTCTAGAGCAGGCTCGCATCTTCGGCGTGGACCTTCGCATTGTCCCCGATATGTATAACGGACTCACCTTTACCAGCACCATTGAATACATCGGCCATTTTCCTACCATTCCGTTGCATTTCGGCGAAGTGCCCGAGGTCGGACTGCTGCTGAAGCGCGGGCTCGATCTGGTCTTCTCCATCTTGGTTTTGACGCTTTTTTCGCCGTTATTTCTCGCGATCGCCATTGCCGTCAAGCTGGATTCCCGTGGACCGGTCTTTTATTATTCTGAGCGCGTCGGCAAAAAAGGTCGTGTTTTCAAATGCATCAAGTTCCGTACTATGGTCTGCGACGCTGAGAAGCGCCGCGCCGCTCTGATGCATAGGAACGAGCGCGACGGCGTGCTGTTCAAGATCACCGATGATCCTCGCGTCACCAAGCTGGGCCGATTCCTGCGCAAGCATTCAATCGATGAGTTTCCCCAATTCTTCAACGTGCTACGCGGGGACATGAGTGTGGTGGGTCCACGTCCGCTGCCTGCCGATGACGTGCGGGATTCAAAGCTTGCCTACCTGCGCGTTCTTGCCGTCACGCCTGGGATCACGGGTCTGTGGCAGGTCCAGGGACGACAGGACCCCTCGTCCGACAGCTATATCTCGCTGAATGTAATTTACATCGATAATTGGAGCATCTGGCTCGATCTCCAGATCATCTTACGCACCATCGGTGTAGTGCTCGAAGGCACGGGCACGTAGTCAAGCAAGTCAGCGTCGCTGGCGTAGCGATTGGTGACCGCTTGACTCGCAGCTCTGAGGATTAAACTGGAAGTGTGAAGATCGCATTAGCCCAGATCAATCCCACTGTCGGAGATTTCACAGGTAATATCGAAAAGATCGTTGCGGCGACCCGGCGCGCCGCTGCTGAGGGTGCACGCCTTACGGTGTTCTCCGAGTTGGTGATCTGCGGCTACCCGCCCGCCGACTTCCTCGAAAAGCCAAGTTTTCTGGCCCGTTGCCGCACCGCCGTCGATGAGTTGGTCGAAGCCACGCGCGATCTGCCTACGGCTCTGCTGGCAGGCGTGGCCCTGGCGGCTGAGGCCGGAAATGGCAATCCGGGGTCCGTGGAAGGGGATCTTGGTTGTTGGGGGGATAAGCCGGCGGTGAATGCCGCCGTGCTCATGGACGGCGGCAAGATCCTGCTCGAGCAACACAAGCGGCTGCTGCCTTTCTACGACATCTTCGATGAACAGCGTTACTTCGCTCCATCACGATCTCAGAAGGTTGTCGAGCTGGACGGAGTCCGCCTGGCTGTCTCTATTTGCGAGGATGCCTGGAACGACAAGAACTTTTGGCCGCGCCGCATTTACGCGGTCGATCCCATGGAAGAGCTGATGCGGCAGCAGCCTGCCGTGCATATCAATCTCTCCTCGTCGCCTTTTTGGCACGGGAAACGCGCGATTCGCCGCCGCATGCTGGCAGCCATCGCGCGCCGCCATGGAGTCGCCGTACTGTTGTGCAACCAAGTCGGCGGCAACGACAGCCTCATCTTTGACGGCTCCTCGCTGGCCCTCAATTCGCAAGGGGAATTGATCGCCCAGGCCGCCTCATTCGAAGAGGATCTGGTCGTGGTTGACCCATTCGATGCTCCGGTGATACCGGCGCCGGAAGAGGATGATACCGAGGGCGCCTATCGCGCGCTGGTGCTCGGCACTCGCGATTATGTGCATAAATGCGGCTTCAAGAAGGTGCTGGTGGGCTTGAGCGGAGGCATCGATTCAGCACTGGTGGCCTCTATCGCCGCCGATGCACTCGGCGCGGAGAACGTTGTCGGTGTCGGCATGCCGAGCCCCTATTCTTCCTTGGGTTCGATCGATGACAGCCGTCACTTGGCTGCTCGACTGGGCATTCGTTTTGAGGTTATCGGCATCAGTGGTCTTTTTGCCGAGTTCACCCGCGCGCTTGAGCCGTTGTTTGCGGGGTCCAAGCCCGACACGACCGAAGAGAACATCCAGTCGCGAATTCGCGGCGACCTGCTGATGGCGCTCTCGAATAAGTTTTCCGCTCTAGTCTTGACTACGGGCAACAAGTCTGAGATGGCAGTGGGGTACTGTACGCTTTACGGCGACATGGTGGGCGCGCTGGCGGTAATTGGCGACCTGGTGAAGACGCGGGTTTATGCGGTGTGCCGTTGGCTCAATCGCTCAGGTGAGGTAATTCCATTGGCTATCCTCGAAAAACCGCCTTCAGCCGAACTGCGTCCAGATCAGAAGGACACCGATTCTCTTCCGGACTACGCGGTTCTAGATCCGATTCTTGAAGGCTACGTCGAGCGCTATGAGACCCCCGAAGAGATCGCTGAGGCGCACCAACTTCCCCTGGAACTCGTTCAGCAGGTGGTGCGTCTGGTCGAGCGCAGCGAGTACAAGCGCCAGCAGGCCGCTCCGGTGCTAAAGGTAACCTCAAAGTCGTTTGGTACGGGGCGCAGATTTCCTATTGCAGTGAAGGTTCAGGTGTAAGGCGCAGGTATTAAGCTAGAAGTCGGGAGACTTCCCGCAGTTTTGCTTATTCGTAGCTCAAGGAGAAACCGCTTGATTCGTCTGTCGATTCGTACTGCCAGCGCATTGGCGCTGCTTGCCTTTTCGGTGCCCGTCTTGCAGGCCGCCGCACAGCAGGACGTTCCTGCAGCGCCCGCACAGGAATCTTCCGCGCCGGCACCGGCACCTTCGGCTCCCGCTCCTGCCGCAGTGCCGGTGCTGCCTAAACCCGATCCAGCGAACTTTACTGCATCCTCACCCACTAAAGAGGCCGTCAATGCTTTTCTGCAGACCGCCTGGGGCTACGATGACACCCGCCTTTGGGAGGTTGAGGCCATTCTCAAGACGCCGGTAGATGGCGTCAGCAAAGTTGTCGTGATGGTCGCCGACAAGTCGGGCAAACAGAAGCCAGGGCAGCTCGGTTTCTTTACTCTTCCCGACGGCAAGCATATCGTTGCGGGGGACGAAATCGTTCCGTTTGGCGAGCACCCCTACACGGATTACCGCGCGATGGCGCAGCAAAGGGCCGACGGCCCCTATCGCGGTTCTGCCTTGAAGGATCTTGAGATTGTCGAGTTTGCCGACTTCCAGTGTCCTCACTGCAAAGAAGCGCAGGCCAACATGGACAAACTTGCGGTTGACTTTCCCAAGGCTCGAATCGTCTTCCAGAACTTTCCTCTGCCGCAGCATACGGCGGCAGCGGGCGCCGCAGCATACGGCGTTTGCGTGGCCAAGCAAGGCGGTAGCAACGCATTCTTCACCTTTGCTTCAGCTGTCTTCGAAGGTCAGGATGGCTTAACAACCGCTGATGGCGCGACCCTCACGCTGAACAGCGCGGTAACCAAGGCCGGCCTGGATCCGGCAAAGGTCGAGGCCTGCTCCAAAACTCCGGCCGCAACCGCCACGGTGGATGCATCCGTGAAGCTGGCCCAGGATTTGAACATCAATCAGACTCCGACGCTGGTGGTGAACGGTCGCCAAGTTCCGGCGAATGCCTCCTACGACGTCCTCAAGCAGATCGTTCTGTTCCAGGCAAAGCTCGACGGCGTGACCGCCCAGTAGATAGGCGAGTCGGCGAGTCGACAGTTCAGACGATGGCTGGCGAACAGCACGGGCAGACAGGTTTTCAGCCTGTTTGCCCTTGTTGCATTTACCGAATTTGTGTAGACCGAGATTTTGTCGGTATCGCACCCATTCGCAGAAACGAATGCGGGAAGGAGGTTCGGCGACTCCGCTGGGCTCAGAAGGACGGGCACGGGAGTCGATAGCAAATGCGACGATGTCCTGCCCGATCCGCCAGTAAACAGACTTGCTGCCCCGCCGAGCTGCCGGCCTGCTACCGCCCCCCAGAGGTCTTCTCTACGCGCATCATCGGTGAGTGGCCTGCTGCCTGCGTGCCGCGAACCACATGGGGTGTGATCACAATCAGCAGCGTTGAGTAGTTCTTCTGGTTGTTCTTGCCGGTCAGATTATTCAGACCGGGGATCTCGCCGATTCCCGGCGTCCCGCTCACGGCGCGGGTTTCAGATTTGTCCAGTTCACTGACTACCTCAACCGCCTCGCCCCGTTTCAGCGTGACCACCCCCGAGTAGGCACGATTGTTGAGGATGGGATTGCCGTTGATGGATCCGCCGGCCAGAGCGTCGATCTTGAGGTCCAACGTGAGTGCGACATCGTCGTTGCGCATGATTTTCGGGGTTGCCGTCAGACTCATGCCGAGGTCCTGGTACTCCACTTGCGGAATGTTGGGCACGCTGGCGTAAGAGGCGAGCAGGGAAGAGAGAGTGCTGGAGTTTCCCGCGCCGGTCAGCCCAGGGATGTTTGGTACGTTGCCCGCAATGCTCGAGAACGAAGAAGTCTGAATGGGGTAACGCGTGCCGGACTTGATCGTTTCCTTCTCGCCGTCCCCGAGGCGCAGTTGTAGCTGGTCCAGTTCGCGCGAGTCCGAAGTGTTGAGGCCGAAGTTGGCTGAGAGCGAACCGGGAGCCAGCGCGGAAGCCGTCAGACCGCCTCCAAAAAGAGCGACTCCGTTAGAAAATAGCGAACTGGAAACCTGGCCGGATGCAAGCAAAATGCCGAGAATCGCCAGCGTGTCGCCTGGTGCGGCCAACCCGGAGGTGATGATCTGTTGTACCAAGGCCTGATTAGAGTTCAGAATAGATTGCTCTTCGCTGTAGATGTTAAAGGCCGAAACACTCTGTGGCAGGTTGACTCCCATATTACGTTGGCTGGTGTGCGCAAGTTGGATGATGCGCACGTCCAGCAGCACCTGACTTTGCCCCTCGAACAACTGGCTCATGGTGGCGTTGAAGGCGTTCAATGTATTCTGCGGCGCGCGGAGGGTGATCGTTCCGGTGCCTGGTTCGGCTACCGCCTGCTGTGCGTTGAAAACCTCTTTCGCCAACTTTCCCACATCACCTAACTCTGTCGTGGACAACCCGGACAAATAAACTGTTTCGAGTTCCTGGCGCATGAAAGTCCCGCGGTTGGTTGCGTTGTCGTCAGCCACCAGCACGCGGTGCGCATCGAGCGTCGTGTGGAACGACCTGGTCAGCATTTCCACGATTCGCACTGCCGTCCCAAAGCTCACATTGTCCAGATCCACCCGAGCCGGAGTTGAATGAACGCTCTCGTCAACGGTGGTCTCAATTCCGTAAGACTTGAAAACCTGCTGGATGATTCCTCGCCGGTCGCTATTCAGGTGAAAGCTGCGCACTCCGGGCTGGGGGTCGAGCACTACGGCTTCGCCTGCCGTCGCAGCGCCCCGCTCGTAGATAGGCCGGGTCTGTTCTAACAGCGCATCGTCACCCAATTCGCTTAGGTGCTGGCTCACCTGGGGATTGTTTGGATCGAGGTCGCGCGCTCGTGCCAGTGCCGCGCGTGCCGCCGCCTCATCGCCGCGAATCCGGTCTTTGGCAGCGCCCTGAATGAGTGCCGTCGCCAGGTGACTGCGAGCCACGTCAACCGCCAATGGGTAGTCGGGATTGCCAGGATCAAGCGCGGCTGCTTGCTGGTAGCGCTGCAAGGCCTCTTCAAAGTTCTCCTTTTCAAAGAGCTTGCTTGCCGCAAGGTAAAGCTTGGCTGCTTTTCTTCGCGCGGAGTTGCGCACCGGCTTCGCAGGGCCCACCTCTGCAGCGGGAGCGGTCCCCCCGCCGGCGCTTGTGCTTGCGGGTGGTGCGGTGGAGGGATTTGCCGGCGCTGTCGCCTGCGCCTCTGTAACGCTGGTGGCAAACGCCATGAGCAGGCTGCAAAAAAAGGCCACCTGAAGCCTAGTCCAAACGCCGCTATCGGACGGACAGGTCACTGAGACAGCCCTCATGCCAAGCTCCCTCTGGACATCGTGTAAGACCAAACCAGATGGCTTTTTCATTCTCGTACCGTCCGTTTTGTTGCGAGCAGATCGGCGAGTGACGATGCGCAGACCTCTGGCCGGCCTTCAAGTAGCTCGTCAAAACCGAAGTGTCCCGTGGCAACGGCAATCACGGGAAGTTGGTTGGCATGAGCCGCGGCAATGTACCGAGGAGTATCGCCTACCACGCAGATGCGAGCATTCTCTCCGGCCAGCCGTCGGGCTTTGCGTGCCGCATCGGCCACCAACTCCGAGCGAACCGGAAAATGGTCGCTAAAGCCGCCAAAGCTGAACAATTCGCGAAGGCCAGCCTCTTCAATCTTAATCCAGCCGATCATTTCCAAATTCCCTGTGGCCACTCCTAACAATGCACCTCTCTGCGCAAGGTGGGCGAGAACCTCCTCCACCCCCGGCATGATCCGAATATCCATTTCGCGCCGCCGCTCTTCACAGGATCGGTACATCGCCTCGAGAATTGCGGTCCATTGCGATCCCTTCGTGTCACAGGCGATGCCCGCTTTCTCAAAAGCATCGCTGAGAATAGCGGGATCGGTGCCGCCGGGCGTAAGAAATAGAACCTGCTGAGTGTCAACCCCCATCACCTGTTGAACCCCGACGATGAAAGATTCGCGGTGGATGCGGTCGCGGTTGCGTAGCAGCGTGCCGTCAATGTCGAACAGATACGCGTTCTGCTCATCCCAGGCAAAGCCAGGTTTTATGTAGATGCGCGCTTCAGTGGTCGGGGTATTAAGCATGTCCTCGGTTGCGCGTTCAGCCTTGGCGATAGAGCTGGCGTGGGGCGCTATAGACAGGACGTTCGCTGTGCGGCGGACGCTTGAGGCTAGCGCGTACTTCGGTCAGGCTCAGGCCCAATTCCGCCATGATGCGGCTTAGCGTATTACGATGGATTCCCATCTCCTCGGCCGCCTTGCACTGGTTTCCCCGATGTGCCAGCAAGACTTCACGCAGATACTGCCTCTTGAATTCGCGGACCGCGTCCTCATAGCGGATGCCGCTGGAATGCATTTGCGTTACCAGGATGTCCAGTTCTCGTCTCACGCCAACCTCTTCTTTCTCTGTTAGCTTGCCACACTCACTAATGCTCTGTCCCTGTTTCACATCAAAATCCATGGCCGCGGGGATGCAGCCACCGAGGTGAATCTGCTTCGAGCAACCTGAGTCCGTGACGAACACGGTCGGCCAACTCTGCCGGACTCATATGCGTGCTCAAATGACATGCTCCGAAAAACAATCGGGGTAGTTTGGCCTCGGCCAGCCACTGGGCCTGAGGAAAGAACGCCACCGTAGCCAGAACGATCAGCATGACCAGCAAAGCGCCTTGAAAAAAACCGAAGACTGCCCCGGCGAGCCTGTCCAGACAACCTAGACCCATCCCGTGAAAGGTCTTATGGAGAACCGTGCCCACAAGGGCGGCCAGTCCCATCACCAAAATCGCAATGAGCAAAAATCCTATCGTATCGGCCAGCGGTTTGATACGCACCAGAGGCAAGAGTAAAGCCGCAAGTCGAGCATAATTCCAAGCCGCAAGCGCCAGGCCCAGCAGCAAGCCTCCCAGTGCGCAGATTGAGCGAAAGAAACCTTGCGCCAGCCCGCCCAGCACCGAAAGCACCATGACCAACAGGATTGCCCAATCCACCCACTGCATGCCGTGCTCCATCCACGCTCCGCCTGTGCCTATAGATTTAAATCCCGCCACGTCAGTCGGCGAAAGGCTTCAAGATACTTGGCCTGTGTGCGCTCCACAACCTCATCCGGCAGTCCCGGTGCGGGCGGCTGCTTGTTCCAATGAATCGACTCAAGATAATCGCGCACGAACTGTTTATCGAATGACGGCTGCGCCCCGCCCGGCTTCCATTCCGCGGCCTCCCAGAAACGTGAAGAGTCCGGCGTTAGCACCTCATCGGCCAGAATGATTCCTTCGGGTGTCCTGCCAAACTCGAACTTTGTATCGGCCAGGATCAGGCCCCGCGACTCAGCGTGTGCGGCGGCCTGGTTATAAATAGCGAGTGTAAGGCGCTTCAACTCCGCTGCGTCGGTCGCGCCGATCGCCTTCTCAGTTGCTGCATAGGAGATGTTCTCATCGTGCGTGCCGGCCTCACCCTTGGTCGATGGAGTGTATAAAGGCTGCGGCAGCCGCGAACCGTCCTGAAGACCGGCGGGCAACGGAATACCGCAAACAGAGCTGCTCGCCCGGTATTCTTTCCAGCCGGAGCCTGTCAGGTAGCCGCGCACCACGCATTCGACGGGAAACATCGCGGCCCGCTTGACCAGCATCGATCGACCCTGCAGTTGGTCCTCATAAGGGTGCAAGGAGGAAGGGAATTCGCTGACCTCGGCTGTGATCAGATGGTTGGGAACCAGGCTGGAAACCAGATCAAACCAGAACAAGGACATCTGCGTCAGAATCTTGCCCTTGCCCGGTATACCCGTCGCCAGCACATGGTCGAAGGCCGAGATGCGGTCGGTGGCCACCAGGAGCAAGGCGTCGCCCACTGCATAAAGGTCCCGAACTTTGCCGCGGCCCAGCAAAGGTGTTGCGCCCAGATCCGTATTCAAAAGAGCTGTCACGGGAAGGTCTTCCTCGGAAGGAGCTGAAACTCCGATTTTCGAAGCCGCGGCGCGCTTTGTCAACCACTCTTATGCAGGATTTGAAAAGAAAGTGCTTTCTTGAAGCGGCTTCGCTTTCTGCTCGATGTGTTCGGGATTGACCATCCGAATTCGGCTGGCATCTGTTTGAATTGACACAGCGGCCAGGTCTTAAAAAGTTGTTACACGACACTGTGACGGCCGTCACGGAACGCCCCGCGAACATGAGAGACACTCCAACTGTCAACATGGTTCAGAGGGCGAGTAAAAATGCTCTCTTAGAGCCGGGAGACACG
>CAYTJN010000084.1:0-17278 GCA_964438125.1 uncultured Occallatibacter sp.
CGTTCAATCTCTCCGCTAAAAACCAGAGCCCGCAGCGTATTTTGCAAGTGGCTCACCTTGCAGGTAATTATTTGTGCAACACATCCGATTCACTGGCTCATGCCAGGAACGCTCGCCGTCGCCGCCGCAGGCTCCTTCACCAGCACGGCAAAGCGAGGAAATGCGAAGCTGCCTCCAGCGTCATCGATCACATTCAACTGGCAAAGATACTGCCCCGGCTTCAGTCCGCTGAGCGGCACGTCCAACTCAATCGCCACCGCGTCGCGTCCTTCAACATTAACGGCCTTTGCCAGCACCAGCGGCGTCTCATAAACTTTTGCCGAGCCTTGAATCAACTCCAGGCTGCTGAGGAGATTGATGCCCGGTTTGCTTCCTTTCGGCTGGTTCTCAGCTGGCTTTTCACGCGCCGGTGCATAGATTTCATAGAGCAGATAGAGGTGCTGGTCCTGGCGAAAAACGTGGCTGATGTTGGGCACATACTCTTCGCCGCCGCGAATCAGAGGGCTCGTCTTCTTGCTCGGCTGGCGCATCGACGCCAGGACGATGGAACTCATTTTGAGCGGCGCCTTCTTCATCTCAGGTAGCGTCACGTCGGCTTCGAAAGAGCCCATTCGTCCCGTCTGATTTTCGCGAACGACAAACTTCAAGTGGTACTTGCCCGGTGGCAGGTTAAAGCTGGTGGTGTATTGAATGTTCTTCTGCTTCGCCTGCAACGATGGGTCGAGATTGAGCTTCACCGTCTCGCGCGCCTGCCCGATGGGTCGCTTGGCCTCGTCGGTTACCGTGCCGATAATGTCCAGTGTGGCCTTGTCTTTGTCGCCGCCCTTGACAAACGGAATCTGCGACCCCGGAACGATCAACGAAACCGGCACAAAGAATCGGTTCTCATCCAATCTGAAGTACAACGCATCGAGATAAACCGCCATGTCGGTTGCGGGTAAGTCGCTGGCTAACTGATCCTGAAGCTCCTGCTCGCGGTCTTCCTTGCCGGAGTGCTTGAAGTCAGCCGGCGCATAGTAGCCGGGCCGGTATTCGAGTTTGATTCCGGGCCGTTTGATTTTGATGGTCAGCTTGCGATAGCGGCCGTCGCGCGCTGGATTCGAGCTATGAAAGCCGATTGCGTAATAGGCCGATGAGTCGCGCTGTACCTGTGCAAAGGCGGGAGCAAAATCGTTACTATCGAAAAACGCCTTGCCGCCTGTGTCGGAACTAAGCGTGGCCATCACTTCTTGCGTGGCAAAGTTGGCGTTCATATTATTCGTCAGCGCGCCGCCATTAAAGGCTCCAGTCCCGCGCAAGCTGCCGGTCGAGGCGTCGCCCAGCGGAGAGATCGCTTGCAAACCGCGCGTGTCCACGCTATAGATAGCCAGATTGGCGCGCACGGCAGCGTTGATCGCAGACCGCAGTGAAGCCTGATTCTCAATGCCATCCCGCGAGATGCCGCCGGAGAAATAGAGCAGCGACTTCTTCTCCGTAATCTTTTCAAGCGACTTCGAAACAGCTCTGAGCGCGAACAATTCACGGTCTGTATTGAGGTCGTTATATTCGCTTTCGTCGGGCGTGTATCCGGTCGTATCTTCCACCTGATTCGAGTTTGCATTGGCTCCCGGCTCAAAACCTTGGCCTTCAGTGCCGTTATAGATGCCCACTTCATTGATCAGCGCATTCTTGTCGGCCGTGAAGTCTTGATCCACCTTGAGTGTGTCGCCCAGCGAAACCAGCGCTACAAGATCGGCAGGCTGCATCTTGGTGCGCAAGAACTCCTGTGCCGCCGCGACGCTGCGATCCAGATCTTCCGGCTGCATCGAAGTCAGATCGAAGAACATGACAATCAGTCGATGATTCCGCAACTCCTCGGGCCGCGCGACCACCACTGCCTTTCCGCCACTCGCTCCCGCTGCTAGTCCACTTACGGTGGCTTCGTTGAGCGGCGTCGCCATCTCCACCGTCTCGAAGTCGAAGCTCGCAATCTGTTGCTGTTTGCCGTTCTCATAGATACTGAAGTCGTTTTGTTGGAGGCCCCGCACCAGTTCGCCGGTCTTTGCGTCGCGTGCCACTACATTGGTCAACACTAACTCGCCGCTCATCTTCAACACGAATCCGCTCCGCGGCGAGTTGGAAACTTGCGTCTGATCCGAGCTTTGCGTACGCGCGGGCAGAGTGTACGCGAGCATCAGCGCCAGCGCCGCGAATCCTTTGCCGATCATGTGCGCCCCACATCTCATAAGCATTCGTAAAAAGCTAACTCCACCGCTTCTCTAAAACCTGAATCGCGACGTAAACTGAAATGCCCGCATCGCGCCAGCGGACACGACCTGTCCAAAGGTTGGCGAATCTACATTGGTGTCGACGCCGGAGTACTGCACCGTGTTGAAGACATTGCTTGCCGTCGCGCGAAACTCCAAGCTGCGCGTATCGCCCAGTTGCATGGTCTTCGAGAGCGACATACTGTTCAGAATCTTCCCCGGCCCGGCAATCGAGTTGCGCGAGGCCGTACCATAGGCGCCGGCAGGCTTTACGAAGGCTGCGGTATTGAACCAATGGTTCTGTGAACCGGCTCCTGCTGTAAGCGAAACTCCTGGAACGCGATCCGGACGCAGCGTTCCTGCAGTGCCGCGAGCCACGTCGCTCGCAGCAGCCTGATAACTCGGAGTGAGCGGTAGACCGGTAGCAAAGGTATAGCTGCCGGAAACCGAAAAACCTTCAAGGATATGGGACCCGACTCCGCTCGTCACCCAGAACTTATCCTTTCCGAACGGTAACTCGTAAAGATAAGTTCCAGTCACCTGGTGGCGCACATCGAAGCTCGAGTTACCCTCCTCGGCGGCCAGGTCTCGCCAATTCTGCGCCACCACTGTCGATGTTCCGCCCACCGAGCCGGCATTGTCGATCGAGTGCGAATACTTGTAGTTCGCGCCCACCGCAATGCCGTTTGAAAGCCGCTTATTCACTCTTAGAGTGCCGGCGTTGAAGCGCGAGAAGGCGCTCGACTGCTCATAGTTGAAGATGTAGCTGGTGGGACGTGGCGCGCTGGTGATATCCAAGTTACTCCCTTTTGATCCGTTGTAGCCTGCATTCAGAACAACGTTCCAAGGGAATGTCTTTTGAATATCCAGATTCCACACCTGCACGTAGGGGAGGTGATAATGCGGGTCTAACTCGTAGTTGCCGAGGGCTGGCCTAGCGGCGATTGGACAGAACCCGTCGGCCAGAGTGAGCGTGATGCAGGCAGAGCCGGCTTCGTTGGTCTGCTCGTTGATGAACAATGGCTGATCTGCGATTGGTTGTCGCGCCAGGGTGGAGGCAAAGGTAGCGTACTGGCCGACCGTGTAGTTGATGCCGTAACCAGCCCGCAGCACTGTCTGTTTGGGCAACCGCAACGCGGCTCCGAAACGCGGCGCAAAGGCCGTTCGGAAGGGAAACACCAGCGAATCGGGCAATCTTCCGCTCGAAGAATTTCCGCCCGGCGCTACTTCATTGGGATTCGCGGTGAAGCCCGCGCCGGGGTTGGTATCCACCATGCCGAGACGGTTGTACTTCTCGGTGTAAGGCGCGAAGAATTCATAGCGCAGCCCGAAGTTCAACGTGAGATTGGGCCGCGCGCGCCAATCGTCTTGCGCGTAGACATCCATCACATTGTCGCGTAGGTAGCTCTTGCCGGCGGCCGCGTCGATCGTGGTCTCCTGTGGCAGACCGAGTAAAAAGTCCGCCAGAGGCGAGCCGGTGAAAACACCGCTGAACAGGAATGTCCCGGTTGCATTCGAGCTTCCCAGGAAATCGCGATGCGCGCGGCGATAGTCGCCACCGAAGCGCAGATTTTGCTTGCCGTGAATCAAGCTCAAGGCCTCGGAGGCCGAGATAGTTTGTGCAAGCGAGAAGCTGGGCTGCTGCTCATTGAGCCCCTGGATGTTACCGAGAACGATGTCAGGCAAACCGTAATTCAACGGAGTGCTGTTGATGCCGCCGATGCCCAGGTTAGTGCCTATGTCAGAGACATTGGTAAAGAAATTGGTCGCCTGGCTCGCGCTGCGATTCCAATTGATATTGGAAATACTGGTGATCTTGTGGTAGCCAATCGTGTAGCCGGCTTGTAGCGAGTTAGAGTGCGAGGCATTCTTTCCACCTAACCGGGGAAAGATATTTACGTTGTCGGAAGCCGAGTCGGTCCAGTTGTAGTTGAGGTTGATGCTCTGGCGCAGGCCCTGGCTCTGCGATCGGCGACCTCCGCCGCCACCTCGACCGCCTAGCCCGATCAACGTAGCGTTCTTACCCAGGCTGCGCATGTAACGCACGCCTGCCTGCGTTGTGTTCGATTGCTCAGTGGTGAGCAGATGATAGTTTTGAACATATCCGGGCAGGTTGGGTGTCGGGAAGTATTGAAGAAGATTGGTTGCTGTCTGAACGGGTGTAACTGGAGTCGGAAGACCTGGGATATCGCCTGCCCTCTCGTTCGCCGTCCCAAAGTTGCCGTCCGTCGGCACTGTCGCGTACTCATCGAGCGGCAATGAGCTGCGAGTTCCGCTGAGGGTAAGAAAGACAGTGTCCTTACCGCTAGGCTTGGTGAAGTGTGGCAGGTAAGGGGCGCTCATAAACGTGAGGCCGAAGCGATTACTGCCGGAAGGTGGCTGCTCCTGCGGCTGGCCGCGCAGACTGAAAGGTTCAGCGTTCAGCGCCGCGTTGCTGCCGAACCAGAAGATGGCTCCGTGTGGTTGGCCGGGGTTGAAGCCGCGGAAGTTGCCCCGGCCTCCGCCAAAACCGCCTCCAAGAGCGCCCGCGCTCAATCCCCCGCCGGCTCCAAAGAGGCCGCCGCCTCCGCCACCAAAACCGCCGAAGTTTGCCCCTGCTCCATTCTGTCCACCCGGCAATGCGCCTTGGGCGCGAAGAGTCTCGACGGCGTCGCGAATGCGATCCATATCGAGACCGGCAAGAGGGCTGACTGCGCCAGCCTGACCGCTGATCGCCACCGAGTCGCCTGCAAAATCGGAGTTACCGGCAACCGAAGGCAAAGAAGCTCCCGCCGCGCCTGAGGCCCCGGACTGAGTCTCGGTGTCTGCGCCCAGGGCACTTATCAGGCTAAGGTTTTGCGCGCCGTTCGCTGCCAGTTGCCGGATGGCATTCACCACCGGCGACACTTGCGCCCCTTGTTCTTCGCGCTGTTCCTGCTGGGCGGCGCGCGAGGCCAGCACTAACTCGAAATTCAAAATCTGGTCGTGGTTGGCAGCGTTGAGCACGGCCTCTTGTGCGCCGGGCGCGAAGGCCGCGAACTGCGTGCGAACGACGTAGCGGCCGTTCTGCGAAAGGCTCATCGACCAGGAGCCAGTGATGTCGGTGATGGTTTGGACTCGCTTGCCGGACAGCGTGTTTTGTGCGGTTAACGTCACGCCGGGCAGCGGGATGCTGCCGCTCTTGACCACGCCATGCAGCCGTCCGCCGGTCAACGCTGATAACGGCGCCTGCGGACCGGCTGCGCCGGAGGCTGGACCTGTCGTAGTTGGCTGGGGCCGGGGCGTGATTGGCGACTGGGCCAGGGCGGCAAGGCCGCCAGCCAAAAAGACCTTCACCACCAGTCCCCACGCCATGGTTCTATGCCGCATGGTTGTGCCCCGCCATTTTGCGCCCAGTACATACTCAGACGGTCAGCGATCGCCAAAGTTTACGGGTTCATGCCTTTTTCATGCGCGTGGCCGTTCCATGCGGTGCCGGGTGGCAGCGGGCCACCTTGTTCAAGAGCTGCGATAAATGTCCTTGCAAATGCCCCTGGATCATGTTAACCATTATGTTAATAATCTCTTGATTGCTACCTTGCAAGTAAATTCGGTAGGCAATCGAAAAGGGGAAGACTCGTGATCAAGATTGGCACCGCTATCCGCGCCCATCGGCTGCAAAAAGGGCTTTCCCAGGGAGACATCGAGAAAAAGACCGGCTTGCTGCGCTGCTACCTCTCCCGCGTAGAAAACGGCCACACCGTGCCGTCGCTGGACACGCTCTCGAAGATTGCGAGGGCGCTCGATCTGCCCATCACCCAGTTCTTTGCCGACGAATCGCTGGGCCGCCAGCCCAATCTGCAAAAGCTCTCCGACGAGGAGCTTCGCTTCCTGACCCAGATCCGCCGCTATTCCACAAATCTCAATGAGGGCGACCGCAAGCTGCTGCTGGTGATGGTGAAGAAGTTTGCTGCGACGGCGACGCGGTAGAAAGTGCGAGTGGCGAGAAACCTGGGCGGCGCGTGATTGAGAGTTATTTCGCGGGAGAGTTGAGCCTCGACGGGTAAGTTCAACGCTCGGCCAACCGGTTAGAAAACGAGGGGCAGGATAGGGGGCACGAAACGCCTCTTGTTTCCTGCCCCTTTTGTTTTACCCGCTCCCGCAACTCTCACGACACACCTGGGAAAGATCTCGCAGCTCTATTCTGGAGTTACGGATGAGAACTTTGATCTTGCTCTAGTTGACCCGCTCGATGACGACGGATTGGAGGATGACCGGCGTCTTGGGCTTGTCCTGGGCGGCGCGGGGGACCTTGGAAATCTTGTCGGCGATCTCCTGGCCCTCGATGACTTCGCCAAAGATGGTGTGGTTGCCGGTGAGCCAGGGTGTAGGGGCAACGGTGATAAAGAATTGGCAGCCGTTGGTGCCGGGGCCGCTGTTGGCCATGGCCAGTTTTCCCGGCTTGTCGAACTTATGAGGCGAGCCTTTGGTCTCGTCTCCGAAGCGATAGCCGGGTCCGCCCATTCCAGTGCCGCTTGGGTCGCCTCCCTGGATCATGAAGTCCGGAATGACGCGGTGGAAGATGGTGCCGTCGAAGAGCTTGTCGGTGGATTTCTTGCGGGTGTCAGGATGGGTCCACTCCTTGGAGCCCTCGGCAAGCTCGATGAAGTTCTTGACGGTAATGGGCGCGTCGGACTCAAAGAGCCGGACGGTGATCTTGCCTTCGGTAGTCGAGAAGACGGCGTAAGTTCCTGTTGCTAATGGCATGTGATGCTCCTCTGGTCTTTTGGGTTCTCAGCTCCGAATGTCCGAAGTTGCAAACCCGAGATGAAATACTCCTGAATACGTCTGGGGATACGTTTGAGGATTTGCGGTTCTTGGATTCCCAGGTCCGAAAGGTCCGGACCTGGGGCACTCAAATCACGGTTTGGGCGCGGCGGGTGTCGCGGAGGGCGTAGCGGGCTGGCTCTCGGGAACGATCGTCACTTTTTTCAGGACGACTGGAGTCACGGGCTTGTCGTTGCTGTCGCGCTGGACAAGTGTGATGGTCTTGGCAACCAGGAGGCCGGATGCATCGCATTGGCCGAAGATGGTGTGGCGGCCGTTGAGGTATTCGGTGGGCACAGTGGTGATGAAGAACTGGCTTCCGTTGGTGTTGGGCCCGGAGTTGGCCATGGCGAGACGGCCGGGAACATCGAAGCCAAGATTGGGGTCGAATTCATCTGCGAACTTATATCCTGGATCGCCCATGCCTGTGCCGGCCGGGTCGCCACCCTGGATCATGAAGTCGGGGATGACGCGATGAAAGATGGTGCCATCGTAAAGGGGCTTGTTGTGTTGCAGCTTGTTGGTGGTTGGGTCCGTCCAATCCTTTGTACCATTGGCCAGGGCGATGAAGTTGGCCACCGTCCTGGGCGCCTGACTTTGAAAGAACTGGCATGTGATGCGGCCCATGGAGGTGTCCATCACGACGGTGGGGCCGTTGGGATGAATCATTGCAGCGGCGGTAGCGGCGGGCGCGTCAGGAAGAGCATCGGCCGGCTTCGCGGAGGTTTGGGCGCACGCCGAGGCGGCAAGCGCCACGACCAGAGAAGGAAGAAAAAGTCTAATTTCAAGTTTCATAACGACTCTGAGGGTAAATCATGCGGCGGCCAGACGACCAGCGCGCAAAGACGGGAGAAGAAGTTGGTGGTGCAATGGATAGAATGCGAACGGAGGAGTTGCTTCCGAGCTTATCATTCCGTGCGAGAGGGCCTATGAAAGCGGCCAAGAGGCTTCTGTGCGTTGCGGGCGCGCTTGCTCTAGTTGGCGGGATTGGATTTTGGGCGCGACCCGTCAGCTATTTCAATGAAGCGTTGTATGCGCGGGAGTTCCTCTCTGGCGAAGAGAGCCGTTGGGTTCAGGTTGCGGGCCATCGGGTGCACTACCTTGCCGCAGGGCCTGCCGGCGGCTCGGTTGTAGTGCTCGTGCATGGGCTGGGCGGGCAAGCGGAGGATTGGCGGATGCTAACGCCATATCTCGTGAAAGCAGGTTTCCGCGTTTACATGCCTGATCTGCCTGGCTTCGGACGCAGCGAAAGGCCGGCCGATTTCTCCTATTCGATTCACGATCAGGCGGGCGCTGTGATCGGATTTCTCGACGGGCTGGGGCTGAAGCAGGTCGACCTTGGCGGCTGGTCAATGGGCGGGTGGATTGTGCAGCGAGTGGCCGGCGAACATCCGGAGCGGGTAAGACGGCTGATGCTGTTTGACTCGGCGGGCATTCACGAGAAACCGGCCTGGGAAACGCGTCTGTTTACACCTGTTTCGACCGCTGAGCTTGACCAACTGGACGAATTGCTTATGCCTCGTCCACCAACGATTCCAGGGTTCGTCGCACGGGACATCCTGCGCGAATCGAGCAGGCATGCATGGGTGATTCATCGCGCGGTCAGCTCGATGCTCACCGGTCAAGACACTACCGACGATCTGCTGACGGGGCTGAGAATGCCAGTTTTACTCGTATGGGGTGCTGAAGACCGGATTACTCCACTCAGCCAGGGCGAGAGAATCCATTCCCTTATTCCGCACTCCGAACTTGAAGTCGTTCCCGGCTGCGGTCATTTGGCGCCTGGCCAGTGCACGGCTCAGATCGGGCCCAAGGTCGTGGAGTTTGTAAAGCGGTAGAGCGGCAAACCTTCAGTAGATCCACCGAGCCGTGAGAATGAGTCCGTGGTTGTAGGTATGGAAGTGGCTGGTAGCAATCTGCATCCCCGCGCCGAAAGCCAGTCCCGGACGCGATCTTGCATCGGCGGGATGGAGACTGCACTTACCCACGATCAGGCCCGGAGTGACGAACTCTTGAATCTTGCGGTCGTTGGTTCCGCCCTTGTAGAAGATGGCGTTGCTTTCGATCTCGGGCCAAAAGAGCTTGCCTATGTGCATTTGCGCGGCAGTGTTCCATGCGATGGGACGACCGGCGGTGATGTAGGCTGAATTGCCCGTGGGCAGCGTGGCGCCCACGGTTGACTGCACATCGAAGTGCCCGAAGCCCTTGCCCGCGCCTAGCGACGGAGCCACGCTGGCATCGGTTGAGCCATTTTTGTAACTGCCGGTGGGGATGGTGGCAATCGCAAAAACGCACAGAGTGTAGGCGCCATGCTGTGCATTTCCACTGGCGATGCGAACTTTGCCGAGAAATGACATGTCGCCCGCGCCATCTTTGACGGTTGAGTTGTGCTCGATGTAGGGCGGCAGATTGATTGCCACTTCGGTTCGGTTCGAAGGAATCAGGTTGACTCCCTTGCTATTGTCGAAGTTCCACGTATGGGTGAGCGATGGCGTTGTTTGCCTGAGAATGTCGGTACGCAAGACCTGGAAGAGCCCGGTGTAAGTGGTGACCAGCGGGACAGCCCAACCGGGCTGCTTGGATTGGATGGCGTTGGTGCGCGCCTCCCAATGGCTATAGAACCCGCCCAGGGCGCCCTCTTGCGAGCCCTCTTGCGCGTAACCATTAACCGTGATCAAAAGAAGAAAAAGGGAAAGGGGAAGCTTTCTCATGTCAGTCTATTGACAATGAAGGTGCGGAGATGGGGTCGGCAACCTCCTATCGGACTAGATTCTTCTCATCCTAAAGGAGGAAGAGAAAGCAAGGGAGAAGCAGACCGATCCCGGCCGCTCATTCAGACCGGGAAGACCTTCGCTCCGCTGGATTGACCGACGGCTAAACGCCAATGACATCGCAGAGCTCCTTGACGGAAGCAGCGCTTTTCATGAGGGCGGCACGCTCCTCTTCGTTGAGCTTGATCTCGATGATCTGTTCAAGGCCGGCCGCGCCTAGCTTGCAGAGCACACCCATGTAGTAGCCGTTGATGCCGTATTCGCCCTGGAGATACGCCGCGCAAGGAAGGATTTTTTTCTTATCCTTGAGAATAGCTTCGGCCATTTCGACGGCCGCCGCTGAAGGCGCGTAGTAGGCGCTGCCGGTTTTGAGGTATTTCACGATCTCGCCGCCGCCATCACGGGTGCGCTGGACGATGGCGTCGATGCGCTCCTTGGAAAGCAATTCAGTGATAGGAATGGAAGCGACCGTGGTGTAGCGGATAAGCGGGACCATCATATCGCCATGGCCGCCGAGGACAAGGCAACTCATGTTTTCGACGCTTACTTGAAGCTCTTCGGCGATGAAGCTCTTGAAGCGGCCGGAATCCAGTATTCCCGCCATGCCGATAACTCGTTCGCGATTGAAGCCCGAGAGTTTGTAAGCTGCCTGCACCATGGCGTCGAGCGGGTTAGAAACGACGATGAGCACCGTCTCCGGCGAATAGGCGACCACATTTTTGACCACATCGGTCATGATTTTGTAATTGGTGTGCAGCAGGTCGTCGCGACTCATGCCGGGCTTGCGCGGAAGGCCGGCTGTGATGATGACGATGTCGCTGTCGGCGGTGTCGGCGTAGTCGTTGGAACCGGTGATGTGGACGTCGGATCTTTCGATTGGAAGAGCCTGGAGCAGGTCGAGAGCCTTGCCCTGGGGCACGCCCTCGACAACATCGATCAAAACCACATCGGCCAGTTCCTTGGCCATGAGCCAGTGTGCCGCGGTCGAGCCAACGTTGCCGGCACCGATGATGCTTACCTTCTTGCGCATTTCTTTCCTCCTTGGGGAATGGTGAAGCAGCTTTTCAGCTCTCAGATGTCGGCCATCAGTTAGTGTTCAGCTGACCACTGAGAGAAGCTCGCTGACGGCTGTCGTCACATGTTGCCGATGATGCGTGTCGCGAATTCGCTGGTGCCTACTTTGGTTGCGCCGGCGGTCTGGCGTTCGAAGTCGTAGGTTACGAACTTTTGCAGGATCGTCTTTTCCAGCGACGCCTCGATCAGATTGGCAGCTTCCTTCCAGCCGATGAACTCGAGTAGCATGACGCCGGAGAGGATCACCGAACCGGGATTAATCACGTCTTTGTCGGCATATTTTGGTGCGGTGCCGTGTGTCGCCTCAAAGACAGCATAGCCATCGCCGATATTCGCGCCGGGTGCGATGCCGAGGCCGCCGACCTGCGCCGCCGCTGCATCGGAGATGTAGTCGCCGTTGAGGTTGGTTGTGGCCAGTACGCTGTAGTCCTCGGGGCGGATGATGATCTGCTGGAAGATGGAGTCGGCGATGCGGTCGTTGACCAGAATTTTATCCTTCCATGCACCATTCCCATGGGTCTTGCCGATGGAGTCGAGGACGGCTTTGACCTCTGCGAAGAGCGAGTCGCGGAAGGCTTGCGAGCCGAATTCCAAACCAGGCTCGATGAGCGCTGCATTTTGTTGAATAGTCAGGCCGGGATTGGCGTCGGCGTTGCCGAGAATCCAACTCTCGCGCTCAGTGACGGTCTCGGCGCGAAACTCCTGGGTTGCGACCTCGTATCCCCATTCGCGAAATGCCCCTTCGGTGAACTTCTGAATATTGCCCTTGTGAACCAGGGTGACGGTCTTGCGGCCCTGTTCCAGAGCAGCTCGGATAGCGTAGCGGACCAATCTCTTGGACCCGAAGATGGAGATGGGCTTGATGCCTACGCCGGAGTCGGCTCGCACCTGTTTCTTCGTCTTGGCGAGCAGATCGTTATTCAAAAAATCAATCAGCTTGACGGCATCCGGCGAGCCCTGCTTGAACTCGATGCCCGCGTAGACGTCCTCGGTATTCTCGCGAAAGATGACGATGTCGACCCGCTCGGGATGCTTCACGGGGCTGGGAACGCCCTGGTAATACTTGACTGGTCGCACGCAGGCATAAAGGTCGAGAAGTTGCCGCAAGGCCACGTTGAGCGAGCGGATGCCGCCGCCGATGGGAGTGGTTAGCGGTCCCTTGATTGAGACTCTGAGATCGCGGGCCGCAGCTACGGAGTCGTCGGGCAGCCACTGGCCGAATTGGCGAAAGGCCTTTTCGCCGGCGAATATCTCAAACCAGCGAATGTCTCGTCTGCCACTGTAGGCTTTGTTGACCGCGGCGTCGAAGACCCGCTGCGAGGCTTTCCAGATGTCGCGTCCCGTGCCGTCGCCTTCGATGAAAGGGATGATGGGATGATCGGGGGCCATGATCTGCCCGTTGTTGTATTCGATCGGTTGACCGTCTTGCGGCAATTCCAGTCCGTTATAGGTGGCTTGCATCGTCTCTGAAAGACCCCTTCCCCAACATCGTTAGAGGTTGAGGCTACCATTCGGGATTCAGGGATTGCAATGGCGAGACCGGGATGATGCTTAGCTATTGCTCCTTCGTGTCCTTGAGGTTGTCGTCCTCAAAGCGCGGGATACCGAAGTGGCCGCGCAGGTGGAGCAGATCCACCGGGCTCAGATCGCCTTTGAGCGTGACAAGCGTGAGGTTCCTTGGCGACTCCACCAGAACCACCGCGCCGCGCACATTCACGCCTTCCATCGTTACCCAGACGTCGGTGGTTCCATCGTGGACCGGGCCTCCGGCGTTGGTTGTAGTGACCAGGTGCTTCCAGCCGCGCTGATGGTAGGCCTCACGAAGCGCCTCCACCTGTGCCTGGTCCGTTATGCCAGCGGCCCCGAAACGGAGCAAGTGCACGCTAACGCCGTCAATCTTGCCAATCGCCTGGCGCGTCTCCGGATCGGAATCTGAGATCATGCCGGAGGCCACGGCGAGCATCGACCGGTCCAGGGTAAAGCTCGATTTGGTGGCAGCCTGCGCACTGAGCCGCGACAGGGCGGAGGGAGTCCAGTCCAAATCAACCGCAGCAGCCGGCTGACTGGTCGCAGAGGTTTGCTTAGCTTGGACCTTCAACGGCGCTTGTGCCAGTGCGGCATTGCAGCCAATAGTTGTGGTGAAAACGGCGATTCCAAACCAACGCAAACGCATCATGATCTATTAAACGCAGCGCAGGGATAAAAGTCGCTCTACGGGCACTGCGGCCGGGATGCGCCTTCATCCTTTGTGCGCCGAAGGCCAGCAGCCGCAAGGATGCAAACGACGGGCATGACGGGTATCCGATAGCGCGGAGTGGCCAATGGCCCCATCACCGATGCAGCCGATAGGGCAAGAAAATAAACCGACGTTCCTAACAACAAATAGAGGCAAGCCGCGCGTGCGTCGCCGCGCAACAGTCCCCTTGCGGCAAACAGGTACAGGGCAAGCAGCAGAATTCCAAAAACGGCGGATTCAATCACCACGAGAGGATGCGCCTGGGCTCTGGCCAGTATGAGCCGCCAAGCGGCCAATCCCTGGTTCGCAATGGTGATGGAATAGGTAGGCGCTTTCGGAACGATCGGACGGCTTAAGCCATAGGTCGCGGGGGTAAAAAGCATCTTAAGCATGTCGACAAGACACAAGCGCAAATAAACTAAGGGGTGATCTCGAATTACATGGACGGCCTCGGAGTGCAGATAGGCCAAAAGCTGACTCTGATTCCATCCTGCTTGTTCCGGGTGCCGCGCCAGGTAGGGCTGCTGCAGATAGACTTGCCCGCTATGGAGAGTGAAATCAGAATAGCCAAGCCCGGATATTACATCGCCGGCTGCGCGATGATCGACTTTTGCCGTCACGTTCGCGGCGGTAAGAAAGTAGAGGTTTACGTCCGAGATACTCGAGAACCCGCTATATCCGGTTTGAATCCAGTTACGCACCTGCCAGGCACCAACCGAGGCCAGCGCAGGGATCAGAAGCAGCGCGGGTGCCTTCCAACGCAGGCCGGGCTCATGCAGCAACACCAGAAACAAACCCACAGCGAGCGCAAAGGGCAAGTAATAGCTGATGGGACGCACAAAAGTCGCCGCTGAAAGCCACAACCCAGCCACGGCAAGAGCGGGTAAACAGCGCCCGCGCAAAAAGGTGGTCACCCGCTCCAGACTCAGCAGAAGGAGGACGAGAAACAATGTCTCCGACAAGAGAACGACAGACAACGAGACCGAGCCGGCTTCAAAGGCGAAGATCCAGGCCGCACCGAGCGCGATGCCGGGGTCCTCGAAGACCATCCGCCCCAGCCTCCAAACGAGAACCACCGAGAACACCGAAAGGATCACGTTTGCCAAGGCCGCGGCGGGCACGCCGAGAAGGATAACAATGGAAAGAAATATCGGATAGCCCGGCGTGCGCATTAGGTCCGGCGCATTGTCCGCGATGAAACTGCCATGCAGAAGAAGGTTGCGACCCGGAATCAGATAGCTGCTTGTGTCGGCTTGCAGCAGAGCGCGGGAGCCAATACGCGCAAGCAAAAAAATGAGCAGGGCCAGTCGCACCGTGGCGGCCGCTATCACTGGACCTGCGAGGCGAGGCGTCCACCACCCAATTTCGACGGTGTGATCAGCGGCAACTGGGTGGGGCTCGACGTTCATGGTAGAGATAATACTATAGAGAATCCTCTAAAGACGGGTCACGGCGGACCACCGCTTGAAGTGCAACTGAGTTGTTTCATCGTGACGTTTCTTCTCAATTCAACAGACTGGTCTGGGCTTCGTTCCAGTCTGCATGGAGTGCTACGCGAATCCAGGCTGTGCTTCCCGCAGGATGGGCTTCAACAGTTGAATATGTGATAAAAACAGCAAGTACTCTGTTCCAAGGGCTCAGGATGAGTTAAACTCATGCGGGTGCAAGATATTTAATTGCTGAATTTCAAACAAAAAGGAGGAGACAAAGAAATTGGGAAACAGTATGGTGCCGAAGAAGATCTTCTTCACCAAAGGCGTGGGCAAACACAAGGAGCGTTTGACCTCCTTTGAGCTAGCGCTTCGAGATGCGGGGATTGCCTCGCAAAATCTGGTGCGCGTTTCATCCATTTTCCCCCCCCAATGCAAGTTGATCACGCGCAAAGAGGGTCTAAAATTCGTCAGTCCCGGCGAGGTGGTATTCGCGGTGATCGCGGAGAACTCGACGCGCGAGGCTCACCGCCTGCTGGTCGCGAGCATCGGCGTGGCTATCCCCGCCGACAGGAATACCTACGGCTACCTAAGCGAACATCATAGTTTCGGCGAGACCGAGGACCAGGCTGGCGAGTACGCGGAAGAATTGGCGGCGGAGATGCTGGCCACCACTCTGGACGTGGAATTCGATCCTGACAAGAGTTGGGACGAGAAGAAAGAGATTTATCGCATCTCGAACAAGATCGTGCGAACGAGCAATGTGACGCAGTCGGCGGTGGGCGATAAGCGCGGATTGTGGACAACGACGATTGCCGCGGCCGTGCTGATATTGGAAGAATAAGCATTGCATGCAGCGGAGTTTCCAGGCCAATTTCGCCGATGCGGAGTTGGCCTTGCTATATAGCTGCGCAGGGTGGATCGGTTACTGATGACAGAAAAGCGCAAGTACAACGTTGGGTTGGTGCAGATGCGCATGAGCGCGGAGCCAGAGGCCAACATCGCGGCCGCGCTCGGTCACATTCGCGAGGCGGCGAAGCTGGGCGCGAATGTCGTCTGCCTGCCGGAGCTTTTTCGCACGCAATACTTTTGTCAGCGCGAGGATCTGCGTCTATTCGATCTGGCCGAGGCGATCCCTGGACCATCGACGACGCGGCTCTCTGAGCTTGCGCGTGAGTTACAGGTTGCAATCATTGCTTCGCTTTTTGAGCGGCGCGCGCCGGGTCTCTATCACAACACGGCAGTGACATTGAACGCCGATGGAGCCATCGCGGGCGTCTATCGCAAGATGCATATTCCGGACGATCCGCTTTACTACGAGAAGTACTACTTTGCGCCGGGCGATCTGGGGTTTCAGGCCGTGGATACTGCCTTTGGCCGCGTGGGCACTCTAGTCTGCTGGGATCAGTGGTATCCGGAGGCGGCGAGGCTCACCGCACTCAAAGGCGCGGAGGCGCTCTTCTACCCGACCGCAATTGGATGGCATCCGGCGGAGAAAGAAGAATTCGGGGCGGCGCAGGTCGCGGCTTGGCAGACGATCCAACGATCGCATGCGATTGCGAATGGAGTGTACGTCGCGGGCGTGAATCGTGTAGGTCTGGAACATGGAGAGATTAAGGGCAATTGCGTCGACGGTCCGGGCATTGAGTTCTTCGGTGGCAGCTTCCTGGCTGATCCCTTTGGCCGCGTCGTAGCGCAGGCCTCGCACGATGCGGAGGAGATTCTAATCGGCGAGATCGACCTCGGGTTGATCGAAGAGACGCGCCGTAATTGGCCCTTTCTGCGCGACCGTCGCATCGATGCTTATACGCCCATCACCAGGCGATTCCTTGATCCTGTGAATAGCTGGCCGGCGGACGGAGATAGCCAGTAGAAATGTCCGATCCAATTTCATTGACCAAGACGCCGCGTGAACTGGGCTACCGCATGCCCGCCGAGTGGGAACGGCACGAGGCCACTTGGTTAGCCTGGCCGCACAACCCCAAGGACTGGCCGGGAAAGTTTCAGGCTATTCCGTGGGTATATGCGGAGATTGTGCGCCTGTTGGCCGCGCATGAGCTTGTGCATCTCCTCGTTGAAAACGATAAGGCCGAAGAGCGCGCGTGCGGAATCCTGGAGCGAGCGGGAGCGAATCTCGACCGGGTGAGCTTTCACCAGTGGCCTACCAATCGCAGTTGGACGCGGGACTCGGGGCCGATATTCGTTCGGAATGCCGACGGCAAGGTTGCCATTACTAACTGGCATTTCAATGGGTGGGCGAAATACTCCGACTGGCCGCTGGACGATAAGTTGCCGGGGCGTGTGGCGGAGTTGCTGGGCTTGCCTCAATGGCAACCGGTGGTCGAGTTGGCCGATGGTTCTTCGCATCGTTTTGTGCTGGAAGGCGGTTCCATCGACCCAAACGGTGCGGGCATTCTGCTCACTACCGAAGAGTGCCTGCTCAGCGAAGTTCAGCAGCGCAATCCCGGCGTGAGCCGCGGGCGGCTGGAACAAGTTTTTCACGATTATCTAGGCATCGAGCAGGTTCTCTGGCTCGATCGGGGCATCGCCGGCGATGACACGCATGGACACATCGACGACACTGCGAGGTTTGCTGGACCGACCACGATTATAACCTGCATCGAGCCAAACAAGTACGATCCGAACCATGCGCCTCTGGCTGAGAATCTGGAAAGGCTGAAGGCCGCGCGGACCCTTGACGGAAAGCAATTTGACTTAGTTGAGTTACCGATGCCG